>JBBWZW010000403.1:0-14355 GCA_039649305.1 Burkholderiales bacterium
CGCTGTGCAACTCGCACAGGATTGGAAGTGTCGGTAACAATTTTTGTCTCCTCGTGTTTGCGCTTTGGCAGGCATGCCGCGCTTTGTCACTCTGTTTCTAATTCTTATTAATTTGTTGAAGGTGTGAAGTGCTGCCAGCAGAAGCTATTGGTTTTCTTCTTCTTTGTCAACGAAGCCCTGCCTGTGTGCCGCTGCATGGAACAGTTTGAGTATGTCGTTCCAATCCTGTCGCAAGCGAGAGTGGGCTTTTTCACAACGTATTAATCCGCAGCTTTCCAGTGCGTACCCGTTGCGGATGATCTCCCACCGTTACGCTAGCTATCTCCCGGCCTTCGTCAAAAGAAATCACAGAAACGCGGTCCTGCTCGCTTACCGAAACGTAGCAGTGCTTGCCGTCTGCACTTTCCGTTGCCCAGTAAGGCTTGGCGCCCAGGGGCTTCTCGGACAAGGGAATAACCGTGTACTTGAACGTTGCTCGATCCACGATCGCCGCATAACCGGACATGGTCGCTGCCACGCACAACTTCTTACCATCAGAATTAACGGCCAACCCGTGGTGCGCGGAATTGAGTTGGTACTTGCGATAAGGAAGATCTGCAATCTCCTTTGGCACCGGCAACTCCAGCACGCGCGTAATTTTTTCCTGGTGCAGATCGTATTCGAAAAAGCCATGGAAGAACGAAACCTGAAAATAGGCATGGCGCTCGTCGTGAGGAATCGCCATAGGTCGAATTGCCTTATCCAGCCATGGCCTGCCAAATTCCTTTAGCTTTTCGCCCATGTCCACACGCTTTAACACTTTGTAGCTTGAGGCATCCACCACCTGGAACCACCGATCGCCTTTGAGCCAATCAAGCCAGGAAGCCGTAGTAGGTAAAAATACTTTGCCGATACTGGCGTGGTAAATGTGCTCGCCGTCCCTGGAATAGTTATTCTCATGCGGTTGATCGCCCGATTCGAAGCCGCCAATAATTTTTCCTGTGGCCGTATCGATGGCATGTACTTTGCGCGCAGTTGAAGCAGAAACCAGGAATATTTTTCCATCCGGGGACAGCGCCGCGTGATCTGCGCGCGAACCCTCGACTGCCGTGCGCCATGCGATAGCACCAGTGTTCACGTCGATGGCAACGACGTCAGCGAAGCTCGGTCTGGAGGCATAGATAAAACGTCCGTCCGCGGAGGGAAAAAGATCGTCGACGAGTTGGTCATGTCCCTCGCCGATAATTGAGCGGATCGCGTGAAACGTGACGCGCCGCCTGAGGCCAGCGTTTTCGATTTCCTGCATACGCTCGGCGCGGTCCGGGACGATATTGATCCGCTTGAGAACCTTGAAAGTGTGCGGATCAAAGATTTCAGCTGTGCCATCCCAATTACTACCCACCAGCACCACATCGCGCAGGTGAGGGGCATCTTGTGCAAGCGCGCCCACAGCAAAAAATACACCCGCGCTCAGCACAGCAGTACGTAAGTGTCTCATCGCTCCCTACTTTCTTATTAATTGGCCGGCCGCCAAATTGCCCAACTTATCCCTGCGCGGTGCCTTATTTCGGCTTTATTAGCTCACTGAAGCTTGACTATCATATCGGGATAGCTCGGAAAACTGTCGGGCACCCGATTCAAGACAATACAATTTTATCTATATCTGACCAGGCCCGAGTCGTTGACTCATGGCCGTCGACACGGTCCTGTCTATGGAATCGGACTTGGAGGAAGTGAAGAGAAACGTAGTACGACGCTATTTCAGGGAGGCGTCGCGTTTGATTAGCGTGATGTGCAAGCTCCGCCCGGCCGGCAGCGGCCCTGGCGGTTTTCCGGGTTGTCGATTAAAGAAGTGGGTGCCGATCGCTAATGTAGCCTTTACGGGCCACCTCGATTCCAAACTTACGAGTTCCCACCTGCATGCCACCTCGACCGTAGTAATGCCACTCTGCGGTCACCCAGGTATTCAAGTCATCGCATCGCGACGGTCGCACCCACCTGACATAGCTGGGGCCACGAAAAAGCGCGACGAATAGCGCCTCGATAAGCAAGAACGTAAAGCTGATAAGCGAGGCGGCGCATGCAAAAGGCCGGAGTATGCAAACACCGACACGCGCCCCGAATTGTCTTGATGCTCCTCTGACTGCGATGCCCATTTATTTGTCTCCTCCGGTTTTTTAACAAAATATCTCCAAGTCGCTTTTTCTTCCTCGATATTTCTCAAACACAAGAGAGATAATGTGGGGGAGCCACATGAAATCGGAGCATCATGCGCTGGCTGTCGATGTCGGTCGCCTTGAGGTGTGTGGCTTCTGAAATGCGCAATTCCGCCGCGTAGGCCGTCGTTAGCAGGGTGCGATGTTTGAGACTGTCGACAACGTACCCGGCCTTACCGCAACAGGACCAAAGCCAGTACACGCTGAATAGGGCAGCATATAATCGCGCTGCACCGTTGCACGAAACGCGGCCTTCCCATGACCCTTCCACTCTGGCTCTCGCTCGGCATCCTTGCCGTAGTCGTTTACATTTGCCTCGAAGTCGCCTTGGGCTGGAGAAAAATCCAGAGCCTCAAGGAGATGCCGTTGTCATCGGCCGGCGCAATGCCAAGGGTGTCGATCGTCGTCTCGGCGCTCAACGAAGCGGAGACCATCGAACCGGCCCTGCACTCTCTTCTTTCCATTGATTATCCGAACCTGGAAATCATCGTCATCAACGATCGCTCTACCGATGCGACACCATCGATAATCGACCGCGTTGCAGCAGCAAAGCCGGCGTTACGGGTGGTCCACCTCGCAGAACTGCCAATTGGATGGCTGGGGAAGAACCATGCATTGCACCATGGTGCGCAAATGGCAAGCGGAGACTATCTGTTATTTACCGATGCCGATGCGGTATTCGAGCCCAGCGTCATTTCCCGCGCGATTGCGTACTGCGAGCAACACCGTGTCGATCACCTCACGCTTTTCTTCGACGTGGTGGCGCGAACCGAACTGCTGCGGATGCTGATAATTAGCTTCTCCATTTCCTTCATGGCGCGCTTCAAACCATGGAAGGTGAGTCAGTCAGCGAGGCATTTTATCGGCGTCGGCGGCTTCAATATGGTGCGCAGGTCTGCTTATTTCGATGCCGGAGGCCATGCGGCGATGCCGCTCGCGGTGCTTGACGACATCATGCTCGGCAAGCTCCTGAAGACCAAAGGACATCGTCAACATGTACTGTTCGGCACCGGCATGGTCACCATCGAGTGGTATCGCGACACGCCGGAGTTATTCAGGGGGCTGGAGAAGAATATTTTCTCCGCTTTCGATTACCGTATGGGTCAACTGATTGCCGTCACGCTGCTGATACTCGCGACGCGCGTCTGGCCGTGGACGGCGCTCCTTGTCACCAGCGGCGCAGTGTGGTGGATCAATGTGGCCACGGTCTGCGCCGGACTCGCGCTGTACGTCGATTTGCTGCATGCACGGGGATGGAGTTACCGTTGCCTGGTATTTGCTCCGTTTGTTCCGCTTGTCGAGCTGGCGATGTGGTGGAGAGGCTGTCTGCTGACACTTGTCCGCCGAGGTATTGTTTGGCGCGGTACTCGTTATTCGCTCGATGAGCTCAGGCGAGCACATGATTTGTATCTTATGGAGAATAGGGACGGGAGACGCATGTGACCTTGCGCAGTTGTAGGGTGTTGCGGGAGACATCTCGTTGCGGAGTCTGATGTGTTGGGATTGCATCCCAACCTGCAATATCCCGGAATCACAGGACTGCGCCTGAATAGTGTCTGGCATTCAGGAAATGCAAAACCTATACTGAACGCAAGAAGGAATATCGATTCATCTCGTGCAGGAGCGGGCCATGAACCTCGAAAAAGTCATCTTCGCGTTTTTTATTGTGTTTGCCGCAACGCTCAACTTTGGCTTTTTCATCGGCGACATCGACCGCCCGGAGTTGCACAACACCTACGAACTGTTCGCCGCGATAGTCGTTAACGTTATTGCGACCGTCCTGAAGTTTGGCGACCGCACGCAGCTGGGCGCGGTGCTTCTGTCGACCAGCCTCGTGGCTGATATCCAACTTATTGCAGCTGCGGTTCTCTGGGCCTCGGTTGTACGTGTGACCGGCAGCGGCATGACGCCCGAGCATACGGCCAGTGTAGTTTCCTTATCCGGCGGCGCCCTGCTCGCCAATATAGTCTCGCTCGTCATCCTCATCGTCGAAACAGTCATGAAGCGGCGTTAAGCGTGAACAGCGTCTTCTTCCTCATACTGCGGCGCATGAGAGCGCCGCTCATCGTGCTTATCGTCTTCTACGCCGTTGCCGTACTGGGACTGACCCTCGTGCCCGGTATAAACGACGACGGCACGCCGGCGCCACCTTTAAGCTTCTTCCACGCTTTCTACTTCATCAGCTATACCGCGACCACGATCGGCTTCGGCGAGATACCAAAGGCTTTCTCGGATGCGCAGCGATTGTGGGTCACTGCATGTATCTACATGACTGTCATCGCATGGTCCTACTCTATCCTGACCATACTTGCGTTGGTACAGGACAAGGCGTTTCACCAGACGGTGCTCGCCACCCGTTTCACTCGTCGGGTCGCGCGGATAACAACGCCTTTTTATCTTGTATGCGGCTGCGGCGAGACCGGCAGTCTTGTCTGTCGCGCCCTGGACGTACTGGGCAAGGACTTCGTCATTCTGGAGAAAGACGCACAGCGGGTGGAAGAACTTGATCTGGAAGACTTCATCACCAATGACCCGGCCATTGCGGCTGACGCCAGCCTGTCAGCCAACTTGCTGATGGCGGGCCTGCGTCATCCGAAATGCCGCGGTGTGCTGGCGGTGACCAACGACGAAGAGGCAAACCTCGCCATCGCGATCAACGTGCGACTGCTCAATCCGGAGATTCCTGTCCTTGCCCGGGTCCGAAGCCCATTGGTCGCGGCGAACATGGCATCGTTCGGCACCAACCATATCGTCAATGCCTATGAGCGGTTTGCCGAATACCTTGCATTGGCGGTGGCGTCGCCGGCACGCTTCCGTCTTATCGAGATCCTCACCGGTCTGCCGGGTACACCTCTTCCCGAGGTACACCGTCCGCCGCGCGGGCATTGGATCATATGCGGCTATGGACAATTCGGAAAGGCGGTTGCGCGCTATCTGGCGTTACCCGGCATAGCCCTGACGGTCATCGAACCGGAAGGCAAAGGCCCCGAAGGCTGCACGGTCCGCGGCACCGGCACGGAGGCGACCGTCCTGCAAGAGGCCGGCATCATGAAAGCGTGCGGTATCGTGGCCGGCACCGACAATGACCTCAAGAACCTGTCCATCGCCATGATGGCAAAGAAACTGAATCCGAAAGTGTTTGTGGTGGCTCGCCAGAACCAGGCCGCCAGCGACGTGCTATTCAATACCTTTCGCGCAGACTTCAGCATGGTGCACACCCGCGTCGTCGCGCAGGAATGCATTTCGGTTCTTACCACTCCTCTTCTCGCACGCTTTCTCCGCGCACTGCGAGATACAGATGAAAGCTGGAGCCAACGCCTCGTAGCGCGCCTGGAAAGCATGTGTGAAGGGCTCGTGCCGGAAGTGTGGGACATCAAAATTGAAAAGAGCGCTGCACCGGCGGTGCACAAGGTGCTGTTGGAAAATCGCACTCTTAGTGTCGGTGATTTGCTGCGAGACAATGCGGACCGGGAAGCCGCACTGCCCGCGACCGTCCTGATGATCGAGCGTGAGGGAGAAACCGATCTTCTTCCGGATAATGATTTTCCTTTGAAAGCAGGAGATTCGCTTCTGCTTGTCGGCCAGCATGATGCGCGCTCTGCACTCAACCTGTCATTACAAAATGAGAATGCGCTGAACTACATTCTTACGGGGCAAGACAGGCAGGCTGGGTGGCTGTGGCAGTTGATGTTTTCGATGCGTAGGAGGGGCTGCGACAAGAAGTGAGTTACTTAGATTATAAAAAAGTGGGGGCAGAGTGAGCCGATCCCGTATATTCGGGAAAGAGACCGAGTCGCGTCGTTTTTATCGGGATGCAATGCAAAGCGCCCGACACGCCGCAGCGCGCCCGCTATGGCCAGCAAAAATGACAACTTATTCCTGCGCGGTGCCTTAGTGCGAACGCGCGTCGGAGTTCCTGGTTTGTATCGCCATCAGCGTAACCTGATCATCCTATCAGCCGGTAAGCTACCTACCGCCTGTACAGGTGAAGGTGGCACCGGTGTTCGGGCTTGCTCGCTGACGTCATAGAATGCGAATGTTTCGTGCAGCGATCGTGTCTCCGGGAGCACGTAGACGATGCCACTCTTCTTGAAAGCCGGGCTCACCACGTTCACATAGAAATCGACCGGCACATTGATGCACCCGAAGGAAATCCGGTTATCGTCGGTCGTGGGCGAGTCGAGGCGCTGAGCGCGCTGCTCCTTCGGGTTGCTTATGATTACGCGGTGCAGGGAAATGGCCGCGTCATAATCGATCCAAAGAATTTCCTTGCCATGGAGATCGCGGTCCAGGTTTGCGACGAATCGACCTGCGGGCGTGGTTCGCTCGTTCGGAAGGATTGCCGCGAGCTTCTTGTCCCCGATACCCGGGGCGGAATCATCTCCCACGGCCGAGCCGAGTAAAACGGAAGCAGCGCCTTTGATGTTCCCGGTTGCATCGAATACGAATGACCTGGCATTTCTCTTGTCGACAATCAGGAATGGCAGGCCGCGGTTGTCCTTCGAGTCGATCACCCAGTCGGCAACCTGACGCGCGGCCACCGAGGGGTCTTCTTGCGCGAAGTACGCTCGACCGGCGGGATGTGCGGGCGACGCTGCTACGAGTCCGGATGCACTGAACAAACCTGCGATCAGCATTCCGGAACTGAAAACCCTGGCGGCGTTCCGCGAAGGTCGTCGCGTAATGCATAAAGTGGCTGCGTATTGCAGCAGACGGATGTGGATACGGATCATTTTGCTATCGCCCGGATGTTAGCCGCGGCCATGCTTGGGCTGGCGCTTGGGCGCGACATAGGGCTTCTGCGGCTGCTCAGCTGGTTTTACGGTCGGCGTGATCGGCGTGATCGGCGTGATCGGCGTGATCGGCTGGACAGGCGGTGCGGGGGGTTCATCAACCACCGTTACGGTCGGCATCGGGGCCGGGACCACTGTCAGTGCAATGACAGGGGCAACGAAAGAACTCGACATGTACCGTGGACGAGCCGCGCCGGGCGGCATGATAACCGGCCTGTCAAGGGTCGGCAGTGTAACGTCAGCCGGGGGAGCGGTTACGACCGGAGGGACGGTCACGACTGGCGGAACAGTCACGACCGGGGTAACAACTACGATCGGGAGCGGAATTACAGGAACCGCCGGTGTGATATCCGCGGCGGTCCTTGCCATCACAGGCCCGCAGCAATTCTCCGCAAGGGCATAATCATTGGCAAGCGTGCCGCCGAGGCTATAGCCGCTATAGGTGATCGTCTTGCCTGTCCCCGCGTCGGGCGAATCGAATGCCGCGCTGCTGCCAGGACCAGCTACTAAGGTAACGTCAGCCGGGTTTCCTTTCAATCCAGAAAGGGTTGCCGTAGTCGTGCCGTCATACGTCTTGCTTCCGCCGTCAGCGAAAACCAGCATGCGAGCCTTCAAGACGGTGCCGGCGATGAAGTTGCCGGCGAAATCCGTCGGCGTCGTATACGAGCCCGGATTGTAGTTAATCACGACCGGCGCGTTCGTGACGGTCGATGGCGCCGAGGAAAGGAAGTTCACGGTGCCGCCAGCGGCTCCCGGCCCGGTTGCGCCGAAGCCCGCATTCATGGTCAAGCCACGAGGAAGGCCGAGGCTTTCCGCCGGGATCGTGCTGCCGTCCGTCAGCGTTAGTACCCCGTCGATGTTGATATCCCGTGCAGCGCACAGCAGTATGTTGCCATCGGTTGCCGTCATGGCGGCGTCACCAGTTGCCGGCTTGGCCGGCGTCGTCGGCGTGGCCGCTCGTGCCAGCGAAGACCGGTTGATATTCACATCACGGCCTGCGCTCAACGAGGTGCTTCCATTGGTCGTCTTAATGACCGCATTCACGTTGACATCGCGCCCGCAGCACGCTACCAGATTGCCATTGGTAGCCGTCACGGCCGCATTCACGTTGACATCGCGGACGGCGTTCAATGTCAGGGTCGTCGGGCTCGAACTTGCTGTCCACACGACCGCTTCATTGATGTTGATATCTCCATTGCCCACGTTGGTCGTAAAAAGGCTCGTTACGGGCGGGGTTCCGGATGTAGGAGGCGTTGACCCGGGCGCCGTTGTGATAATCACGCTGTTGGTGACCAGCAGGTCACTGAGGTCCGCGCCGGTAATATTGTCGCTGCTGCCGCTGCCGACGGTGAAGTCTTCCGGGTCGATCAGAAACGTGCCGGTCTTCCCGGCGGGCGCAGCAGTGGTCACACGCGCGCCCGATTGCACCACGACGCGCGCCGCGGAAGCTTCGATGAAGCCGCCGTTGCCGCCGCCGGGCGCACTGGCGTCGAGTGTTCCGCTCACGTTAACGGTGCCGCTGTGCATGTCGCCCAGCAGCAGGATCGTCCCGTCGCGGTGCCCGATCGTCTGTGCCTGAACCACGCCGGTGTTGTTCACGACTGTCTTGAGGAGGTCGCCGGCAGCCTGCGCCGTCATCAGTACACGCCCGCCATCGGCCTGGATCATTCCGCCGTTCTCGACCAACGCGTTCACCGCGCCCTGGTTCACCACGATGTTGAGTAGCCCATCGCCGGCCATATCGAATGTCGCGGCTTTGCCTGCGGCCAGCGCTACGGTTCCGAGCCTGGCCGAGATCACGCCCTGATTGCTCACATTCGCTCCCAGCAGGGCGACATAACCGCCGTCGGCGTTGATGGCGCCCTGATTGACGACGTCTCCGTCACCGGACCCGGTAAACGTGTAACGGCCTGCCATGAAGTTAGCGTCCGTGATGTTCAGCGTCGATGCGACGAGACCGCCAACGTTGACCGATGCGCCCTGGCCGAAGAGGATGCCGTTGGGATTGACGAGAAACACCTTGCCGTTGGCGGCAAGCGTGCCGAGGATGCTCGACGGGTCGGCGCCCACTACCCGGTTAAGGGCGACCGAAGCGGCATTCGGCTGCACGAACCGGACAGTCTGTCCCGGTGCGATGCTGAAGCCCTGCCAGTTGATCACCGTGTTTGGCGTCGACTGCTGAATGGTGGTTGTACCGTTGCTGCTGCTGATGGCGGCTCCGCCTTGCGCGACGACGCCGCCCACGGGAAGAGCGTAGACATTGACCCCGAACGCCAGCAGCATGCAGGCCGAAAGGGTTTTGAATACGAATCGCGCTGCCGTTCCTGCGGCTCCTGGGCGGAGCGCGGACTTCTTGCCCGCGACGTTGACATGTTCGGAAACGGCGACAAAAGCGCCGGTATTGATATTCCAGATCGAGCGGTAGATATTGTTGTTCATTTCGTTGCTCCAGTATTCTTGAGTGCGTGGCAAGCCGTTATCCTTATGGACCGGGTCATGCTCAGAAATATTTCACGGCCTGTATCCAGAACCGGCCGGAGGCATCCGGCGCCGACGTCGCGGGTTCATTGCCCAGCTTGCGGGCGTAATAAGTCCTTACCGAAAAATTTCCCGGATCGGTCCAGTTGAGTCCGACGCCGGCGCCGCTCAGGGTCCTGCTGTCCGAACCGCCAGTCCAGGGGTTCTTGCTGGCCTTCACAGTGCCGCTGTCGACGAAAGCGATGAGCTGCATCTGCCCAGGCATCTGCTGCGAGAATTTTGGAAGCATCATCCTGGCTTCGAGGGTCATCAGGTAACCCTGGTCCGCGTAGGCTTCGCCTGTAGGATAGGCGCGGACGCCATCCATGCCGCCCAGCGCCATCTTTTCCGACACGTCGAGATTTTTGGAGGCGACTTGTCCGCTGATGGCACCGTACAGCGAAATGGTTTCGGTCACGGCCTGCAGACGCATCGCGCTCAATGCGAGCTTGTTGTAACGGCCCTCGGTTTGCGCGGTCACGGCATCGAAGGAGCGCACCGCAGGCGTCTGTATCTCCAGGTCGCCGGTCGTCCAGGCCACTGTGGCGCCGGTCACGCCGCCGCCGGCAAAGCCGTCCCGATGGTCGCCTACCAGACTCGTGGTCAACGACTTGACTTTCCTGTCGGTGACCGACGATGTCGCGTCAACCTTGTCCTGAAAGGTTTTGGCATCGAATACGAGATGCGCGTAAAGATTGGTATTGCGGGAGCGGAGTAGCGGATAGCTGCCGTAGACGCTGGCAACCTGCGCGGTGCCGTGGGCGCCCAGGCTTTCAAACTCGCGGCCGAGCGAATATCTCAGATAGCTGTACGCGACGCCTGCCGTCGCCCTTCCGAATGGCATCTGGTAAGAGGCGCGGGCATAGCTCAGTCCGGGCCCGGAGGTCAGCACGCGCAACGAAGCGACATCGCCGAGGCCGGCCGGGTTATTCAAGTTCACCGTTGCTCCGACGCGGTATTCCCCGGTGTAGCGGTTGCCGGCATTGTCCGCATCTATGCTCCCTGAAACGGGCTTGCCCGGATCGAGGTCCACGATCAGATCGGATGTGCCCACTGAAGCGCCTGGAACCAGGGTTGATTTGACCTTGATGCCGGGAAGGTCTGAAAGCAGGAGAAGCCGGTTCTCCAGCGGACCGGAAGCGACCAGTGAGCCGCTGTCGATTCCGGCGAGCCTGCTGTTGGCCACATCATCGGACAGGTTCGACCGGTTTTGCAGGATGACCTTGCCATAGCGGCCCTCGATCACCTCGATCGTTACTGCTCCGCCCTTGACATCTTGGGCCGGCAGAAAAGACTGGGCAGCAAAATAGCCATCCCGGTTGTAGTGGCGCGTGATTTTCGAGGCCATGGCGCGCAGATCGGAAAGTGTCAGTTCGCTTCCCGGCACGAACCCGGTCAGCGCGACCAGCTCGGCTTCGGAATAGACCTTCGCACCGGTCACGTTCAGTTTGTTGACGGTGATCTTTACCGTATCGGCGGTCGGGCTGGCAGGCACGGCGCCGGGCGCGACTTCCAGCTTTGGCGGCGCCTTTGGCGGAATCGGCGCCGAAGGAATTTGCTGCAACTGGCTGCCGCCGGTCGGAGGCTGCTGGGCGAAGACGCCCTGGCTTAGCGCCAGCAGCACGAATGGTAAAAATTTTGAATTTGACATGGTTCCTTGTGTCGGTATCTTGCGTAACTGATTTGCGCGAAGAATACCGGCAAGCAGGGACATGTTCTGTGCGGCAGTACACGTTCAACTGCGTGAACATGGACGAGCGACGCTAAAGGACCTGGGAACGGTGCATCTATTACCACCCGAGACGCGCATGGTAGTGCGCCACGCCGATTCTTTAAGGGACTTTCATAAGGCGAAGACGCAGACCGAAGCGGTCAAGCAGCTTGATGTTGGTCAAGTGCCGGTTCCGCTGGCAGAAACGTGAACGAGTATTTTTCTGTCGCGAAGTGGTCGGCGTTGATTACAGGGTAGTGTCGGCACGAATCTCAAGACCTCGCGCTTGCAAGAGGCGGACGGTTCTTGCGATAGGAGTCTTTCAGCGCAATCTTCCCGTCCCGAAACGTGAACAGATCGCAGCCATGCACTTCGACGCGCGCGCCATCACCGCCTGTGCCCGTGAACGTCCATTCTGATAGGCCGCGATCGCCACACACAATATGGCGTGCGTTGCTCCAGTGCGCGTCCGGAAAAGTTGTCCAGACTTGCATATAACCGGCGCGCACAGACTCCGCACCTTGATATCGCGTGCCGCATATGTCTGGTCCCGCGGACGACTCGAAAACACAATCGGGCGTCATGAAAGACATAAGTGCGTGCGCATCATGCCGATTCCATGCATCGGCGAACGCCTCTAACAATTGTGTGGTGACTTCCACGGTTACGTCTGTCATGGGGATTCTCCTTCCGGCCTGTAAGCCGCTGGCTCAGCGCACTCGTTAATTTGACCTGATCTCTTCAATCAACTTTCTTGTATAACTCGGCAGTTCAGCGAAGCGTCGCACACAAATTGTGAGATTACGGAGGGCCCACGGATCTGACAAAGCAATACAACGGATCGCCATCGTCTGTTGACACCTCCTGGCGGCGGTCTCTGGAATCACACTGATTCCAACGCCGTTTTCGACCATGCGGCAAATGGCATCGAAACTACGAAGACGAACGCGGACTTTGAGCGGCGTTCCGGCGCGGGCTGCATGGAGCGCCAAATACCGTTGAAGCGCACTGTCTCCCGCCAATCCGATGAAGTCCAGATCGAGCAGTTTGCTAAAGGCGACACCCTGATTCGATTCTGCCCCAGTCATTTTCTCACCATGCGCGGGGACCACCGCGACGAGCCGGTCTACACGGAATGCGTAGGTCTCGAGGCCAGAGAGGTCGACGGAGTCCGCTACAATGCCGACGTCAGCCAGGCCTTCTCCCACGGCTCTAACGATGTCATAACTGAGCCGCTCCTCCAGATCGATATTGACATTCGGATGCTGAGCCATGAAAGTGGCTAGCGCTTCAGGCAGGAACTCGCTGATGGCCGCGGTGTTGCAGAGAAGACGAACGTGTCCCTTCATGCCCTGGGTGTACTCGGCCAGTTCGCCACGCATTCTTTCCATTTGCTGAAGCACGAGACGCGCATGATGCACCAATGATTGGCCGACCGGCGTCGGATGTACACCGCGTCGTCCGCGCAGCAGCAATGGCATGCCAAGCATCTCTTCCATGCCTCGCACACGCGCACTCGCGGAAGCGAGCGCTATATGCGCGCGCTCGGCGCCGGCAGTAATGCTGCCTGCCTCCACCACGTGCAAAAATAATTGCATATCTGTAAGGTCAAAACGCAACTCGTCTCCCCCGTTTCCCACGCCGTTGGTGAGCCTATGGCTGGCCCAAAGGCTGACTAAGTTTAATCCACATTTTCCAAAGTCGTTGGCCAGCGCAGAATCGGCACATGGAAACTCTCACCCGACTTCTCGCCGCTGACGCTCTGCCGCTCCTGCTCGCAGTTTCAGCCACGTTCCTCGTGGCGGGTTTAGTAAAGGGCGTCGTCGGACTCGGGCTTCCGACCGTCGCGGTTGGCTTGCTCGGACTCGTCATGACACCGATGGAAGCAGCAAGCTTGTTGCTTGTGCCTTCGGCTGTGACTAACGTATGGCAGCTCGCTGCCGGCCCTGGCTTAAAGTCCCTGCTCCGACGCCTGTGGCCGATGCTGATCGGAATCGCTTCAGGTACCTTCGCGGGTGGTGCGATACTGCCGCGTGGCCTTACGGGTCATGCCACGACTGCCCTTGGTGTAGCCCTGATGATGTACGCCGTCATAGGACTGGCTGCAGTGCGCATCGTTATTCCTCGGTATATGGAGGCGTGGTTGTCACCTGTGATCGGCGCGGCGACAGGACTGGTGACTTCGGCGACTGGCGTTTTTGTGATGCCGGCGGTCCCGTATCTGCAGGGACTTGGCCTGGGCAAGGAAGACCTGGTGCAAGCGCTCGGCCTGGCGTTTACAGTCTCGACCTTTTCATTGGCGGCGAATTTGGCTTTTGACGGTGCCTTTAAGCCTGTTGTTGCGGCTACCTCTTTTTATGCGCTGGTCCCGGCACTTGTCGGGATGCTCTTCGGACAATGGATCCGCTCGCGAATCCGTCCGGAGGTATTTCGGAAGACTTTCTTCGCGGGGTTGCTTGCCTTGGGTGCCCATTTATCTCGTCCATGAAATTCGTCGCGGGATATGCTCCACCCTCCGACAAGCAGGAGGCGACTGCATGGGCTACTGATTCGCTTGTAGCATGGCAGCCATCTTCTGATGGATCAGGTTGACTGCCTTGAGAGGCCGAATCAGCACCTTGAACTCGACGATCCTGCCTTCATCGTCCCATTTGATCATGTCGACGCCGTTCACGCTTATGCCATCAATCTCAACCTGGAACTCGAGCACTGCATCCCGGGGACCAGTGAGTTCGCGGATGTATTGGAAAGACTCGTTGAAGAACACCTGAAACGCAGCGGAGAGGTACTGGAGAGTGATCGTCTTGCCGACTTGGGGTGTGTGGACCACCGGCGAATGGAAGACGACTTCGTCTGCGAGAAGTGAACTGAGGCCTTTCGTGTTTCGGGTGCGCACGAGTTCGTGCCAGGTACTGAGCGTGTCGATAGTCATTGTTGGCCTCCAAGACATGGCGCGTTCATAAACGCTTAATTCTTTGCCGTATTAAAGGAGTCTCAGTGCGCGCGGCATCAATCTCACAACTGCCGCCCTCACTGTTGACTTACCCGTACTGCGCCGTTGGCACTGTTAAATCGCGGCTCTGGCTGCCTGGCAGACATGTCCGACCGGATCGCCTCGAACGTGGCTGCGAGGTCGATC
>JBBWZW010000279.1:0-9742 GCA_039649305.1 Burkholderiales bacterium
CACACGCTTAACGGCTCCGGCCTGGCAGTGGGCCGCACGCTGGTGGCCGTATTGGAGAATTACCAGCAAGCTGACGGCAGCGTCGTGATTCCGGAAGCGCTGCGGCCATACATGGGTGGGCTGGAGCGTTTGACTCCGAAGGCATGATCGTTGCGCAGGTGCATGATTGCCATGCGACTAACAGGGGTTACGTGTTGCATAAACTCCTGTTATAATTTCGCGCTTTGCGGCAGTTCGTAGCCGCAAACGACCGAATCAGGAAAGGTGGCAGAGTGGTCGAATGCGCTGGACTCGAAATCCAGTGTACGTCTTTGGCGTACCGTCGGTTCGAATCCGACCCTTTCCGCCAGAATTAGTCTCGAATAGCATTGAGTCAGTATCAAAACCCGCGTCTCTCCCTGAGGATGCGGGTTTTTTTTGTCTTGATGTACCCCTCGGTTTTTACAGCACACGCTTTTGTTGGTACATTTTCGCGCCATGTACCCACACTCATCAACCTTGTACCAACAATGCCCGGTGCTGCATCCGACATCAATAGCGTGAATCTCGCGCCTTGACAATACGTATGCGCAACGCAGTCTGCTCGTGCCTTTCGTTATTTTTGGATAAAAAAGAAAACTAAAAGTATTATCCAATGTGATCCCATTCCAAAAAATCCGAAGGTTTTTTCTAGCCCATCTTGCGACTAAGCGACGCGGTGCGGAACCGGGTCAGTTAAATAAACGAACCTGGGGAATCTGCAAATGATAAGTAGGGAGAAGGCGCTTGACACGCTTCGCAATGGCTTGGGCAAGCAGGATGGAGCGTTTCGGGAAGGGCAGTGGGAGGCAATTGTCCAACTGGTCAATGCGCGAGGAAGGGTGTTGTGTGTCCAGCGTACAGGCTGGGGCAAGAGCATGGTCTATTTCGTGGCCGCCAAGCTGATGCGGGAGCAAGGCCTCGGACCCACGCTGATCATTTCGCCGTTGTTGGCCCTGATGCGAAATCAAGTTGGGGCAGCCGTACGGTTGAACTTGCGTGCGGAGAGAATAGATTCAACCAATGCGACCGAGTGGAGAGCCGTACGGGAAAGGCTGCTGAACGACGAAATTGATATCCTGCTGATCTCGCCTGAGCGGCTGGCTAACGACGACTTTGTGGCCAATACCTTGTTGCCGATTGCTGGTCGCATTGGCTTGCTCGTCATTGATGAGGCGCATTGCATTTCGGATTGGGGGCACGACTTTCGTCCGGATTATCGGCGTATTGGCCAAGTGCTGCGCCGGCTACCTCAGAATATTGCGGTCCTCGCAACGACGGCGACCGCAAACCATCGGGTGGTCGAAGATGTGCAGGTGCAACTGGGCGGCGTAGTGACGCTTCAGCGGGGCGCCCTGATTCGAAACAGCCTGGTGCTTCAGACCGTTACACTGAACAGCCCCGCAGAACGCCTCGCCTGGCTTGCTGACCACCTTCCCGGTTTACCTGGCACGGGTATTGTGTACACCTTGACGACACGTGATGCGGATCGTGTCGCCGAGTGGTTGCGACATAACGGGCTGAACGCGCAGTCCTACCACGGGGGCAAAACGGACCAGGAGCGGCAGGACCTGGAGACCGCGCTACTAAACAATGAGATCCAATGCCTGGTCGCGACAACGGCGTTAGGAATGGGCTATGACAAGCCAGACCTTGGCTACGTGGTTCATTATCAAACCCCCGGTTCAGTCGTATTTTATTATCAGCAAGTCGGGCGCGCCGGACGTGCAATCGACAAGGCCTACGGCGTGCTGTTGTCCGGGCACGAAGAAGACGACATCAATGCGTTTTTCCGGGAGAGTGCGTTTCCTCCCGAATGGCAGATCAGCCGGATTCTGAACGCGTTGGAAGAGAGCGAGGAAGGAATGACGGTGCGCGAGCTGGAGCGCGCGGTAAATTTGCGTCAGTCCCAGATCGAAAAAGTTCTTAAATTGTTAGTGGTCGAGGATGCGGCGCCGGTGGTGAAAATTGATGCCAAATGGAGCCGCACTGCGCACAATTTCATCCTTGACAGGGAACGCATTGAATATCTGACGCATCAACGCGAGCAGGAGTGGGCGCAGATGAAACAGTATATCGGCAGCACGACCTGCCTGATGCAATTTCTGGCGTCAGCACTGGACGATGAAATGGCCGCGGCATGTGGCAAATGTGCCGTGTGTGCCGGGGAGCCGCCTGTCTCCACGCGGCTTTCAAAGGAGCGGCTCATCGCGGCCCAGCGCTTTGTGCGCCATAGCGAAATGGTGCTTGAACCCAAAAAGCAATGGGATATTGGCGCTCTGACCGAGTCCTCCCGGAAATACGGCTGGTCGAAGTTGAATATTCCGGTGCATCTACGCGCCGAAGAGGGCAGGGTCTTGTCCCGGTGGGGAGAGCCGGTGTGGGGACAGCTGGTGCGGGACGGGAAGGCTGCAGGGCATTTTGACAATGATCTGGTTGCCGCATCCGTTGAGCTAATATGTCAGCGGTGGCCGTTTGCTTCTCCACCGACCTGGATAGCCTGCGTCCCGTCGACAAGACATCCTACGCTTGTTAAAGACTTCGCCCGGCGCGTGGCCGCAGCCCTCGATTTGCCCTTGCATTTAGTAATCGTCAAGGCGAGGGAAGCCGAGCCGCAGAAGGGTATGGAGAATCGTTTTCACCAATGCCACAATCTCGACGGCGTCTTTGCCATCGAAACCGGCGCTGCTGATGTTTCCGGCCCGGTGCTACTCATCGATGATGTCACGGATTCCGGTTGGACGATGGCGTTGACCGCCGCATTGCTGCGCCAGGCGGGCAGTGGCGCCGTCTATCCCTATGCACTTGCAACGACTGCCGCGAAATGAATGCTTCAAATGAACGTTATTGAAAAATCGAATGGTTCGCTGTCTGCCGACACCGAAACGGTTCTGCTGCTTTGTGGACGCTTCGGCGGCGAAAAAGGGGAGCGGTATTCCCCCCTGAGTCAAAAAGAATACGAGGCGCTGGCGCGCTGGCTGCTCGAGCGAAAGAAGCGTCCTGCCGATCTGCTTCAGGGGGGCGAGTCGGGCAACTTGCTTAACGACTTGATCCAGGCGCGACTGGACCGAAGCCGGATCGAATTTTTATTGGGACGAGGTACGGCGTTAGCGTTTGCCGTTGAAAAGTGGCAACGGAGCGGATTATGGGTGCTGTCACGCAGTGACGCGCTTTATCCCCAACGTCTTAAGAAGAAGTTGGGGCAGTCCGCACCGCCGTTGCTTTACGGTGCCGGTAATCCATCGCTGCTCCACCACGGTGGGCTTGCCATCGTTGGCGCACGGGATGCAAATGAGACTGCGCTGCAGTTTTCCCGGGATGTGGCCGGCGCCTGTGCCCGAGAGGGGATAGCGGTCATTTCAGGCGGGGCCAGGGGGGTGGACAGCGCTGCCATGCAGGGCGCGGGCGAAACGGATGGCACTGTTGTGGGCGTCCTGTCCAGCGATTTGCTAAAAGCGAGTGTCAATCGGACAAACAGGATAGGCCTGAAAGATGGCCGACTCGTGCTGGTATCGCCATTTAATCCGGAAGCAGCATTTAACGCCGGGAATGCGATGGCCCGCAATCGGTATATCTATGCGCTGTCCGATTACGCTCTTGTCGTGGATTCGGCCGAAGGCGAAGGCGGCACATGGAACGGGGCTATCGAAAATATCCGCAACGGATGGGTGCCGCTTTTTGTGCGTATGCCTGGTGACAAGCCGGGTAATGGCGCCCTTGTGATGCAAGGCGGCAAGGAGTTTGCGTTTTCGTCTTCAGGTAGTACGTCGATTCGCGAGTTTCTGGAAAGCGATGCGGCATTCGTGCCCAAGCAAGCAGAGATCATGGTGGCGCAATTTGCATATCCGGATCGAACCGCTACTTCGGCGATAGATTTGCAGGGGTCTGAATCCGAGCCGGAATCGGCTGAGCAGGACCAGGTCGACGGTGCGAAGGGCGAAGCTGCTTTACCCGATTCGCCGGCCAACCTGGATATGTTTAGTGATTTTTGTGCCAAGTTGCCATTCTTGCTGACTAATGACGCGAAGTCTGCGGAAGACATTCAGGCGGCCCTGGGGCTGGATAAGGGGCAGACCAGGGCATGGCTGGAGAAAGCCATCGAGCACGGATGGGTGGAAAAGACGGCGCGGCCAACCGGTTACCGGCTCGTTAAACAGTGCCCCTTGTGTTAAGCGCGGGAATTACCGGGGACTGGAAAGGCTATCAGACCGACGCGCCGCGTCGATCAGGGAAGGATGCGAACGCACGCTTGAATTGATGGTTCAGTACCAGGCATACAAAATACTGAACGACAATTCGAATGTGCTCGGGATATAGACCGGTGTATCCAGATGGTTAATATTCGATGCCCTGCCCAAGGCAAGAAAAGCGGGGATGACGCGGTTTGCCCATGTCTACGGCCCGAGCAGATTGTCACGCATCTCGGCTGAGGCAGCCCTATCGGTAGGCCCGAAAGCGGCCGATATCAAATCCTTCGACGACATGGATGCGGCCAGGGTCTGGCTCATCAGTCATCCAGGTAATTCCTAGAATTTCCCGGTCTCGATCATCGCGGATCCCACCCGTCGCGCCTCGTCGATCGCTTCATCGTAAGTCGCAAATACTTCCTCCGATGCATGATGGTCTTCAAGTACGCACTTGAAGTCCGCGGCTTCCATGTCGAACTTGCGAATAGTAAAAAACGGATCCCACTTTCCGGACCCGGGCAATTCGTAGGCGAAAAGATGAAGCTGGTAGTTTCCAATAGTCTCGATTGCCATCGCTTCCCTTAGTGTGAAAACCGATCTTAGCAGCGATAGATGGCCGGGCATTGAGGCTCGTCATGACATTCCGGCCAGTCATTGAGCCGCCCGGGTTACGCACACTACCTGTGGGCTATCCTGTGGATAACCGTGATGCACGGCACATATGTCCATGATCCATAACGGAATTTTGCCGTTGATTAAAATCAAGGCAGTTCGTAGGGCGGAAGAGCGCGGCGCTTTCCGCCGTAGGCGCCTCACTCGCTTAACAGCTCCGCCACCGATTGCATGCCATCGACTCGTTCGGATATGACCCGCACCATGACGATAATCGGAACGCCGAGCAACAGCCCCCAAATTCCCCACAGCCAGCCCCAGAAAAGCAGCCCGATGAATACCGCGGCGGCATTCATTTTTGCGATTCTTCCTGTCATCCATGTCGTTATGAAAGTGCCGACCAACGTGGCAACCACCAACGAAGAGCCGGATACCAGGAACATCCCCGACAGGGATCCAAACTGTACGAAAGCGGTCACTCCGGTCGCTACTGCAATGATCAACGGACCAAAATACGGAATAATGTGCAGGCAGCCGGCAGCGACGGCCCACGCGCCCGCATTCTCCAGTCCGATCAAGCTAAAGACCATCCATAGCGTCAGCGCGAGCAGCAGGTTCGTGACCAGAAGCATGAACATATAGCTCTGGATAGAACTGTTGATGTCATCCAGTATATGGACGGTAATTTTTTTGGACGACAGCGTTGGCCCGGTTATTTTCACGAGTTTTCGCTTGAAACTGTCGCCGGACAATAAAAGGAAAAACACCAGGAAAATCACCATCGTCGCCTGGCCTATGAATCCGACTGCACTCATGGACCCGGCCCAAAACCAATCCTGAATTTTGAATGCGGGCCGAGGTGTGGCGACAGGCGCGGGTGCCGGCCTGGAGCCCGGGCGGGCACCGATAACCTGATTAGTCGCCTTCTCAATTTCAGTCGCCGCCGCCTGCATCTGCTGCATCGTGCCGGGCTGACCGTCTTGCGTTTTAGTGATTGCCAGTGATATTTGGCGTGCCGCGTCAGGCAAACTCACGAGGATCGACTGGAACTCGGTACGCAGCGAATTTGCGCCCACTGCGGCGCCAAACATCAGGGTGAACAATACCAGGGTCACTCCGGCGATCCGCGGAATCTTTATGCGTTCCAGCCACGCCACCACCGGAGTCAAGGTATAGGAAATAACAATGCTGAAGACGAGAGGAATAAAAAACTTTTGTCCCCATTGCAGCGCGAAAACGAATGCAACCGTCGCCAGAATCGTTAGGGCGATGCCGCGTGCGTTAACGGGAAAATGGATGCTGGGAGATTCGGCGTGTGTGGAGGCAAGCTCTAATGCCGACCTGCCTTCCGGCGGAGTAGATTCCGCTGGCGTCGTGCTCTTCGGCGCCGTAACTTCCAGAGCGGTGGAGTTCATTGGATAACAACCTTATGTTGGCGTAGGTACAGTTTCAACTCTACGTGGGATGTGAGCCAGGAACCGTACGGTGGCGCACATCCAACCGGCTGGTTCTATTCGATAGCATCAAAATTATTTCACCGAGGAGCAGACTTCGCGCGATAGGCTATGCCAGGTGGCGGCGCCGCTCGTTTCGTGCGCACTCCACTTAACAGTTTTTCGCAATCACTGCCTTTGTCAGGTCCGACATTTACGAGTGGTATGAGAGCGGTTAGTACCGGTGCAAGTACGCCTAGTGCAACGGCGGCGCCCGTTTTGAGGGCGAGCACGCCTTTGTCGACAGCTACCTCGGGGGATTTGAAACTGCCCATGATATAAATCGGCGCTCGCAGCGAGATCATGCGCAAGGTCTTCGTATCGGGCTTGATGGTCAAGTCCAATTTCTCTTGCGCGAGATTGATCTGCCCGGTGACATCGAGGAAGGCGTCTTCCGTATCGATCAGGAAGGTACGGGTCTGCATCAAACCATTGGTGACCGTAAAATCGCTTGCCATGCAATTCAGTTTTACCTGCTTGTCACCGGTCAGCTGCGTGAGAACGATACTGCCTACATTCAAGCCTATCTGTTCGAGTAATAATTTGCTCACCGTTCCACCGTTGATGAACGCTTTAATTTCTCCATTCGCTGATCCCAGTATGGCGGCCACCGAGTTACCAGTAGCGGACAGCGAAGCATCGCCATTGACTTCACCCAGGCTGGATTGCATCGGCTTGAACGTCGGGAACAGTTCCGCCAGCTTCAGGTGGCGCGCCGATACTTTCAACTGCGCCTTGATGCGATTGCCACGCCCATCCAATACGATGGTGGAGATCAAATTGCCGTCGGCGATTCCGAAATTGAGCGGCGTCAGCGACAGCACGCCATCCTGCAAGTGCAGTTCGGTTACGAGGTTTTCAATCGGCAGATGTTTGTCACGTACGATCTTGCGGCCGGTGAATTTGACGTTTGCATCAATACTGGTCCAGCGCTCGGTTTTGAAAGGTTCAACCGGGAGTATTTTATCCGGCGGCTGTACGGCCACCGCGTCGCGCTTCGTTTTGCTTGTTTTCGAGTCGGCACCGATCAGTGGCGCCAGGTCCTGAAAGTTAAGAACGTTAGAAACAAGCACCCCTTTGAGATACGGGCGCGGCTGTTTTGATTGATATTCAAATGTGCCGGACAGATCGCTGGAGCCGACCCTGCCGCTAAATTTTTCATACTTCCACTCACTGTTGTGGTTGCTGATTTTGCCGATCAGGCGGCCCTCGGTGGCAAAGGCCGGCGTTTCAGGAAACGGGATGCCGGTCAATGAATACAACTGCGCCATGCTGACCCCTGCAAGCTTGAGACGGACGTCCAGTGCGGCCAGCTCGCGTGGGTTGGTGAGCGTACCTTTGATTGCGACTGCGGTCTTTCCTATACGGACGTCGGCTTCGACGGGGTAGGGCGTGCTCTGTTGTTGCAGCGAGAATATGTCGCCCGCTTTGCCGTCGCCGTTGACAGCTTCCTTGCCCAGCGATCCGGTGAGCTTCCAGACAAGCTGGTAGCCAGTCGTATCGCGTTCATTCAGCGTGTCGACGTTCAAGCGCAAATCGGCGCGCTTGATGGCATCGACAAAGTGCACTTGTCCTTTACTGAAGCCTATCTGTTTGAGCTCGAGTTGCCATTCTGAAGGCGCGTCGGATTCCATCGTCCAATTACTTTTCCCGTCTTTAGCACGTTCCAGTAGGAGAACTGGCTCCTCCAGAAGCAAATTGCGGACGACGATTTTTTTCCCCAGCAAGGCGTATGGGCTGAGGGAAAAGGTGACATGCCTGACCTCCACCATATTGGGCGCCGTCTTGATCCAGTCTGGATTGCCAAAGACGATATCTCGTGCGCTGATGTGCGGCCAGGGTATCCATTTATGCCAACTCGAGTCTTCTGCATCCGACCTGCGCCATTGAAGTGAAAGGTCACCATTAATGGCGAATCCACGGCCGGTGGCTTCGCTGACGCGTGCGTTGAGCCACGGTTTGGCGCGATTCAAATCGAATTGCGTCAGGACGACGATGCACAAAGCGAGCACGGCAAGCACGCTAGTCACGCTCCACTTAATGATCTTGATATTCATACGGTGTTCATAGGCTCTGGGAAGTGGTGTGCAAGCTAAGGCACCGCGCAGGAATAACTTGCACAATTTTGCTGGCCATAGCGGGCGCGGTGCAGAGAGCCTGTTCTGCTTTCTTCTTGCGAACGTGTTGCTCGTCGTCGCCATAGCTCGCTATGACTCCTCCTCGCGCCTTGCATCGCATCCCGCTACGTCCGCCAAATCGCACAAGTTCTTCCTGCGCGGCGCCTAAGGGCGCGGGAGTTCAACGCCGCGTTCGGTGAGGCAGCGTAATACAACCCGACACTCCTTAATGTGCGTTAGCGAACGGATCGCCTGGTCTGAAACCCGGATAACGGATGCATGAAACGCAGCCGAGTCTAAGCCTGCCAGCGTTTATGTACGCCACCGCACGGACTCGCTTGCGGTGGAGAGCAATACTTGAGACTGCGAGCCTTGAACGATAGCGTTCGGGCAGACCACCAGTATGCAACTACAACAATGAATTTCCTGGACCAGATGAAAAGGGCATGTAAATGAAAAAATTAGAGAATTCCAAAGGACGGATGTGGATCGCGGCATTGTTGCTGAGCGCTCTGGCGGCTGGATGCGGCGGTGGCGGTGAAGGGCGTGATCCCATTTTGGGCGGCGGCGCCGGCGCCCTCATCAGCCCACCGGTGGCTTCAATCATTCCAGGTGCATGTACTGTGACGCCGGGACCCACAGTGCCTATGGTAACCATGACGGATCCAACTAATGGAAACCAGTTTGCGACCTCCAGTACGAGCGGTGTAGCCGGTGGCGGAAAACTGGTCACTGCGACCTTCAGCCTGCCGATGGATGCCACAACGATTAATGCGACAACGTTTACCCTGGCGCCCGCGGGAGGAACTGCGCTCGTCCCGGCCTCGGTGAGCTATAACGTAGCGACAAAGACAACGACCTACACGACATCATCGACGCTTTTGGCTGGTACTTCGTATACGGCGGTGATCAAGGGTGCCATCAGGAGCGCCACGGGCACGGCTATCGGCTGTGACTATGCATGGAACTTCAAGACAAGAACACCCGCCGCTGCAGGTCTGCCGCCGGTCAACCTCGGTTCGGCGAGCACTTTCGGAATCATGGCTACCTCCGCGATCACCAATACCGGTAACTCCGTCATCAATGGCGATGTTTCCCTGGACCCGGGCACTTCAATGACTGGATTCGAAACTGCGGTGGTGAACGGTGCGATACACATTAATGATACGGAATCTGCACAGGCCAGAGCCGACCTGCTCGTTGGGTACAACGAGGCCAAGGGTCTCCCACCGGGAACAACCGTGGCTGGTGGTGCTGACTTGGGCGCGCTGTATCCATTAGGTATTCCCCCAGGTACCTATACATCCGGCAGCAC
>JBBWZW010000422.1:0-5624 GCA_039649305.1 Burkholderiales bacterium
CGGAAGTATCGGTGATCGGCGCCCGGCCGGCGCCCGGCTCGCTGGTGTTCTGCCTCGCCGAAGGCCTGCTGATGCAAAGCACCATGCAACGCACCGGCATGGCGTTCCTCGAAGCGGACCTGAAAATCCTGAAGCCGACCACGGCCGGCGACACGATCCATGTCGTATGCGAGGTGGTGGAAGCACGTGCCACCAGCAAGGGTGACCGTGGCCTGCTGCGTACGTCCAACAAGGTAGTCAATCAGCACGGTGAGGTGGTCGCCACCTATAACCCGCTGCGCATGGTCAAGAGCCGCCCGCGGGCCTGAAACAAACTGTTTTTTACATCAACCATACCTGACGCCAAGAGCGGGCCATAACAAATCACGGAGACTCAAATGAAATTGCTTAAACTCGCTGCGCTGGGCATCGCCCTTTCCGCTGCGACGCACACCGCATACGCACAAACTTACCCAACCAAGCCAGTTCGCCTGGTGGTGCCATTCGCAGCAGGAAGCCCGACGGATGCGCTGGCCCGGGTTCTTTCGCGCGCTCTCGGCATCAGGCTGAAGCAGTCGATCGTCGTCGACAACAAGCCCGGTGCGACCGGCATCATAGGCACCGACCATGTCGCCAAGTCCGACCCGGACGGTTATACCCTGCTGTTTGCGACCAATACCACGCAGGCGGCGAACGCGGCGTTGTTCAAGAAGCTGCCCTACGATCCGCTCAAGGATTTTTCCGCGATTTCCGTGGTGGGCGGCGTGCCGCACGCGTTGGTGGTGCACCCCTCCGTACCGGTCAATTCGGTCGCCGAACTGGTGCAATACGCCAAAGCCAATCCTAAGGCGCTGTCCTACCCCTACGCCAATAGCACAACCCGCCTCACCGCAGCCACATTCGGCGTAATGACTAAATCCAATTTGCTGGAAGTGCCATACAAGGCATATCCGCAAGCCGTAGCCGACTTGATGGCCGGACAGACCAAGATGATGTTCATCGACTTCACTACCGGGCTGTCGCATATCAAGGCAGGCAAGCTCAAGGCGCTCGCGATTACTCCCGAACGCTCCAGCAAGCTGCCTGGAGTTCCCGCGATGAATGAAGTGTTGCCGGGATTTTCGATCGCCAACTGGAACGGCATCTTCGCACCGAAGGGTACCCCGGACGACATCGTCAGGTTACTCAACCGTGAAATCACTGCCGTTCTGGAGATGCCGGAAGTGCAAAAACAGGTCGATAGCATCGGCTATGAATTGCTCAAGCCGATGACCCCGGCAGACTTTTCGAAATACGTCGTCAGTGAACACAGCCACTTTGCCGAGCTCGTCAAGAACGCAGGGATTCAACCGGAGTAAACGCATCATGAATCAAACCGAAGCCGTTCTCTTTGAGATCAACGATGGTATCGCGACCATCACCATCAATCGACCGCATCAACGCAATGCGCTGTCTATCGATGTGTGCGACCGATTGCTCGACTTGTGGGAACAGGTAGATGCCGATACGGCGGTGCGCGTCGCGGTGCTGACGTCGGCCGATTGCGGGACGTTCTGCGCCGGCATGGACCTGAAAGAGGCGGCGCGCGTGCGGGCGGATTCCGGAAAGGACATGCTGGAGATGCTGCGCGACCCGTTTCACCAACGCATGCGCAAAGTGGAAAAACCGATCATCGCTGCGATGACCGGCCACTTCACAGCCGGCGGCATGGTATTGGCGGCCAACAGCGATATCCGCATCGGCATGGGCGGAACGCTGGGCGGCATTTCCGAATCCAAAGTAGGACGCGGATCACCGTGGGCGGTGCCGATGCTATGGATGCTGCCGCAGCCATTCCTTCTTGAGCTGGTGTTGTCCGGCGAGCTACATCCCATCGAACGTTTCCATCAGTTCGGCTTTGTCAATTACATCGAGCCGAATGCCGATGCGGTGCGTGCCAGGGCCAGAGGTCTTGCCGAAAGTATTCGCGACAATGCGCCCCTGACAGTCTGGGCCGCCAAGAAAAGCATCGGCGCAGCGATGGATCTTGGCTGCGAACAAGGGTTTGAGGCGGCCAAGCGCTTTCACGAGCGCGTCTACGCCAGCCAGGACGCGATCGAGGGGCCGCGCGCGTTCGCCGAGAAGCGCGCTCCGCGGTGGATCGGAGCATAGCCGGTCATGGGCGCGCCTACTACTTCTCGCTTCGTGCAGGTCGAGCGGCATGGCGATATCGTCACCTTGTCGCTCAGCCATCCCGCTGAGCTGAACAAGCTGGCGACTGACGAGCAATTTCTGGAACTGGCCGAGCATATCCGGCGCGTCAATGCGGATCGCTCGGCACGGGCGCTCATCATTACCGGTCAGGGCAAAGCGTTCTGTGCCGGCGGCGACATCCACCAGATGGCGCGCAAAGAAGGGTTTTCCGCAGGTACGCCGCAGGATGTCCGACTGAAGTACAAGCAGGCGGTGCATCAGGTGCCACTGGCGCTTTACGAAGCGGACATTCCGACGATCGCAGCCGTCAATGGTGCGGCGTACGGCGCCGGCTGCGACCTCGCCTGCATGTGCGATATGCGCATTGCCTCGACCAATGCGACGTTTTGCGTCAGCTTCGCGCAACTCGGCATCGTGTCCGGGGATGGCGGCTCGTGGATGCTGCCGCGACTGGTCGGTCGCTCGAAAGCCATGGAAATGACATTCACGGCCGAACCGGTCGGTGCGGAAGAGGCGCTCAAATGCGGGTTGGTATCGCGCGTCGTCGAGCCGGATCAACTGTTATGCGAGGCTCTTGCGCTCGCGGAGAAGATCAGCCGACATCCGTCCGAAGCAGTTCGCATGGCCAAACGCCTGATTCGGGATGCCGGGCATGTCAGCTTCGCCAGTCACCTCGACATGGCGGCCGCTTTCCAGGCCATTGCGCATGCGTCGCCCGAGCATCAGGCCGCCGTCGATGCCACGGTCGAGCGGTTGAAGAACCGGCGCCGTGTCGACGGGTAAGAACACTGATTTACAGTGGCAGGCGCTCGAGCTCGCGCGAGATTTGCGCTGACACTTGCAGCAGTTGCGGACCGACTTCTTCCCGTAGCTTACGCTCGGCATCGCTGGCACCGACAGCCATCGCGGCCAGCACATAGTCGGGCGACCCCTTGTCATACAGCGGGGCCGCAATGGAATTGGAGTGGCGGGTAACCGGCGAAGCGAGGTAACAGAAACCGGTTTCTTCCAGTTCCTGAAAAGCGGCATATACGCCAGGCATAAAGCGATGTGCACCCTCCTGTCCGGCCTGTTTCAGGCCGTCGATCAGCTCTGCCTGGAGTGCCGGCTTTTGCGCCCACAGATACGCGCGCCCCGATGCAGAACTGGCGATCGGAACCAGGGCGCCAGCGCCGAGTCCGAGCGTATCCTGTCCCCCGGGAACACAGTATTCGAGCACTAGCATTTGCGACCGATCGCGCGTCATCAGGCTCACGTGCACGCCGAACTGCTCCGCGAACTGCGTCATCAACGGGGTCGCGGTCTGCACGACCGGCAAACCGCGTTTGACCGCGCGACCGAGGGCCAGGCAGGCAGCGTGCGGCTCGTATGACCCGCCCGCGTCTTCCCGCAGGAAACCGAAAGCGACCAGCGTCGACAGCAGCTTGGCCGCTGTGGCTCGCGACAAATCCAGCCGGCTGGCGATTTCAGCCTGCGACAGCAGCGGATGGCGGCCGTCGAACAGGCGCAGGATTTCAAGGCCGCGCTGCAACGAGTCGACCTGTTCAGGTGCCTGCACGTCGGCAAGCATCAGTGGAGGGGTTGGTTCAACCTTCCGGCGCCGCATGGATACACCTATATCTGGTCAGGAAGCCTGTGCCGAAGCGTTGAGGTCGCGTTCGAGGCTATGTTTCAACTGGAGCAACTGTGGGGCTACTTCCGCCTCGAGTCGCTCGACTGGGAACAAGTATTCCGGAACCGCGCAGCCTATCGCATACGCATGCGGCTGCCCGGGCATGTCAATTACCACCGCAATGCCGTTGGTGCCGTTCTCGAGCGTGCCGGAAGCGGTGCAGTACTGATGGTCGCGCATTTGCCGGATCGCCGCCTCGAGTTCCTGTTTGAGCACAGACCAGTGATCGGGCTCGGCCTCGGCCAGGGCCGCCATGAATTTGCTGCGTTCAGACTCATTCATCGCACTGATGAATGCGCGACCCAGCGCCGACTGGCTCAGCTTCAGGCGCGACCCCGGGCGCACGCGCAGCGTAAATAACATGTTCCGGCTGTGGCAGACCTCGTGGCACACCATGCTAAGACCGTCCGGCGACGCCAGCACAATTGAGGCGTTGTGTTCGTCGGCCAGCTTTTGCATCAGCGGCCTGGCCACGATTTTAAGGTCGCGCGTGGAAACCGCGAGATAACCAAGCGCCAGTACCGGGGCGCCCAGCTTGTATTGCGCTTTCTCGGCCGAGTAGGTCAGATAGCCCGAGGCGGTCAGGTTCGCTGTGATACGCGAGACGGTCGGCTTCGGGATGCCGGTCAACAGGGCTAAATTCGCATTGGAGAGCCAGGAATTGTCGGGCTCGAAGGCCTGCAGGATCGCCAGGCCACGCGCCAGCACGCGCACATTGCCAGCGCTGTCTGCCATGGAAACCGTTTTGGGCTCGTTCGTGTCCACCTGCCGCCTGCCAAATAGAATGAAATAAGCGGCTATTTTAACAGGGAGCCGGAGGGCCACTGTCTATTTTCCTGCGCTTGCGCGCGTTCTGGCTGAGAGATCAGAACAAAATAAGGATTCAACGCCGCAGGCTTTCCGCATGTAAAAAGCGGGAATCCGGTCCCGGCGTTGCTTTACTCTGTGGACTATGGCGGCCCGACTTCCACCAGCAAATCCCCGGCTTTGACGTTGTCGCCGACCGCAAATGCGATCGCTGTAACCACCCCGGCGACATCCGCCACGACACGGTTTTCCATCTTCATCGCCTCGACTATCGCCAGCACCATTCCTGGTTCGACCGGGTCTCCCACGGCCACTGGCAGCAGCGCCACCACGCCGGGCAGTGGTGCCACAGCGGCGCCGGCACGTACCGCCTCGCCGGCGGTTCGCGCACGCAAGGCTTGCAGGGCGAAATGGACGCCGCCCACTTGCAGCGCGATCCAGCCGCGGGACTCCGTTGCAGCCCACGCCAGGCCATTCACCGTCCCTGTGCATACGTCGTCACGCCGCACGGCAATGCTGACGTCAAAGACCTGGTCGCTGACCGTAATGCGCAGGCCGGCGTCGCGTTGCGGGCGCAACGAGGCGCCGATCACAGTGTCTCCGGCCCAGAAGCGCAAATGGCCCAGCGGCGCAGAGGAACTCAGGTGCGTTCGATCGAGCATGCCGGTGCTGCAGCCAGCCGCCCATGGCCAGGTTGACACGACCGACGGCTTCATCGCCGCGGCTGCCGCGCATGCCACTGCGGCTTCAATGCCTTGCTGCACGGCCAGCGTCGCCAATGCGTCGTCCAGGTAGCGCGTGTGCACCATACCCGCGCGCACCTGTGGATCATCCAGCACCCGGGAAAGGAAACCGAGATTGGTGGTCAACCCCAGCAGGAAGGTGCGCGCAAGAGCCCCCTTCATGCGGTCAAGTGCCTCGGCCCGGTTAGCGGCGTGTGCCACCAGCTTCGCCACCATCGGATCATAGTATG
>JBBWZW010000452.1:0-16979 GCA_039649305.1 Burkholderiales bacterium
GCACCAAGTGGCGGCGCCACCTCTTCCAGCGGCTTGCGCTCGGCATCCACGCCATACCGTAACGCCAGCAGCCCGGCAACCACCACAAGCACAGCCCCAACTGCATAACCCGCGCTCACAGCCCCGCGGCTACCGGTCTCGATCAGCGCACCAAACAATACCGGCGCGACAAACCCGCCCGCGCCCGTGCCAACGGCATAAAACACCGAAATCGCCAGCGCACGCATCTCCAGCGGAAACACCTCGCTCACCGTAAGGTAAGCCGAACTGGCGGCAGCCGAGGCCAGGAAAAATACCGCCGACCATGCCAGCGCCTGGCTTCGCGCGTCGAGCCATCCCTGCATAAAAGCCCAGCCTGTCAGCGCCAGCCCGACACCGGACAGCACGTAGGTCAGCGCAATCATCTTGCGCCGACCGACGCGATCAAACAGCGGGCCGAGCACAATCGGCCCAAGCACATTGCCCAGCGCAAAAGGAAAGATGTAGAGCGCGACGCGGCCTTCGGGCACGCCATGGAACCGGGTGAGCACCAGCGCATAGGTGAAGAAGATCGCGTTGTAGAAGAAAGCCTGGGAAATCATCAATGCGAGCGCCACGATGCTGCGCTGGCGATAGCGCTGCAGCAGCACATGGGCCACCTGTCGGATTGATGGAGAGCCGCTAGCGGTAAAGGCAACGCCGCCGGTGACGGGCGGCAGTTTTCCGTGTTCGGCTTCGACCTCGGCTTCGATGCTTTCAATGATGCGTTTTGCCTCCTCGCCCCTGCCGTGCGCGATCAGCCACCGCGGGCTTTCCGGCACGTCGCGACGTACCAGCAGGATCGCAACCGCCAGCAAGCCGCCGAGTATAAATCCGGCTCGCCATCCGATGGCCGGGCCGAGCACACGCGGATCGAGCAGTACTAGCGAGAGGCCTGCGCCGAGCGCCGCGCCGATCCAGAAGCTGCCGTTGATCGCCAGGTTGACGCGGCCTCGCACCCGCGCCGGAATCAGTTCATCTATCGCGGAATTGATCGCGGCATATTCGCCGCCGATACCGAGACCGGTGAAGAACCGGCACACCGCAAAGAAAGTGAAGCCGGGCGAGAACGCCGTTGCCAGCGTAGCCACCATGTACACCGCCAGGGTAATCAGGAACAGCTTCTTGCGGCCAAGGCGGTCCGCGAGCCTGCCGAATATCAGGGCGCCGATCACCGCGCCGGCAATGTACAGCGAACCCGACCATCCGATCTGCCACGCGCTGAGCCCCAATGCGTCCGGCCGTTCCAGTACACCGCCGATGGAACCGACCAGAGTGACTTCAAGCCCGTCGAGGATCCACGCGACGCCGAGGGCGATTACCACCCGCCAATGCCAGCGTGACCAGGGGAGACGATCGAGACGGGCGGGGATGTCGCTCATTAATCAGGGGTCAGGGGCCAGAGGTCAATGATCGTGCAACTCTATGCCGCACCGGATTTTTTGCATTTATCGGAAAACAAAGAAGTGCAATTATGAATTTCCAGTCGGTATGACGTAGGGCGGGTCGCGACCGGCCGAATGTTTTATAGCCGGCGTTGGGGGATGAGACTGCAATCGATAGCCCGCTGCAAACATCCGGCGGGTCGCGACTGGTCGCGAACCGCCCTGCTTCCATGGCGTTTAAAAGGCAAAGGAGTTACAGCACATACCAACACTTCTGGTTAAACTAGTCTGATCCCTGACCCCTGGCCCCTGATATGTTCGCCCTGCTTGAAGCCCACCGTGCCGGCCTGCTGCGCCGGGAACACTGGATGCCAAACATCATCTCCGGCGTCATCGTCGGGGTGGTCGCCCTGCCGTTGGCAATGGCCTTTGCGATTGCATCGGGCGCCAAACCCGAGCAAGGGCTGTACACGGCGATCGTGGCAGGCTTCATGGTATCGGCGCTGGGCGGAAGCCGGCTGCAAATCGCCGGGCCGACCGGTGCGTTCATCGTCATCCTGGCCGGGATCACCGCCAAATACGGCATCGACGGTCTGCAGATCGCGACCTTGATGGCAGGCCTGATATTGGTGCTGCTGGGACTGGCGCGCATGGGCGCCATCATCAAATTCATTCCGGACCCGGTGATCGTGGGCTTTACTGCCGGCATCGGCGTCATCATCTGGGTTGGACAGTGGAAGGATTTCTTCGGGCTGCCAGCCGTCGACGGACAACACTTTCATGAGAAGGTGTGGCAATTGCTGCAGGCATTTCCGGACCTCCATTGGAGTACAACCGCACTGGCCGCACTGTCCCTCGCCCTGGTGATTGCCACGCCGCGGATTCCGACATTGAAGCGCGTACCAGGTCCACTGGTAGCGCTGCTCGTTGCGACTGTCCTGCAAGCTGCGTTTTATTTCGATGGAGTAGCAACCATAGGCAGCGCATTCGGCGGTATTCCGCAAGGACTCCCCTCGTTTCGCTGGCCCGAGATCACAGCGGCCCGTATCATCGAGCTGATCGGACCGGCATTCGCGATTGCCATGCTCGGCGCCATCGAATCTCTGCTCTCGGCCGTGGTCGCCGACGGCATGGCAGGCACCCGTCATGATTCCAACCAGGAACTGGTGGGCCAGGGCCTGGCCAACATCGCCGCGCCGTTGTTCGGCGGCTTTGCCGCGACCGGCGCAATCGCGCGCACGGCAACCAATATCCGCAATGGCGGCACCAGCCCACTTGCCGGCATTATTCATGCAGCGACGCTGGTGCTGATCGTGCTATTCCTGGCTCCGCTAGCCACGCATGTTCCGCTGGCCGCGCTCGCCGCCATCCTGTTCGTGGTGGCTTGGAACATGAGTGAATTCAGGCATGTGGTGAAGATGGTCAGGCGGGCGCCGCGCGCCGACGTGGTGATCCTGCTGGTCACCTTCGCCTTGACGGTGTTCGCCGACCTCGTCGTGGCGGTCAATATTGGCGTCGTACTCGCCACGCTGCATTTCATGCGCCGCATGGCATCCAGTGTGGACGTGCAGCAGCTTTCCGACCATGAACTGCACCGGGAGTTCGCACATCAAGGTTTCACCGCCCTTCCCCGTGGCGTGCTGGTGTTTGCAGTCGAGGGACCGTTGTTCTTCGGCGCAGTCGAGAATTTCGAACGCGCTCTCGCCACCACGCATACCGATCCGCGGGTGCTGGTCATTCGTTTGCGCTGGGTACCATTTATCGACATCACCGGCCTGCAGACCCTGGAAGAAGTGATTCAAGACCTGCACAAACGCGGTGTGCGTGTAATGCTGACGGGCGCCAACGCCCGGGTGCGGGCCAAACTGGAAAAAGCCGGCATCATCGCCTTGGTGGGACGCGACAACATGTTTGCATCGTTGTCGGAGGCTTTGGCTGTGTGCCGGCAGCTGGCGAATACGGATCCGACCATGAGCACCGGCCGGAAAATTGTGCTCGACCAAAGCGCGGAAGAGATGCTGCGGACCAGTCATGAGTACTTCGCGCCGAATATGGTGCAGCCTTCGGAGAGCGACAAATAGCGCTTTTCTCGCTACCCTGCGATCTGCATCAATCGCGATTCGTTTTTTCTTTCCCTCCTGATAAGCTGAACTAGCCTAGTGGTACGGCGCATGTACTCCCCTCTCCCGCAAACGGGAGAGGGGAGTACATGCGCCCGGCTCCGGAATTCAAGCGGTAAGGCATCTTGCGCACATTACCTGTCGGCCAGCTCGAACTCACCACTCTCGACGACGGTACGTGGTGCTTTCCCGCACGCTTCTTCTTCAATAACGTCCCCGAAGCGGTATGGCGACAATTCCTCGACGCCGATACCGAAGGAAAGATTCCGGTCGGGCACAACTACGGGTTGTTGAAGACTCCCACGGACCTGATCGTAATCGACACCGGCTATGGCGACGAAACACATGGCGGCAAAACCGGCCACCTGCTCGAAGAGTTGGGCCGTACCGGGTACCGGCGCGAACAGGTCACCAAAGTGGTCATCACCCACGCCCACGGCGACCATATCAAGCGCAATACGCTGCTGCAGGATGGTCAGCGCCGTCCGACGTTCCCGAATGCGCGATACCATCTCGCCCGCGCCGAATGGGACTGGTTCCGCGGCCCGGGACACGTACCGGAGTTCGACGAACAGATCGGCACCCTTGAGACGCTCGGCATGCTCACCCTCGTGCAAGGCGAACAGAACCTCACCCCCGAGGTGCGCTTGAAGCCCACGCCAGGCCATACGCCGGGCCACACCAGCGTGCTGATCGAGTCGCAGGGACATCATGCGATCTATCTTGGCGATCTCTGCCATCACCCTTTGCACTTCTCGCATCCCGACTGGGTCAGCAGCTTCGATACCCATCCGGATATCACGCCCCGCACCCGCGCGAAATTCTTCGCATTCGCAGCCGGGCTTGATGCGCTGGTGGTTTGTCCGCACGCGCCCTCTCCCGGGCTCGGACACATCAAACGTACAGATGGAGGATTCCAATGGCAACCCATGACCTGATACCAAAAGTGGTCGGGATCAACCGCACGCAGGATGCAAGTATCTGCCTGATGCATGGCTCGCGAATCGCCTGTGCCATCCAAAAAGAACGGCTCACGCGACAGAAGCATCACTGGGGCAGGACCGGTGATTTGCGCGATGTATATGGCCCGAGGCTTGCAGACCTCGACCGGCCAATTGACGCACTGGTGGAGTGCTATTCCTCCGACGCGGAGATCGACAACCTGACTGCCTATGAGCAGGAGTTGACCGATACGCTGCCGCTGTCTCCACACTGTCATCGCGCGCGCATCTCGCATCACCTGGCTCACCTTTACAGCGTATTTCATCCTTCCCCGTTCGACCAAGCGGCGGTGATGATCATCGACGGCCAAGGCAGCAACGTCTGCGATTTCACCGAAGAGTGGCGCAGCGGCGCGCCAGGTCATTGGCGCGAAGTCTCCTCGTTCTATCAGGCAGACCGAAGCCATATCAAGTGCATGGACAAACAACTATGGAACCGTGACGGGAAGCGCCTCGTGGGACTCGGCATGTTTTACTTCCTGCTCACGCAGGCGATCTTTCCGGGTGAAGGCAACGAAGGCAAGGTGATGGGTCTCGCGCCGCACGGTGACCCGCATGCGCTTGCACTACCGCCGCTGGAAGTTGATGGACCAGCGGTCACGATCCCCGATCGATGGATGGAAATCGTCCACGCAGGCCAGCGCTTTCGTTACGCAGCCGACGACAGCGCGCGATTCTCGGACATCGCCAATCTGGCCGCCGCGGGACAACGGGCATTCGAAAACGCGGTCCTGGAAGTGGCGCGCTGGCTCCATCAGCGTACCGGAGCGGACAACCTGTGCTTCGCCGGTGGCACTGCGCTCAACTGCTCAGCCAATGACCGGCTGCTGCGAGAGACGCCGTTCCGCCACGTCTTCATTCCGCCGGCGCCGGGCGATGCGGGCACCGCCATCGGATGTGCGATGTACGGAATGACCGAGCTGCTCTGTGCGCCCTCCTCTTATCGATGGGAACACGACTTCCTCGGCCCCGAGCCACGCGCGGCCGAGATGGAAGCCGCGCTCCACAATGCGGAGGATCTCATTATCGAGATTCCTGCCGACCTTGTCGCACGAGTGGCGGACCTGCTGTGCGAAACCAGGATAGTCGCTCTATACAACGGCCGCAGCGAGTTCGGTCCTCGGGCGCTCGGCCATCGCAGCATACTCGGCGATCCGCGCCGCGCGACGGTGCGCGACTGGATCAACGCCAGGGTGAAACAGCGCGAGTGGTTCCGGCCCCTGGCGCCGATCGTACTGCTCGAACATGCCGATCGCTACTTCGATATACGTCGTCCATCACCGTTCATGCAATTCGCGGCACCGGTACGGCCCGACGCAGCGGAGCTTATTCCCGCTGTCACGCACGTCGACTGCACCGCGCGACTGCAGACCGTAGGCGTAAGCGACGATCCGTTCCTGCGCGCGGTGCTGGAAGCCTTCGATGCGCGCACCGGCATTCCGGTGTTGCTCAACACTTCGTTCAATCGCAGGGAGGAACCGATCGTCGAGTCGCCGGCAGAGGCCCTCGATACCTTCCGCCACACGCCGCTTCACGCACTCGCTATGCCGCCATACCTGATTCGAAAGCGAGGCGAACCCGAGGCTGTTAACTAGCATGATCCGAGGTTACCCCGGCGGCGCAAGCGTCGCACCGGGAGATCGTCTGGTACTCCATGTCGCGACCGATGCGCCGCGATTTCGCATCAGCGTCTATCGGTGGGGCGACGGATTCGTTCCCATGCTGGAGTCGCAGTGGTTTTCCGGACAATATGCTGAGCCACGAGACCCGGCGGCCGATTGGGGTTGGCCAGCTTACGAACTCGCGATTCCGGATCATTGGCCTTCCGCCGTCTATATGGCGCATTTGCAGGAGCCGCATGGGCCCGCTCTCCATGAAGGCATCGACAATGCCGCGGCGCTATTCGTTGTTCGCGGCGAAGGACGCAGCCCCCTGCTCTACAAAATCCCGCTCGCAACCTATCACGCCTACAACTGCACCGGCGGCGGCTGTTTCTACATGAATCCGCCGCGATCGCACACACCCCCGGGAAGCAAAGTATCGCTACGCCGTCCGGGTGGCGGGATCGGTGGCGGCACGCACGGCGCCATCGATCACTACGACACACGTTCGCCTCGCCAGACCTTCGCCCACTGGGACGCGCCTTTCATCCGGTGGCTGCTGCGCAATGGCTACGCGCCCGAATTCTGCACCGACTTCGACATCCACAAGGATCCACGCCTGTGCAGCCGATATCGTCTTCTGCTGAGTGTCGGTCATGACGAGTACTGGAGTGAGGCGATGCGCGACCATGTGGAAGACTACATTTCGGGCGGCGGCAACGTCGCCTTCTTCGGCGCGAACCTGTGCTGGTGGCGGATACACGTGGTGGACGAAGGGACCGCGATGGTATGCCACCAGGGCGGGCCGCACGGCGCACTCGACCAGTGGTGGCCAAAGCGGCCCGAAGATTCGTTGACCGGTGTGAGCTACCGGCATGGCGGCGGCTGGTGGGACGGACCTCGACGCACCTCGGGGTATGTGGTGCAGCAACCGGAGCACTGGCTGTTCGAGGGCACCGGACTGCAGTGCGGGGACGCCTTCGGGAATGACACATCGCCTCCGCTGCCGGGGTACGAGTGTGACGGTGCGCCTCTTGCCAGGTTCGACGAAGCGACCGCCACCTTGTCTGCTGATGCCCGCCACTTCGGAACACCGACGAAATTTTTAACACTCGCCGTCGGGCTTCTGGACGCGCACTGGCAGGAACTGCCTGCGCGTGAAGCGTATCCCGCCCGCGGCGGCATTCACGCAGCTACGATGGGAATCTTTTCGCGCAATGGGACGGTTTTCACCACCGCATCAACGGATTGGGCGCAGGTCCTCGCGAGCGGGCAGGACTGCCGCGTTGAGAAAATTACAAGCAATGTAATAACCCGACTATTGAGTGATTGAATCGATCATATTTCAACAGGCGTTGATTGGAACTCGAACGACCGGTCGGTCATTCAGGATCGGGGAAATCAGCGCTTTTCGATACGGTGCTCTCCCCCAAACACCGATCCGCCATTCCTCACCGTTTCCACAAGCCGCTTAAACATCGTTTCCCTATCCGCATACACCGCTGCCACGAATTGTTGAGGCGCAGTCGTCTCCGGATCGTGCCGCGCGCTCCAGCCCGACATCTCCAGCAGCACAGGTATCAATCCCAGCCCCTTCTCCGTAAGCGTGTAGACCTCCTTACGCCTATCGCTTTCATGCGGCCCTCTGGCGAGGATGCCTTTCTTCTCGAGATGCGCAAGACGCGCAGCAAGAACATTGGTGGCAATGCCCTCGCCCGATTCAAGAAACTCCCCGTAAGTTTTTTTTCCCCAGAACACGATGTCCCGCACAATCAGCAAAGACCATGCGTCGCCGAACGTCTCGAGCGCGAAGTTGACCGGGCAATGCGATTTGTTTTCTGCACGCTTCATGTGGCCCACATTAGCACACTTGCATTATGCAAGTAAGGCACTAAACTAACTGAAAAACAGTCAACAAACCCAGCGACTTTCCGCAGTTCCAAACCAAAAGGAGTGACAACAATGCGATTCATGATTCTCGTTAAAGCCGACAGGAACACAGAGGCCGGCGTCATGCCCGATGAACAGCTGCTCGCGGCAATGGGCAGCTACAACGAAGAGCTGGTGAAGGCAGGCATCATGCTTGGGGGTGAGGGCCTGCACCCGAGTTCGAAGGGCGCCCGCGTCAAATTCTCCGGAGACAAACGTACCGTTATCGACGGGCCCTTCCCGGAAACCAAGGAGCTGGTCGCCGGGTTCTGGCTGTGGGAAGTGAAGTCGAAGGAAGAAGCGATCGAATGGGTCAAGCGCTGCCCCAATCCTACCGGCTCGGAGTCCCTGATCGAAATCCGCCAGATATTCGAGGCCGATGATTTCGGTGAAGCGTTCACCCCCGAGCTGAGAGAACAGGAAGAGCGCCTGCGCGCAGAGACAGCCGCGAAGCGCTGACCTCGAAACCGCGACTAACCTCCCGAAAGGAAACTGACATGAAAGTCGAACCGTACCTGTTCTTTAACGGCCGCTGCGAAGAGGCGATCGAGTTTTATCGGAAGGCGCTCGATGCAAAGGTAGAAGCGCTTATGCGATTCAAGGACAGCCCCGAGCCCCATCCACCCGGCATGCTGCCACCCGGATCGGAGAACAAGGTGATGCATGCGAGCTTGCGCATCGGCGAAAGCACGCTGATGGCGTCTGACGGCCAGTGCCAGGGCGAAGTGAGCTTCCAGGGGATTTCGTTGTCAATCACCGCGCCGGACGATGCGAAGGCGGAGCAACTGTTCGCCGCACTCAGCGACGGCGGGCAGGTGCAGATGCCGATGACGCAGACCTTTTTCGCCTCGCGCTTCGGCATGGTCGCCGATCGCTTTGGTGTGGGGTGGATGATTATTGCGGAGCCTGAGTAAACTCGTCGCGTGCTCCAGCGTACCGCGGAGCTACGCGCTGTGCTCCTTCCCTGCAATAGACCGCCCCCGAAAAGTTCAATCCAGTTTCACGTCCAACCCCCTTTGCACACCCGGCCTCGCGAGCAGCGCCTGATACCACCGACTAACGCCAGGGTAGTCACTCAAGCTCACCTTATGCCGCTCATGCCGCCACGCCCATCCGAAAATGGCGAAGTCCGCAACCGACACTTCCCCTGCCACGTATTCGACCTCTGCCAGCCGCCGGTCAAGAACGCCATAGAGACGGCGCGTCTCGTCCGAGTACCGCTTTAGCCCATAGCGCTGATCGTCTTCATTTTTCAAGCCAAGGAAATGGTGCACCTGCCCCGGCATCGGTCCGAATCCACCCATCTGCCACATCAGCCACTCATGGACCGCGACCCGACCACGTGCATCGGCGGGAATGAACTTTCCGGTCTTCTCGGCGAGATAAAGAAGAATCGCGCCCGATTCGAAAACGCTGATCGGCTTTCCGTCCGGTCCCTCGCTATCGATAATCGCAGGGATCCGGTTATTCGGACTGATACTCAGGAAGGCGGGTTCATGTTGCTGGCCTTGTGAGATGTTGACCGGGCTGACGGTGTAAGGAAGCCCCATCTCTTCCAATGCCACGCTGATCTTGCGTCCGTTCGGTGTATTCCATGCGTAAAGTGTGATTGCCACTGTAGTTCACTCCGGTTCAGTTCAAATCAGGCGCCGGATAAGATCGGCACCACCCAAATTCAAGGTATCGATTATTGCCTGTTTTCGGCGCGACTGCCGATCATCAGCGAAGCACTCAGTGAACTGGCGAGTGCAAGCGACGCGGCGATAAGCATCACCCAACGAAAGCCGTGGACAAACGAGGCGCTGACAGCGGCGTGGATCTCCCTTTGTTCGGCTTCGCTTGCCTCCGGAGGAACCTCGATCGCCGCCAGCTTGCTTCGCTGCGCAGCGACCTGCTCTCGTACCGATGGCGAAAGTGCTGCAGTTCTTTCGTTGAACGCATAACTAAAAGCATGGTGCATCACAATGCCGAGGACCGCGATCGCCATCAATCCGGCCGCGCGCGAAACCGCATTGTTGACGCCGGAAGCCGCTCCCGCCAGGCTGCTGTCCAGCGCATTCATCACCGTAGTCGTCAAGGGCGCAACGCTCACCGACATGCCCAGACCCAGCACCGTTACAGCGGGGAAGAAGGTGGCCCAGTAGCTTCCCCCAGTCCCAGGGACCGCGAGTAATGCGAATCCGAACGCAGCGATCGCGGGACCGACCACCAGCGGAAGTTTTGCGCCATACCGATCGACCAATCCACCAGCCCAGCGCGAGAGGATGAACATGGTGAGTATCAGCGGCAGCAGTGCCGCGCCCGCCTCGACTGCCGAGTATCCGTGTACCTGGATCAGGTTGAGCGGCAAAAAGAACATGGTGCCGCCCAGCGCAGCGTAAAGCAGTAACGTCAATACATTGGCGCCGGTGAAATCGCGGGAACGGAACAGCCTGAGCGGCAACATTGGTGACGGGTGCCGCATCTCCACCACGACAAACGCGGCCAGCGCCAGCGGCGCAGCGGCGAACGCACCCATCACCCTTGCATCATTCCATCCGAGCGTAGAGGATTCGATCAAGCCATACACCAGGCATCCGAGTCCCACGCTGGCGAGCACGGCGCCCAGCCAGTCGACACGTTCGACGGCATGCGCGTTACGGCTCTCCGGCACATACCTCAAGGCCAGAAAAAGTATCAGCAACGCGAGCGGTATGTTGATGAAAAAAGCATAGCGCCACGAGAAATGCTCGATCAGGTACCCGCCGGTCACCGGACCCAGCGCGGCGGTGATAGCGGTATATCCGGACCAGGTTCCAATCGCCTTCCCGCGCACATTCTCCGGGAACGATGCACTGATGAGGGCAAGGCTGCCCGGCACCAGCAATGCGCCCCCTATCCCCTGTACCGCCCTGGCGACGATCAATTGCTCAATGCTGCGCGCCAGGCCACACCATGCGGACGAAAGGGCAAACACTGTCACGCCAATCAGGAAGACACGCCTGCGTCCGAATTTATCTCCTGCGCTTCCGCCGACAAGCAGCAAAGCGCTCAACAGCAGCGCATAGGACTCGATCACCCATTGAACGCTTGCCGCACTTGCGTTGAACTCCTTCTGCAATGCCGGCAACGCCACATTGACAACCGTGCCGTCGATAAACACCATCCCCGAGGCCAGTATCGTGGTCGCCAGGATCCATGGCTGCATGCGCGCGCTGCACGGGCAATCGGCCGGCGTGGTCCGGATGGCGGCTTCTTCGCATGGTGCGGTAGGTGTGGACTGGCTCATGGTGAATGGACGATGAATCGGTGGAGGAGTTCGAAATTTATAGGCAGCATTTACCATGGCCCGATCGCCGGTTGGAATGCAATCCCCACGTTCCGCCGCTTGCATGACTGAGGGCTTCTGCGAATACACCCAACGTTGGGATGATAATCCCAACCTGCGAAGACTCGTACTATGGGCCTGAGCCCTCACTCGAAAATCCATGCTACATTTATTGGCAAATCAGGGATAAAACGGAAACCGTCATGACGGATACACGCCGCATCATCGGGTTCATCAACGTGGCACACGGCCTCGATCATATGCTGATGCTGATTTTCCCGACGGCGGTGCTGGGCATGGGCGCAGCCTTCGGCAAATCCTACGGTGAATTGCTTGCACTATCACTCGGCGGGTTCATCGCATTCGGCGCGGGTTCGATGCCGGCCGGATGGCTGGGCGACATATGGAGCCGCCGCAATATGATGGCGGTATTTTTTATCGGCATAGGGATTTCCGCGGTGCTGACCGGACTGAGCGCGACGCCGGTCCATATCGCGGTCGGGCTGACATTTATCGGACTGTTCGCTTCGATCTATCATCCCGTGGGGACGGCGATGCTTACCGCGCACACGGACAAGATCGGACGCGATATCGGCATTAATGGCGTATGGGGCAATTTGGGAGTGGCATTTTCCGCGCTGGTCACGGGGCTGCTCACACAGTATTTCAGCTGGCGAGTGGCATTCTTCGTTCCGGGCGTGCTGGCGTTGGCAATTGGCGTCGCCTATCTCGTCATGGTGCCGAACGCCTCAACCACCGTACTACGTCCGAAGAAACCGGCGCCCGACCTGCCGCGCGCGGTCGTCATCCGCGCCTTCGCAGTGCTTGCCGCATGCTCCATATTCGGTAGCGTCGTGTTCAACACGGCGACGATTTCCGCTCCGAAGATCCTGGATGAGCGACTGGTCTCCTTCGCCACCACGCCTTTCGGCATCGGCGTAATCGCCGCATGCGTCTACTTGTTCGGGGCGACGGCGCAGATCATCATCGGCCGCCTGCTTGACCGCTACACGTTGCGCAAAGTCTTTTTACCACTGGCTGCGCTACAGGCGCCCTGTCTTTTCCTTGCGGCGTCCGCGCACGACTGGACGATCCTCGTGCTGATGTGCGCAATGATGTTCGCCATCTTCGGCCAGGTGACCATCAACGACACCATGGTAGCCCGATATACCAACGACAAATGGAGAAGCCGCGCCTATGGTGTGCGATACCTGATGTCATTCGGCGCCAGCGCCTGTTCCGTTCCTCTCATCGCGTATTTTCATCAGGGGACAGGCGGATTCGAATCCGTGTTGAAGATACTTTCCGCATTCGGACTGATTGTTTTTATCGGCGCGGTTTCCTTTCCCCATCGCCCGGAAGAACTCGCACCCAACCCAACGACCGCGCTGCGGTGATCCAAATCGCGTAAACGCGTGGCAAGCATGAATCCCGTTGCACAGGGTTGTGACGTTTAATAATGTGTCTGATTGGTTGCGCGGCACGCCCTCCCCTCTCCCGCAAGCGGGAGAGCCCCCCGGCCAGGGGAACGAGAAAAGCGCGTGGCTCCGCGGGAAGCCTGCTGCGCTACAGACAAACCACTACAACATTACAACTGCGTGATGTACTTCGTCACCAGATACCCATCGAACGTCTCGGTACCGCCCTCACTGCCAATGCCGCTATCCTTGATACCCCCAAACGGCGTCTCAGGCAGCGCAGCGCCAAAGTGATTGATATTGATGATCCCCGCTTCCAGACCGTTCGAGACGGCATGCGCCGTACGCAGCGAATTGGTGAACGCGTATGCGGCAAGGCCGAAAGGCAGGCTGTTGGCACGTGTGAGCGCTTCTTCCATGGTTTTGAAGCGCGTGACCGGCGCGACAGGGCCGAAAGGCTCTTCGAGCATGAGTTTGCAGTCGTCAGGCAAATCGGTCACCACGGTGGGCGAAAAGAAATGGCCCACGGTGCCGATGCGCTGGCCGCCGAGCGCGATCTTCGCGCCGCGTTCAACAGCATCGCCGACAAAGCTTTCCATTGCGGTGACGCGCCGTTCGTGAGCCAGCGGGCCCATGTGCACGCCTTCGGCGAGTCCGTCGCCGACCTTCAGCGATGCGAGCGTTGAGACAAACTTGTCCAGGAATCGCTCATAAGCGCCCTCCTGTACATAAAAACGCGTCGGCGAGATGCACACCTGGCCGGCATTGCGCATTTTGAAGCGGGCCAGGATCTTGGCCGCTTCATCGATATCGGCATCATCAAACACGATCACCGGCGAATGGCCGCCGAGCTCCATGGTGGTGCGTTTCATGTGCAGGCCTGCCAACGCAGACAACTGCTTACCGACCGGCACCGAGCCGGTGAAAGAAATCTTGCGAACGATCGGCGATTCGATCAGGTACTTCGATACTTCGGCAGGCACGCCCCATACGATATTGAGCACGCCCGGCGGCAAACCGGCATCATGAAACAACTGCGCAAGTGCGACGACGGCACTCGGAGAATCTTCCGGGCCTTTCAGGATCAGCGTGCAACCGGAGCCGATCGCGGCGACCATTTTGCGGATCGCCTGGTTGAACGGAAAATTCCACGGCGTGAATGCGGCGCAAACACCAACCGGCTCGCGCACGACCATTTGCCGGACTTTCGGATTGCGGGGCGGGATCACGCGTCCGTAGATGCGGCGGCATTCCTCGGCATGCCATTCGGCGTGTTCGGCGCACGCCATCACCTCCCCGACCGCCTCGCCGAGCGGCTTGCCCTGGTCGAGCGTGATGTTGCGGCCGATGTCGTTGGCGCGTTCGCGCGCCAGTTCCGCGACCTTGCGCAGGATCGCCGACCGGTCGGTTGGCGAGGTATGTTTCCACGTCTTGAAAGCGCGCTCTGCAGCTGCAAGCGCCGCGTCCAGGTCGCGGCGAGTGGCGTGCGGCAGGGTGCCAAGCTTTTCCAGCGTGGATGGATTGATGACATCCTGCACCGGCCGGTCTTCCGCCTGGATGAATTTTCCGTCGATGTATAGGCTTAGTTGTGGGTACATGGCAGTGTGTGTAGTGAAGTTGGCAACAGTCCCGGCGTGTCCGGGTTTTCTTGTCGCATGGGCATTCATTTTCACCCAGATTGCGACATCTTGCTTGGGGCTGGTCCGTCCATATATATACGAAGCAAGTCCGCGCAGGTTGTGCGCACCTCCGTCGTTCGGGATAATGCAGAACGAATCGTATTTGCCCACTCCCATGTTGCCCGTGTATCAAGACTCTGATTTTTCATTCCGCCCAGCCGAGGGGTTACGCTCGCCAAGATGATCAAGGTACTCGAAAACCGTTTTTACTATCTTGATAACTTCCGGATGGTGCTGGACTGGATCGCGGAACGCTATAGCGACCTGCTGACACCTGACGAGCAGGAATTCATCACGCTCTTCAGTACCCTCCCCGCAGCATCGCGCGCACTGCTGGTACGGATGGTCATGCGTAAAGGCGACCTGTTTCGGGCCAGCAAACTGAAGTATGAAGAAATAGGCTGCACGCGCGAAGCGGCGCAACCGCTGGTGCAAACCGGCTGGGTCGACGACGAACCCGCGCTCACGCTGGAACAGTTGTTTGGCTTGCTGAAAAAGGCCGAGCTGTCGGAAGTGTTCGGTAACGCGCTGCCGAGGAACGCGACCAAGCCGGAACAGTACGAGGCACTGCTTCCGCAATTTACTGAGGCCCGTCCTTTTGCTGCGTGGTGCGCGACTTCGGACGACTGTGTCTATCAGATACGCATCACGACCCTGTGCGACCGGCTGCGCCTGATGTTCTTCGGCAACCTGCATCAGGACTGGACGGAATTCGTGCTGTCCGAGCTCGGCATATTCAAGTTTGAAAAGGTAACGTTTTCGCCGGATTCGCGTGCGTTCCGCACCCGGCGCGATGTGGACGACTATATGCATCTGTACCAATGCCGCGAACGGTTCCTGCTAGGCGAGCCACCGGAAGAGGTGCTTGATGCAATTTCCTGCCGCATCGAGGGAAATGACTGGCTCGAAAACCGGCGCGCGAAGCTGCTATTCCAGATAGCGCAGCACTATGAACAGATCGGTGAACTGGCTGATGCGCTGAGGATCTACCAGGATAGCAGTCACGAAGGCGCACGGCTGCGCGCGATCCGGGTGATGGAGCGCTCTGGGCAAACCGAAACGGCGTTCGAGATAGCCAGCCTTGCGCAGCAAATGCCCGAGAGCGAAGCTGAAAGACAGCAGCTGTTGCGCATAATGCCGCGGCTGCGCCGCAAACTCGGCCATCCAAAAGTTCTTGTCACGCCTGCAGCTCCGCCGGTGAGAATCGACCTCACATTGCCCCAACCGGACACGCAATTCTATGTGGAGCAAGTGGTTACCGAACACCTGGCGGACGTGCACGCAAAGGCGCCGATATATTACGTCGAGAATACGCTGATCAATTCGCTGTTTGGCCTGCTGTGCTGGGACGCCGTCTTTGCCGCGGTGCCGGGTGCGTTCTTCCATCCGTTTCATACGGGACCGGTTGACCTGCACAACGCGGATTTCCACCGCCGGCGCGAGCAGGAATTTGCGGCCTGCCTGTCGCAGCTGGACTCGGACGCGTACAAAGTCACGATCAGGCGGCACTACACTGAAAAAGCCGGCACCCAGTCGCCCTTCGTGTTTTGGGGAACGGTGAGCGAGGACCTGCTCGAACTTGCGTTGGCATGCATCCCCGCCGGGCACCTGAAGAAATGGTTTGAGCGCATCCTGCTCGATATCCGGTCGAACTGCGCGGGCTTTCCGGACCTGATCCAGTTCTGGCCGGACGAGGGACGCTACCGGATGATCGAGGTCAAGGGCCCGGGAGACCGCTTGCAGGATAACCAGATCCGACTGCTCGACTTCTGTGTGATACACGACATGCCGGTCGCGGTGTGTTATGTGCAGTGGCTGGAGCGCGCAGCATGAAGTATGTCGTTGCCGTTCGCGCACTGTGTGAATTCACTGCCAAGCAAGGCGACCTTGACTTGCGCTTCACCCCGTCGCCGTCAGCGCAGGAGGGAATAGTCGGCCATGCAGTCGTGGCCGCGCGTCGCGGTCCGGGGTACCAGACGGAAGTGAGCCTCACCGGTGAATACAAACACCTGCTGGTTCGCGGCCGGGCCGACGGCTACGATCCGGCTGCCAACCGCCTCGAAGAGGTGAAAACCTTCAGGGGTGACCTGGACCGCATGCCGGACAATCATCGCCACCTGCATTGGGCCCAGGTGAAGGTGTACGGATGGTTGTTATGCCAGAAACTCGGCCTGCACGAAATCCAGCTCGCGCTGGTCTATTACGACATCGGCAGCCAGCATGAAACCCTGCTGACCGCGACGCACTCCGCCGAATCCCTGCGGCAGTTCTTCGAGGATCAATGCGAGCGCTTTCTCGCGTGGTCGGAACAGGAAATGCTGCACCGGGAAACGCGCGACCAGGCGCTGACTTCCCTGCGTTTTCCGCATGCGTCCTTTCGTCCGGGGCAACGGCATCTGGCCGAAACGGTATACAAGGCGGCGAGCAGCGGCCGATGTGTGCTGGCCCAGGCGCCGACCGGAATAGGCAAGACGATCGGGACCCTGTTCCCACTGCTCAAAGCGTCACCGTCGCAGGAGCT
>JBBWZW010000463.1:0-13935 GCA_039649305.1 Burkholderiales bacterium
GGGAAGGGGGCCCTTGTCAGTATTTTGTGAATCGGCGCGGGGAATAGTCGTAAAATGAAAAGTTGATAAGCTTCAATCTCACGTATGAGCCGGAAAAAATTCTCATTGTCGATCGTCAGTCACGGACACAAAGTACATATCACTAGCCTGATTGATGATCTCGTTCGCCTTGGCCGGTCGGACTTTGAAGTAATCCTCACCCTGAATTTGCCTGAGGAGCTGGGGTTCGATAAAGCCGCCTTGCCATTTGTGATCAAATTGATCCGCAACCCGGCGCCCAAGGGATTCGCCGAGAATCACAATTCGGCCTTTGCCCAAAGCGATGCCGACTATTTCGTAATTCTGAATCCGGATATCGTGCTGACGGATGATCCGTTTGATATCCTGCTGCGTCTGTCAGTGGCAAATCCAAACAGCATCTGTGCTCCAACAGTATTGAATGACGCCGGTGCGCTGGAAGATAGCGCGCGGAGTTTTCCGACACCGCTGTTCCTGCTGAGAAGACTCGCGAGCAGGGTATTGAAAATTTCTTTACCGGCTGAACCGGTGCCGGTCGACAACGATGTGCTCGCGCCTGACTGGGTCGCGGGAATGTTCGTCGTCGTCCCTCGTGGCATCTATCAGAAGTTGAATGGACTGGATGAGCGCTACCATATGTATTTCGAGGACGTAGATTTTTGTGCGCGCGCCCGGCTCTCCGGATGCCAGGTTTTGGTCAGCAGGCAGGCAAAAGTTATTCACAATGCGCAGCGGGACAGCCACCGCAAGATGAAGTACACGCTGTGGCACTTAAGAAGCGCATTTAAGTTTTTTACCTCCACTGCCTACGTCCGGATTCGATTGAACCGGTTGTTCGGTGCGTAGCACCGATACTCCCTTGCCTTTATAAAAAATGTTTTCTTTCTTGATCAGCTTCTTTGCCGCCGCGACCATCATCTTGCTCATCATCAGGTTGGCGAAGGTGCACGGTGTTGCATTGGATTCTGATTTGACCGGCGTGCAGAAAGTGCATGCCAAGGTGGTCCCCAGAATTGGCGGCCTGGGCATCTTCCTGGCAGTCGTCGTAGCGGGACTGGTGTCGATGTGGCGCGAGCCCTCGATTGGCAAAGGCATTCTCCTGCTTCTGATTTGCTCGAGCTTTGCCTTCGTCGGCGGGATCGTCGAAGATTTCACGCGGCGCGTCAGTCCATCGCGCCGATTGATACTCACGATGGTCGCTGCTGCGATTGGTTATTTTGTGCTCGATGCAAAAATCGAACGCATGAGTTGGTGGTCGTCGGAATCAGCGTTCAGCTACATGTGGATCGCGCTGCCGCTCACGGTAATCGCTGTGGCAGGTATCGCAAATGCGATCAACATTATTGACGGCTTTAACGGCTTGGCAAGCGTCGTGACCATATGCATATTGGTTTCACTTGGCTACGTCGCATGGCAGGTCAACGACATGTTTATCCTGGTCGCTGCGCTCATCGTGGCGGGTGCCACGGCGGGCTTTCTCATTTGGAATTACCCAGCGGGTTTGATCTTTCTAGGTGATGGCGGCGCCTATTTCCTCGGATTCATGCTCGGCGAGTTGTCGATATTGCTGGTCATGCGTAACCCGGAAGTGTCGACCTGGTATGCGCTGCTACTGCTGATTTACCCGGTATTTGAAACGCTGTTCTCGGTATATCGGCGATTCTTCATCAGGGGGAAATCGCCGGGTATGCCGGATGGGATCCATCTGCACAGTCTGATTTTCCGCCGGCTGCTTTTGTGGGCCGTGGGGAATGACGCGAAGGCACTTACCCGCCGCAATGCGTTGACCTCACCATATCTATGGATGCTGTCGCTGATGGCGGTTATCCCGGCGACGCTGTTTTGGCGACACACGTGGTTGCTGATGACGTTCTGCGTGGTATTCGTTGTGAGCTACGTATGGCTCTATGCGCGTATCGTGCGATTTAAATCGCCGCGCTGGATGATGTTAAAAAAAAGTAAAGTGACAGACGTTCCGCTTGACCTTTAAAATCCGGAAAACCGCGCGGACTAACTATATGGATGAGGGCAGTTCGAAGGTTGGGATGAAAATCCAAAACACGGGATTGGCAACGAGATGCCAAACATCCGGCGGGTATGACCCGCCGGATGTTTAAAAGCATGACCAAACCTACCGAACCGTAGGTACCTTCGAGGGTCCCCTACAAAAACCGATCCAACAATTTCCGACTCCCCCGATCCAACCCCTGAATATCCCGCACCAAATACTGCACCCCATGCGCATCCGCAATCAGCAGCGTGGATTGCGTAACCCGCCGGATATCCTCCTCACCCTTCAGCACAAAGCTGGCTACGCCACGGTCCGTCTCCACGTCCCAGGTGCTCGGCGAAGCAAAAGTCGAAACGTGCACAATCCGCCGGATCTCCGGCAGGAATTCCCGGTTCGTCAGTTCTTCTTCAATCAACATCCGCGCAGCCTCCGGTAAATCGTTCAGACGATCGATCCATACCAGTTCACGCCCGTCGGTGCTGACCAGCGCAATGCCCGTGTCCGGCGCAGCGATCGGAAATGCGCGCACCGGCACCACGCCTTCGTGCGTCTCGGCGTCATCTGCTGATGAGTAAACCAGCCGTCCAAAAGAATTACGCTGCAGGTGGAAGTCTTTCATGCGACGCTTTCCTTCGACTCTGTCGGTTCAATTCCGAAATCATTTTCAGCCTGGCGCTGCTGCGCCTGATACAGGCGGTAGTACGCACCCTCGCGTGCAATCAGTTCATCATGCGGGCCAATCTCGACTATCTTCCCGCGATCCAGCACAACCAATCGGTCGGCCTGGCGCAGGGTGGAAAGCCGGTGGGCAATCGCAATCGTGGTACGCCCCTTGACGAGGTTGTCCAGCGCCTTCTGGATTTCTTTCTCGGTGGTCGTGTCGACGGATGAAGTCGCTTCGTCCAGGATCAGGATGTGCGGGTCGATCAGCAGTGCGCGAGCGATGGAAATCCGCTGGCGTTCGCCGCCGGACAGGGTTTGACCGCGTTCGCCGACCATCGAATCGTAACCATGCGGCAGGCGCAGGATGAATTCATGCGCATGCGCGGCGCGCGCGGCGGCGACGATTTCCTCGCGTGTGGCACTGGGTTTGCCGTAGGCGATGTTGTCGGCGATGGTGCCGAAAAACAGGAAAGGCTCCTGCAGCACCATGCCGATGTTGCGCCGGTATTCGGAAATCGGCAGCGAGCGGATATCGACGCCGTCGACCAGGATCGCGCCTTCGGATACGTCGTAGAAGCGGCAGATCAGGTTGACCAGCGTACTTTTTCCTGACCCGCTATGGCCTACCAGGCCGATCATTTCGCCGGGTTTGATCGTAAGGTCCAGTCCGCGGATGACGGCGCGGTTCCCGTAGCGGAATCCCACATCCTTGATCTCGATCCGGCCTTCGATCCGCTCAAGATGCACCGGGTTGGTCGATTCGGGAACGCTCGAGACGTGATCCAGGATATCGAAAATGCGCTTGGCGCCGGCTGCCGCTTTTTGCGTGACAGACACGATCCGGCTCATGGAATCGAGGCGCGTGTAGAAACGGCCGATGTAGGCGAGGAAGGCGGTCAGCACACCCACCGTGATGTGCCCGCGCGAGACTTGCCAGATGCCGACCGCCCACACGATCAGCAAACCGAGCTCGGTCAGGAAGGTGACAGTCGGCGAAAACAGCGACCAGACTTTGTTGACCCGGTCATTGATCATCAGGTTGTGGCGATTGGCTTCCCGAAAACGAGCCGCTTCGCGCTTTTCCTGGGCGAATGCCTTGACCACGCGGATGCCGGGTATGGTGTCGGCCAACACGTTTGTCACTTCCGACCAGATCCGGTCGATCTTTTCAAAGCCATGGCGGAGCTTGTCGCGCACCACGTGGATCATCCAGGCGATGAAGGGCAGGGGCAGCAGTGTGACCAGCGCCAGCCAGGGATCGATCGATAGCAGGATCGCCGCGGTCATCAGAATCATCAGCACATCGGTCGCGAAGTCGAGCAAATGCAATGACAGAAAGACACATATGCGGTCGGTCTCGGAGCCGATGCGGGTCATCAGGTCCCCGGTGCGCCGGCCGCCGAAATATTCCAGCGACAGCCGGAGCAGGTGCTCGTAGGTCGTGGTGCGCAAATCGGAGCCGATGCGTTCACTTACGATCGCCAGAATATAGGTGCGCGCCCACCCGAGCAGCCAGGCGACCAGCGCCGAGCCAAACAGGCCGCTCAGATACAGTGTGACCAGGCCGACATCGATCGGCGCCCCGTTCTGATATGGGATCAGCACGTTGTCCATCAGGGGCATGGTCAGGTAGGGCGGCACCAGCGTCGCCGCCGTGGAAGCCAGCGTCAGAAAAAAACCAAGTATCAGTTGCCCCTTGTAGGGCTTGGCGAAGCGCCATAGCCGGAACAGGTTAGAGGTCGAGGGCGGGGTAAGTACTTCGGTCGTGCAGATCGCGCATTCTTCCTGTCCTGGCTCCAGGGGGGCCTTGCAACTCGGGCATACAGCTTCTTTGGCGGCAGCGTGGGGCCGCTCCGAAACGGCGGCGTTGCATTGTTGCTTGAAAGCGTCAATCACGCGCAACGCGTCCGGGTTCTGGTTCAGCGTGAAGCGCCAGGACGCCAGACGTGCTGTATCGTCATGCAATTCCAGCGTGCCGACGCCGGCATGGTCGTGATGCGTCAGTATGAGGTTCGGCCGGTAACGCCATTCGCTCCAGTCGGCGTCACCCTGCGTCTTGGTAAGCAGGCGCAGGCTGGTGACGACCACGATGCCAGCGGCAAATCGCAGATTCGTGTCGAGATCGAGCTCCACTTGCGCGAGTATGGCTTCGCCGTCCTGCAGGCGGGTCTCCATGTCGTCGCGCCAGGCGGATGGAAATGCATGTCTTTTTGCTAACGACACCGGGGATTCTGTTTTCATTGAAGCGGTAAGGTGATTCGGGAGACGCGCTACGTCTGCTGAACTTGTTTGAAGGATTAGATATCTTTACTTCAGGATGGCGCCAAGTATACCGACAGCTGCCACTCTTGTTTCTTTCACTTACATTCTGTATGACAAATTTTTCCGTTCATAGGTAAACTAACCGGCCTTTTGAGACGTTAATCGTTGGAAATAAAACCCATTTGCGAACCTGAGCCACTGCGGCCCACTATCCATCAGCCCCAAGATTCATACATGAAGAACAAAAAGACCATTGAGATCATCAACACGATGGCTCTGCGCGGTCCGAACATCTGGACTTACCGTCCGATCATTGAAGCATGGGTCGACATCGGCGATCTCGAGGATTCGCCTTCGAATACCATCCCCGGCTACTACGAACGCCTGACAGGCATGCTGCCGGGTCTGGTTGAGCATCGTTGCGGCGTCGGCGAGCCCGGCGGTTTTTTGCAGCGCCTGCGCGAAGGCACCTGGCCGGCTCACATCATGGAACACGTGATGATTGAGTTGCAAAACCTCGCAGGCGTTCAAACCGGTTTCGGCAAAGCCCGCGAAACGTCGACCCGCGGTGTCTACAAGGTGGTGGTTCGGGCACGGCATGAGCACGTCAGCCGCCTGGCCCTCACTTCGGCGCGTGACCTGGTCATGGCGGCGATGGAAGATCGGCCGTTCGATGTGGCGGCCGCGGTGCAGGAGATGCGCGAGCTCGCGGACTCCGTAGCGCTTGGCCCCAGCACCGCCTGCATCGTCGAAGCGGCGAACGACCGTCGCATTCCATCGATCCGGCTGAACGAAGGCAACCTGGTACAGCTCGGCTACGGCGCCCGTCAACGCCGTATCTGGACTGCGGAAACCGACGGCACCAGCGCCATCGCCGAAGGTATTTCCAGCGACAAGGACCTGACCAAGAGCCTGCTCGCATCGTGTGGCGTCCCCATCCCGGAAGGCAGGGTGGTGGATAGCGAGGAAGACGCATGGGAGGCAGCTGAAGAAATCGGTACGCCGGTCGTGGTCAAGCCAACCGATGGCAATCACGGTCGTGGCGTGTCGACCGACCTGAACACCCGGTCGGAAATCGACGCAGCCTACAGGCTCGCGCAGGATGAAGGCAGCGACGTCATTGTCGAAAAATTCATACGCGGCAATGAGCACCGACTGTTAGTTGTCGGCGGCCGTATGGTCGCTGCAGCGCGCGGTGAAGCCGCAGCCGTCGTCGGCGACGGCACATCGACAATCGCCCAACTGATCGATAGCCAGATCAATACTGACCCGCGCCGCGGTACAACGGAAGAGTTTCCGCTGAACCTGATCCTGCTCGATGAAGACCCTGCCGTGCGGCTGGAGCTCACTCGTCAGGGATTCGCACCCGATTCAGTGCCGCCCGCGGGACATTCGGTCCTGATACAGCGCAACGGCAATGTCGCCTTCGACGTTACCGACCAGGTGCATCCCAAGGTAGCCGCAGCCGCATCGCTCGCCGCTCGTATCGTTGGGCTGGATATCGCCGGCGTCGACCTGGTCGCTGAAGACATTTCGCGTCCGCTCGACGAACAAGGCGGCGCCATCGTCGAAGTCAATGCCGGACCGGGTTTGCTCATGCACCTGAAACCGGCGGATGGACCGGCACGACCAGTTGGCCGTGCGATCGTGGATCATCTGTTTCCGGAAACCGATAACGGCCGCATTCCCATCGTCGGCGTTACCGGTTCCCACGGCACCGCCATGGTGGCTCGCCTGACAGCGCGGATGCTGGACTTGAATGGCGCCTATGTCGGGCTGGCCTGCAGTGACGGGCTGTACCTGAATCAGCGGCGCGTCGAAAACAGCGACTGCGCAAATTGGGAATCGGCGCAACGCGTGCTGATCAACCGCGCGGTGCAAGCCGCCGTGATTGAAAACGGCAGCCGCACGATCCTCTCCGAAGGTCTTGCCTACGACCGTTGCCAGGTCGGCGTCGTAACCAATATTGATCCCGAAGCCAGCCTGCCGGAGTTCCATATCGACGACGCTGAACAGATGGGCAAGGTAATCCGCACCCAGGTCGACGTTGTGCTGCCAGAAGGCGCCGCGGTTCTCAATGCTGCGGATGAACGGGTGGCTGAGTTGGCCTCCTTGTGCGACGGCGACGTGATCTTCTTTAGTATCGCAGCGGATACTCCGGTCCTGGCCCGGCATCGGGAAGAGGGCGGCCGCGCTGTATTCATCCGCGATGGCTATATAGTGCTGGCGACTGGGAGCGAAGAGACCCGCGTTACCGAACTCACCGGGATGACGCCGTCCGCTTCCAGAGAAATGTCGCTGATGACGGAGAATATCCTCGCATCGGTGGGAGCGGCATGGGCGCTGGATATTCCCGCGGATTTGATCCGTGCGGGGATCGGCTCTTTTGATTATGACGACTAGCGCGGGAAGCGCCAAGAATTCGGGTGCGGCAAATCCCTGCGCAGTCCGAATCGGTACAAGCTTTCGTTGATGCTCCTCTGAAAAGTAATAAACGTACGTCTGTAACCCAAGCAGTAATACCAGACGTACAAACAAGGAAACTGTTCATGGAAATCTCGCGTATCCGCGCGTTGCGTGGTCCTAATCTCTGGAGTCGGCATACGTCGATCGAAGCTGTTGTCACTTGTGCCGATGCCGAGCGTGACATCGCCGCGCTATCCGGTTTCGAAACGAAGCTGCGCGCGCGTTTTCCGGAAATAAAATTTCTCGAACCGGCCAGCCAGGACCATCCGTGTTCCCTCGCCCATGCGCTTGAGGCCGCCGCACTCGAATTGCAGGCTCAGGCCGGATGCCCTGTCACGTTTGGCCGCACGATCGAAACGATCGAGCGCGGAACCTTTCAGGTCATCGTCGAATACACCGAGGAAGCGGTTGGCAAGCTGGCATTCGGGCTGGCAGAGGAACTGTGCCGCAGTGCGCTGGATGACACCTCCTTCGACCTCAAACTTGCGCTCACTCGCTTGCGTGAGCTGGATGAAGACATCCGCCTCGGACCGAGCACTGGCTCGATCGTGCACGCTGCGGTTGCACGTGGTATTCCCTACCGCCGACTGACCGAAGGCAGCATGGTGCAATTCGGCTGGGGTAGCCGCCAGATCCGCATCCAGGCCGCGGAGACGGGATACACCAGCGCCATTGCGGAATCCATTGCCCAGGACAAGGAACTCACCAAGAAATTGCTGCGCGCCGCCGGCGTACCAGTACCGCAGGGACGTGCGGTAGCGGATGCGGAAGATGCATGGAAGGCCGCGTGCGAAATCGGCGAGCCGGTGGTGGTCAAGCCGCGTGACGGCAACCAGGGCAAAGGCGTCGCAGTCAACATCAAAACCCGTGAAGAAGTGATGTCCGCCTTCGCCAATGCGCAGTTGGTCCGCGACGACGTGATCGTGGAGCGCTACATCAGCGGCCACGATTACCGCATGCTCGTAATAGGTGACCAGCTGGTGGCAGCCGCGCGCCGCGAACCGCCGCAGGTTCTCGGTGACGGCGTTCACAACATTGGCGAGCTGGTAGAGCAGGTCAACCGCGACCCGCTGCGCGGCGACGGCCATGCATCGCCACTCACCAAGATCAGGCTGGACGACATTGCGGTCAAGACCCTGACCAAGCAGGGCTACACGGCGGAAAGCATTCCCGCCAAAGGCGTGCGTGTCGTGTTACGCAACAACGCCAACCTGAGTACCGGAGGCATTGCAACGGACGTGACTGACGACGTGCATCCGCAACTGGCGGCGCGTGCGGTGGAAGCTGCGCAAATGGTCGGCCTCGATATCTGCGGCGTCGACCTCGTCTGCGAAAGCGTCCTCAAACCGATGGAAGAACAAGGCGGCGGCATCGTCGAAGTCAACGCCGCGCCGGGTCTGCGCATGCATCTTCGTCCCTCGTTCGGCCAGGGACGTCCAGTGGGGGAGGCCATCGTTTCCACCATGTTCCGCGAAGGCGACGATGGCCGCATCCCGGTGGTGGCGGTGGCCGGCACCAATGGCAAGACCACCACGGTCAGGCTGATCGCTCACATCCTGGGCAGCAACAAACATCGCGTCGGCATGACGACCACCGACGGCGTGTATATCGAAAACCAGCGCATCGACACCGGCGACTGCAGCGGCCCGCGCAGTGCGCGCAATGTGTTGATGCATCCTGATGTCGATGCGGCGGTATTCGAAACCGCACGCGGCGGCGTCCTGCGTGAAGGCCTGGGCTTTGACCGCTGCAACGTCGCCGTGGTGACCAACATCGGCATGGGCGATCATCTCGGCCTCAGCTTCATCAGCACGGTGGAAGACCTCGCGGTAGTCAAGCGCGTGATCGTGCAGAACGTCGCATCGAACGGCATGGCGGTACTCAATGCCGCCGATCCGATGGTGGCCAATATGGCTTCGTCATGCCCCGGCGCGGTCACTTTCTTCGCGAAAGACGGCAATCACCCGGTGCTGGCGACACACCGGGCACAAGGCCGCCGGGTTTTATACCTGCACGGTGATTCGATCGTGGCTGCCGAAGGCAAGAGCGCGCACCGGATCCCGCTGGCGCTGATACTGATCACGAATAACGGCAAGATCGGCTTCCAGGTCGAGAATGCAATGGCCGCCATCGGCGCCGCGTGGGCGCTCAACATTGAATGGAAAACCATACACGCTGGGCTGAACACGTTCGTCAGCGATGCCAGCACTGCACCGGGCAGGTTCAACCTGTTCTCCTATAACGGCGCGACGCTGATCGCCGACTATGGCCACAATCCCGATGCCATCAGCGCACTGGTATCCGCGATAGACAGCATGCCCGCCAATCGCCGCAGCGTAGTCATCAGCGGCGCCGGCGATCGCCGTGACGACGACATCCGGCGTCAAACCCAGATACTGGGAGACGCATTCGACGAAGTCATTTTGTATGAGGACCAGTGTCAGCGCGGGCGCAAGGATGGAGAAGTGGTTGCCTTGCTGCGCGAAGGACTGGCAAACGCACGGCGCACCAGTACCGTTCGGGAGATCCGCGGTGAGTTCGTTGCCATTGATACGGCGCTTGCTGGATTGACGAAAGGCGACCTTTGCCTGATCCTCATCGACCAGATCGACGAGGCGCTGGAGTACATCAAGCAGCGCACACAGTAGTCGTAGATTGGGATGCTAATCCCATCATTCACACCCAAACAAAAGCCAGCGATTGCGCGGAGGGTGAATGTTGGATTTGCATCCCATCTAAACCCCCGCTCGGTCCCTTACGCTGGGACAGGCCCAGTTCGCACCCATTCCCATCCCCCCTCAATAAGCCCTCGGCTTGCGCCTCATCAGCGCCTTCCCCCATACCCGCTGGCAAAATCGAGCCCATGCGGGGCATCAACCCTTGCAAGCCATCCCCCTAAACCCAAACAAGACCATCAGCAAGGACGCCCACATGTTCGGATTCGATCCACGCATCGCAAAAAAGACGTGGACCGTGTTCCTCGTCGCCTTGCTGCTGTTCATCATCTTCCAGGTCCGCCTGACGCTGCTGGTCCTCGTCTTCGCGATTTTCTTCGCCTACCTGATACACCCGCTGGTCCGCTTCGTCGACCGCAATACGCCGCGCTACGTGCCCCGCACGGCTGCCATCGCCGTGGCATACATCCTCATCATTGGCATCCTGGCCACGGCCGTTACCGTCGTTGGCACACGCATGGCCGATGAGGCGGCGAACCTGGGTCAGCAGCTCCCAGCGCTGCTCGACCCTAAAAACGTTTCCCAACGCATTCCGTTGCCGGCTTTCCTGGAGCCGATGCGCGAGCATGTGCTGGAATTCCTCCAGGAACAATTCAAAAGCGGCAAAGACCAGGCACTTCCGCTCATCCAGCGTTTCGGTACGGGTGTGATGCAGGCAGTCAGCAACGTTTTCTATATCGTGCTGATCCCGATCCTCGGCTTTCTGCTGATCAAAGACGCACCGAAATTACGCGCTCAATTCCTGTCGAAGCTTGATCACGACAAGCGCGGGTTGGCGGCAGAAATCGTGAAGGACCTGCATATCGTGCTTGCCGGTTTTGTACGTGCATTGCTGTTGCTGTCCCTTGCGACGTTCATAGGCTACAGCATTGCATTTACCTTACTCGACGTGCCGTATGCATTGATTCTCGCCGGTGTTGCCGCGTTGCTTGAATTCATTCCTGTGGTTGGCCCGCTCAGCGGTGCAATCATTGTGCTGGGCGTTGCAGCGGTCAGCGGCTATGAGAATCTGTTGTGGCTGGCGGCATTCTTCCTTGCCTATCAAGCCATGCAGGAATACATGCTTAGCCCGTATCTGATGAGCGAAGAGCTGGAGATACCACCATTACTGGTGATCGTCGGTGTATTGGCCGGCGAGCAACTCGGCGGGATAGCCGGGATGTTCCTGTCGATACCTGTCATTGCCGCGCTCCGGCTCATACTGACAAGAACCATTGCGCGCCGGAAGCCGACAATATGAAAATGTATTTCCCGTGCGAAAACTTGTTTAAATATATTGCCGAACTTTCACAATGTTTCCTGATCTATAAAGTAGAAGCGATCGGCTTCGTAATCAATCAGGAGGTACTCTCATGAATAAAGACCAAGTCAAAGGCGCTGCAAAACAGGTGGCCGGCAAAATCCAGGAACAAGCCGGACGCGTCACCGGAAGTGCTGAACATGAGGCTAAAGGACTCGGCAAGCAAGCTGAAGGCACCGTGCAGAAAAACTACGGCGATGCAAAGGAAAATGTGAATGACGCTTTGAAAAAAGGTCATTAAACAAAGCTGCTGAAGCATGGACGCGGGACTCCCCGCCTGCGTTCATACCAGCGCCACATACCGTCAAAGTTGTGGCGCTCTTTTTTTGTGGGCAGTATCAAAATCTTCCACTGTCATTTGCGTGCGGGCTGACGAAGGTTGGGATCTGCGACGCGCGTGCCAATCCCAATATTCGGGCCCGCGAGCGACCGCCGGCTTAACGCTAAGGTGCGGTTATGGTATGTCATCCCGTGGCTGACGCGAGTTGATCCTAACCCGACGCTCGCGGCCCGCATAAGAACCATCTGATTTGCGAAGCATGAATGTTGGAATTGGCACGCGCGTCGCAGATCCCAGCCTACATTCCGCCCTGTAGATGATGAATGTCGTAGGGTAGGCACTCCTCTTCTAAAGTCATGACAATCAAGCATTGTCATACACGCGCTCCGAAGTGAACTTCGAGCGTCGCGAATTTTTCCCTCGACGGAACATAACATTCGCGGTTGAATCCAAAGCACACGCCCCCAAAATAAGAACACTATGGTCCATCCCGCAGGATCGGATCGGTCCTCTCACCCCTTTCATGTCTGTCAATATGCGACAACGTCTCTCCACCCTAATCATTTTCTTAACACTGGGACTGCTGCATGCCTACATCGGCATGCGCGTACTGCCGCACTTGCCAGTCAACCCAGCGATCACGATGCTGGGCGTCGTATGGCTCGTTGCATCGTTTGTACTGATGCCTGCGGGCCTGTTCTCGCATGCGATCAAGAGCCAGACGCTATCAGACCGTATTACCTGGGCCGGCATGTTCGCTATGGGTTTGTTCTCGTCGCTGCTGGTGCTCACATTCGTGCGTGATATCGTCTTGCTATGTGCCGCGATATTGCATGCACAAACAGACGCGCTCGTCACCTGGAGTGCAGCTGCCGTGGCGTTGCTGACCGGTGTAGTGACGCTGATCGGCTTCATCAATGCACGACGCGTCGCGCGGGTCGTTGATGTTGAAGTGCCGATCGCAGGCCTGCCCGATACACTCAGTGGTTTTACCATCGTCCAGATCAGCGACATCCATGTTGGTCCGACCATCAAGCATGGTTATCTCGATGCGATCGTCAATGCGGTAAATGCGCTCGATGCGGACATCGTCGCGATCACCGGCGACCTGGTGGACGGAAGTGTCAAGAACCTGGCGCCGCACACCGCGCCGTTGGCAAGATTGAAGTCCCGGCACGGCACGTATTTTGTCACCGGCAACCACGAGTACTATTCGAACGCACATGCATGGATCGCTGAACTGCGGCGTCTCGGACTCACGGTATTGTTGAACGAGCACGTCATCCTCAAGCATCGGAACGCGTCGGTGCTGATCGCCGGCGTGACCGACTACACCGCGCACCACTTCGACGAGACGCATCGCAGCGATCCACATGCTGCACTGGCCGGCGCTCCCGCGCATGTGGCGGTGAAGATCCTTTTGGCGCACCAGCCGCGCACTGCATCCGTCGCGGCCGATGCCGGCTTCGATTTACAGCTGTCAGGTCATACCCATGGCGGACAATTCTTCCCCTGGAACTTCGCGGTTCCGTTGCAGCAGCCGTATGTCTCGGGATTGAATCGTTTGCACAAGCTGTGGGTGTACACAAGCCGCGGCACTGGATATTGGGGCCCGCCGAAGCGATTTGGTGCGCCATCGGAGATCACTCGCGTGCGGTTGGTGCAGGCTGCGATTGAACCGGTCAGTGTAGGTACACTCGCCGCCGCAAGTTGAAATGAGCCAACCCCCCAGGTTGAGCGTTGCGTTCGGAATGACAACAGTGGCTGTCCGCGCAAATCGATCTGCGTAGACAACCGCATTGCCTTCGTTGCCGGATTGTGTGTCGGGCGCGAGTGGGTCGGCTATCCCGACAAGGGCATCCCGCCGTTGCGCGACACGGGCGTCGAGCTGCAGGGCCCGGCCGTGGCCGATGTGGCACAGGCCTTTGCCCGCGCCATACGAGGCCGAGATGGGGGTTTGACAGGATCATCAATGTGGTCAAGGCGGGGACATTGAAGCACTAGCGTTCGCTTCCCAAATAAATGGAACCCCTCCCATCGTCATGCCACTCATGGGTACCGGAGCCTTATGCCGGAGCGCATTTTAACAACGCCGTCATACGGATTTTTATGCCTGAGTATGCGCTCACTGAACCTGGAGATTGCCCATGTCGATATCCGTTTTTAAGAAACTGGCGCATAACTTTTGTGAACTGACCGG
>JBBWZW010000493.1:0-2681 GCA_039649305.1 Burkholderiales bacterium
CATCGAATGTCGATCAGTTTTTATGGGCGTCGGCGAACGACTGCTTTCGCGCGCCTGTACCAAAGATTATTGGGAATCCGATTCATTTCCTGTTCATCCGGAAGAACACTCTCATCCAGGTAGGCCGACGTAAACGGATGAGGTTTGCCGACGCAAAGATCGAGGGACTTATCATCTATCGCCGCAATCGCTACAGATCGCGTCTGGCGATATGTATCGCTTCCCGCAATACGTCCATCTCTCCGATATGATTGGCCAGCAGCAGAATCAGCCTCGCGTTGAGCGCCTGGCTTTGTTCGGGAGTCAGGTCGCGGTGCGAGTCTATCAGCGCTTCATAAAAATCGTCCGGGGATGGGATATTGGGTTCGGTGTTCAATACATTCCTCATCACGCCTCCGATGCAGTAGCGCGCGTCATCGCTGCAACTATTTTGTTTATGTCCAGTTTGCGCCAGCGCGCGCATATATGCTGATCGGGCCGCAGCAGATAGAAAGTCCCGCTCACGGCGTCGAAGCGTTGGTGCAGCATCCCTTCCGTATCCTCCAGTATCTCGATATGTACCACGCCGGCATTGCGGGTTCCGGCCGGGACTACCACCACCGGCCGAATTGCCGGCTTTACACCGGTCAGCGACTGCAATGCCGAAATCGAGTTATCGGACAGGCCATCGCTGAACAATACGCCAACAAATTGATCGCCAACATGCGACAGGAACCATCCGGCGCTCCCATCCACTTTGATGGGCGCATCAGTGCTCGGTGCACCCGGGACCATCGCGCCCGCAAAGCGGTCTTCATCCGGCGTATTCAGCGGCGAATCGATATAGGTGGACGGTATCGACAGCCTGCCGCTGTTGACCAGTTTGCGCGCAAACGCGTAGTCCTTGGACAGCTTCAGAACCGCATCGCGAAAGACGCGGCTCATCGCGCTCTTGGGGGTGATGAAGTCAGTCGAGCGGGTTGAGTTGAGGATGTTTTCATCGGCGGCGTATTCGCGCTCGCTTGCATACGTGTCGAGGAGGGCATCCGACGCTTGGCCGTTCAAGACCAGTTTCAGTTTCCATGCAAGGTTGTCGGCGTCCTGGATGCCGCTGTTGGCGCCGCGCGCACCGAACGGCGATACGCAGTGGGCCGCATCGCCGGCGAACAGCACACGGCCATGGCGGAATTTTTCCGTGCGGCGGCAGGCAAATGTGTAGATGCTGATCCATTCGAGATCAAACTCCACGTCTTCGCCAAGCAAAGCCTTGATGCGGGGCATGACACGCTCCGGCGCCTTCTCGGCAACGGGATCGGCATCCCATCCGAGCTGGAAATCGATGCGCCACACGTTGTCGGGCTGGCGATGCAGCAGCACCGACTGGTTAGGATGGAAGGGCGGATCGAACCAGAACCAGCGCTCGGTCGGGAAATCGGCCTTCATCTTCACGTCGGCGATCAGGAACCGGTCCTTGAACACGCGGCCGGCGCTTTCCAGGCCCATCAGGCCGCGTACCGGACTGCGCACGCCATCTGCTGCCACCACATAGTCCGCGCGGAGCTTGTAAGCGCCTTCAGGTGTTTCGATAGTCAGTTCAACACAGTCGGCCAGTTGAGCGAGGCCGATGACTTTGTTTTGCCAGCGGAGGTCGAGGTCTTGCATTTCCTGCGCGCGTTCTTGCAGGTAGCCTTCGACGTAATACTGCTGCAAGTTGATGAAGGCCGGGCGATGGTGGCCGGGTTCGGCGAGCAGGTTGAAGCTGTAGACCGGGTCATTCTGGAAAAACACTTTGCCGACGTTCCAGCTCACGCCTTTTTCCACTATGCGCTCGCCGCATTTCAGGCGATCGAAGATTTCCAGTGTGCGCTTTGCGAAGCAGATTGCGCGTGAGCCGGAAGAAACCCTGTTGTCGTCATCGAGCAGGATGACGGGGACGCCTTGGTGCGCGAGATCAATGGCCACGGATAAACCGACGGGGCCGGCGCCTATTACGATGACGGGGTGGCGGGCGGGCGCCGATCCGTCATGGTCGGGTGATCTCTTGTAGGTGAACTGCAGGTTTTGATAGTCCTGGTCCATATGTTTGTGACTGTCTCCGTGTTGGCTGCGCTGTGCGCGCCGTTTCTTCTGGCTGACGCTCCCCTCTCACGCAAGCGGGAGAGGGAAGTTAGAACCTCAGTCCTGCAACGAATGCCACATCTCCTTATCCCGCTCCGCGGTCCAAATCCGCGGATGCTTGATCCCGCTCGCCTCATCCACCGCACGGGTCACATCGAATGGCAAACAGTGCTCATAGATGAACACATGCCCAAACTTCGGATCCATTTTCCTGCGCGCATGCGCCATCGCGTCCTTCAGTGACTTGCCGTCGGCCACCGCTTCCTTCGCGCTTTGCAGCAGCGTGGTAACGAAATCCTTGGTGTAATCAATGCCGGCATTGACCTCTTTCGGATTCAGCAACGCCGGTCCGCGCCCCGGCACCAGTTTTTCCGCACCGAGCCCGCGCAAGGCTTCCAGTGTTGTCGGCCATTCCTCCAGCTGCGCATCGCCGGTATAAGCCGCCGCTTCATACTCAACCAGGTCGCCCGAGAAGCAGATCTTCTGCGACGGTATCCATGCAATCGTGTCGCCCTTGGTGTGGCCCATCCCGATGTGCATCAGCTTCACTTCCAGCTTGCCCATGAAGATCGTCATCTCCTTTT
>JBBWZW010000292.1:0-3539 GCA_039649305.1 Burkholderiales bacterium
GAGGCCGGCGCGGCGGTATTGATGGCATCGTCGGATCTACCCGAGATCTTGCATCTTTGCAGGCGGTCTTATGTGATGCACCGATCCAGGATCGTTGCGGAATTGGTTGGCGAGGATCTTACCGAAAATCGCGTCCTTAACCATTTCTTTGGTTACGACGCCAAACAGCCGGCGGGCGCGGGGCTCATCTTATGAGCGCAGCCATGACAATGACGGCGAGCTCCGTCTCATTCGCGGTGATACGAGCGGCATTCCTGCCGGCGCTGATACTCCTGTTGGCAGTCATTACGGCCATCGTTGAACCACGGTTTCTTTCCCAAATCAACATCACCAACGTGCTGCGCAATACGGCATTCCTTGCCGTGATCAGTGCCGGGCAGATGTTCGTGATCGTAGGCGGCGGTTTCGATCTCTCAGTCAGTGCCGTGGTCGCACTGACGAGCGTGGTATCGGCGCTGGTGATGGGAACGTTGGCGTCTCTCTATCCCGACAGCATCGCACTGATCATCGCGGGCGGCGTCCTCGCCGGCCTGGCAACAGGAGTGCTCGTTGGCGTGTTCAACGGACTGTGCGTTTGCCTGCTGAGAGCATCGCCATTCATGGTTACGCTGGGAAGCATGTCGATCGCGGCCGGCGTCGCGTTCCTGCTGACGGCCGGTACGCCGATCTACGGCTTGCCTGCTGAATTCACACGTGGCTTCGGACGGGCGATGTGGCTGGGGATCCCGGTCCCTGTGTATATTGCCGTCCTGCTTTGCGTTGCGGTGTGGTTCCTTCAGCAGCGTACCGCGGCAGGTCGCCACCTGTATGCCACTGGTGGCAATCCGCATGCGGCACGGCTGTCGGGAATTTCGGTCGGCCGCAACCTGGTCGCGATCTATGTGATCAGCGCAGCGCTCGCGGCACTGACCGGCGTTCTTTTGACTGCGCGCGTGGGCTCCGGGCAGGCGACGCTCGGTTCGGACCTGATGCTGCAAAGCATAGCCGCATGCATGATCGCACGCGTAAGCCTGAACGGCGGTGTCGGGCGTATAGAGAACGTCGTGCTTGGCGCGCTATTCCTGTCACTGCTCAATAACAGCATGAACCTCACGCGCATAGACAGCAAGGCGCAGACGATCGTCATGGGCCTGATTGTCGTCGTTGCGGTCGCGATAGACCAGTTGAGCAGAAAGAGGTCCCTCCATGAGAGATAGCCGCGCAATTCCGCTTTGGCCGGCAGGCGGCACCCGGCAAAGACCGACGGTGCGAGCGCTGGTCCTTCCGGCCATGATGCTGGCAATGGTGGCGTGCTTCGCCGTCATGGCGCCTGATTTCCTGTCGTTCAGGAATATGCAGAACATCATGGTCCAGGCAAGTTACATCGCGGTGTTCGCTTGCGCTCAGATGATTGTGCTGGTCGTACGCGGGCTTGACCTGTCGCTTGGCCACACCGTCTCGACAGTCAGTGTGCTTTATGCGTTAGTGGCTGTGGGCGGTGGATTTGCCGAAGTGCTCGGGCCGTCACAAACGCTCGCTGTTGCGGCCGCGCTTACGGTGGCCGTACTGGCAGGTCTCTTTAACGGCCTGTGCGTTGCGTACCTGAACGTCAATGCGTTCGTAGTCACGCTTGCGAGCATGAATGTCCTTCTGGGTGTGGCCTCGATGCTCTCCGACGGACATCCGGTCGGCGGTGTGCCGGATACGTTCAGCACGATTTTCTACAGCGGAAGTTTGCTTGGCATTCCGGCGCCTTTGGCGTGGGGCGCCGGTGTTCTCCTGGTGCTCCATTTCGGATTGACCAACATGCGGGTAGGGCGCGGCCTGTACATTATCGGTAGCAACCCGAGAGCAGCCGTGCTTGCAGGGCTGGCGGAGAAGCGGCTGATCATGTTCGCCTATGTTGCATGCTCGGTCATCGGAGCGATCGGCGCACTGATGCTTACGGCGCGCACTGGCTCCGGCGAACCTAACCTCGGCGGGAACATCACGCTGCAAAGTATCGCCGCGGCTGCAATCGGCGGCGTGAGCCTGCGCGGAGGAGCGGGTGGCGTTCTTGCCGCGCTATTGGGCGCCTTGTTCATCACCATCCTGTCGAATGGGATGAACTTCATGCAGATTAACGGATACATACAGCAGATTGCTTTAGGACTGGTGATAGTGGCGGCGGTTTCATTCGACAGACGGGATTAGATTTGTAGGGTCGGCACCCCGTGCCCACGCGGTTTCGCAATTGTCCGTTCCGCCTGGGCACGGGGCGCCCACCCTACGTTTTCAGGCGCCGCTTGACTCGGAGCAGGCTGAGAAAAGCCAAACAACAACCAACAACCAACAACGGAGACATACCATGGAATTTAAAGTTGCCGCCGTCCATGCCGCACCGGTTTTCATGGACACATGGCGTAGTGTGGACAAGGCTGTGGAACTCGTCATGCAGGCAAAACAGGAAGCGATCGAGCTGCTTGTTTTTCCCGAGGTCTTCCTGCCCGGCTACCCATACTTCATCGACTGCTACGCGCCGCGTATGATGGATACCACCATCGCTGCCTATCAAAAAGCATCGGTCGAAATCGGCGGCCCGGAAATCCGCAAAATCCAGAACGCCGCCCGTGACGCGAAAGTGGCGGTGGTGATGGGTATCAGCGAGCGGATGCGCGGCGGGCATACCTGTTTCAATTCTCAGGTATTCATCGAACGGGACGGAAGCGTGCTCGGCGTTCATCGCAAGCTGCAGCCGACCTATGCGGAACGCATGGTCTGGGGACAGGGCGGGGGCCATACGCTCCGAACGTTCGACAGCAGTGTCGGCATCATCGGCGGACTGGTCTGCTGGGAACATACGATGAATCTGGCGCGCCAGGCGCTCATCCAACAACGCCAGCAGGTCCATGCCGCGTCATGGCCCGCGCTGTCCACACTGACGGGTCTGGAGGATGCGGCCGACGGCCAGATCGAAGCGATGATGAAGAATCACGCGATCTCAGGGCAATGCTTCGTGATTACCGCCAGCAATCCGATCGACAAGGGTTGCCTGGAATGGATGGACAAGAACCTGGGGCCGCAGAAGGATGTGCGCGAGGGCGGCGGATGGTCGTCCATCATCCATCCTTTCACGACCTATATCGCGGGGCCGCATACCGGCGGCGAAGAGAAACTTGTTTCCGGCGTGATTAACCTGAATGACCTGGACCGGCTCAAGGTCTGGATCGATGGCAATGGACATTATTCGCGTCCGGAGATCGTGCGGATGACGCGGGACCCGCGGCCGATCTGGATGGATGAGGGACTCGGTTCGGCTCCCGTCATCCACGAACGTACAGAAAACGACACCAGAACTGCCGAGCAGGATCATGGCGAATCAAGGGGAACCCGTCTGACTTCACTGTAATCGAGGGAAGGGCGCAGCCAGGCGCCCATTCCCCTTCATCAACGGCGCGGCTGCGGCTGCCCTTGCTGCACATTCCCGCGCCATGCGCCTGTCTCACGGCCGCGCAATTCGAGGAATTCCTTGAACCGTTCCAGGTCGCCCGCCACGCGACGCGAAAACACGCCTATCGCGT
>JBBWZW010000514.1:0-5677 GCA_039649305.1 Burkholderiales bacterium
GCGTATGGCAGCCCGAGTTCCGCCGCCAACTGCGCGCCAAACAGGCTGGAGCCGAGTATCCAGACCGGTACATTCAGGCCGGCGCCGGGCACGGCACGAACGGTTTGCCCATCCTCCATCGGCTTGAAGTAGTTCATCAGCTCGACCACATCCTGCGGAAACTGGTCGCCGTCAGAAAACAGGTTGCGCCTGAGCGCGCGTGCGGTTGCCTGGTCCGAGCCGGGCGCACGGCCCAGTCCTAGATCGATACGGCCGGGAAAGAGCGACTCCAGCGTCCCGAACTGTTCGGCGATCACCAGCGGCGCATGATTCGGAAGCATGATCCCGCCGGCGCCGACACGGATGCTTTTGGTGCCGCCCGCTACATGCGCAATGACGACCGAAGTCGCTGCACTTGCAATGCCTGGCATGCTGTGATGCTCAGCGAGCCAGTAGCGGCGATAACCCCAGCGCTCTGCGTGTTGAGCCAGGTCCAGCGTGTTGCGGAATGATAGTGCGGCGTCGCCGCCCTCGACGATCGGTGACAGGTCGAGGACGGAGAAAGGAGGCATAGTGGACATGGGGTGGCCTGAACGTTGAATGAGCAACATTCTAGCGGGGTCGCCGCGGTTTCGCTTTGGGCAGTCTTTTATGAGGACACTGTCATTTCGAACGCAGTGAGAAATCCCTCATGTGCGTTTGTCACGCCCGAGATTTCTCACTGCGGTTCCAAATGACACGATTCACTGACGCTTGCGCAGAGGGTCCAGCAGATGCCTCAATGCGTTGTGGTCCAACTCGTACATTAACGCAAGCAACGCGCCCAGCTCCCCCTTGGGAAAACCTTCACGCGCAAACCAGCCGAGATAATGTCCCGGTAAATCGGCAATGAGTCGGCCCTTGTACTTCCCATAAGGCATTTCACGGGTGACCAGCAGCTGCAGATGTTCTGGATTCATAGTGCGGCGCAGCCTTCGCGATGGACAGGCCGGTATTGTGCCAAATATCGGCCTGTGCTGCGTAGGAAAGGGCGTGGCAATGAAACAAAAGCTTTCGGGAGAGAGCGCTTCACGATGCCGAACCTATGGTCCGTGTTTGGCGGTCGTAATCAATTCCCCGGCTTTCCAACGCCCGAATGGATCGCCCCTACTTGTCCGTCCGCGTCCGCCTGGAATTAAACCCGTTCCGGGCCACGAGCAATCGGCGTCACGGCTTTCAATGGTTTTGGTGGTGGCTCGCTCAGCGTCATCTTCAATCCAGTGTCCCAGCATGCGAGAAGGCGTTCGCCTACGTCCTTGAACTCCGGGCGATCGCTCATGTGCTGCGTCACGCCTGCACGGGTTTCCGTCACCGCATCTGCGACGCGCTCGACGACTTGCCTGGTTTGCTCGTTGGATAGGCCGCAATGGACTCGACCAAATTCATGAAGCCGCTTTGCGTTCGGAAATCGCTTAGACCCGCCAAGTGTGAGCGCCAGTGTATCAGCGGGGATATACAACGTTGTCGACACGATGTCATACGTAGGCGATAGCGTAACGGGAGACTCTGTATCTTCATACAGAACTCCAAAGTTCTTCAGGTGTGCATCTCCATTTTGCACGGCGCATGAAACGACGAACGAGGTAAAGAACGTTTCCAGTGCCTGCTTCTTGTATTCCACATCCACGAATTGATCGATGCGCTTGGCCAGCTGCTCGTAGCTGGTGTCATATTTGTTGGAGGTTCCAAGACCATTGAGAGAGCAGAAATCCTCGAAGCCCAGATACTTGCCATCGCCTTTGCGGTCGAACCGATCGATCACCAGAAAGTTTCCCGTGTCCGAGAGCCGCAGGTGCGGGATGTCGAGTCCTGCGCGCTTGGCTACCTGCATGCAGAAGTATTCGTTCGCGGCGAGTTCGGGGAAATCCTCAGGGTTAAAGGTCTTGACAATGTGGGTCGCGTCGCTTGCGGTGTAACGGCCTTGCATCCCATTGTCGTCCCGGATCAGGACCTTGGGCTGTACCCCAGAGACGCCGGAGACCGTCGAATAGCGCTGCAGAAGATGCTGCATAAGCCCTTCAGTGCCCTTGTCATGCAGAATTTCCTTGATGCTCTGAGGAGGCACGTAAGTTTCAATTGGCTCATTGGAATAGCGGAGCCGTCCGATCTGGGAGTGGCCAACCACGTCCAGTAAGTCCAGATCGTCAAAGTTCGGTATTGCCTTACTAAACTGCAGCACCAGTGCCCTGCGCAAGTCGCCTTCCGGCAGGTTCATTTGGAACACGGGATGCAGCTCGTGGAACGGATAGCTTTCCGTCTCCACGGGCATGGTAAGCGAGACGGCGCATTCGCTCTGACAGGTCCGATCGTACGTGAAGACGTAGTGGCGCAGATCAGCACGATCAATAGAACCGGCCACGGCATGATCACCGCCGAAGCGCTCGCTTCGGTTAACCCGTACCAGCATCATTCGTCATTTCCTTTCGTTGATTTCGCTCGACGCACGCGCTTGGGGAGCGCAGCGGATGCGGTGGTGTCGTGCGGCGTGAACAAGCGCTTTCCATCTATTTTCACGCCGTCACGAACTTTCCTTGTAAGGTCTACATTTGCCGAGAGCATGCGCAAGGTGGGGCGCTTGTGGGCTGGCTGTAATGTCAACTCCAGATCAAGGCGCTCGCAGACTGCAATGATCTTGCGTATTCCGAGCTCTGGCAGTCTGCCATTCTCCAGGCGGCTCAGCGTAGAGCGAGAGATACCGACATGCGCGCACAACTCTTCCTGCTGGATCGCTTTTTCCAGCCTTGTCTCTTTGATTTTTACACCTAGCTCTATCAGGTCCATAACGTATCCTACAATGCACATTAACGAGGAAAAAGCGTTTAATGTATAGTCTATGCAACGTAAAACGAAAGTCAAGTGCTATTTTTCTTAGCTGAAAGGGGGATTTATACATTGCCAAGCAGACTGGGGCCGCGCTCGCGCTAGCCAATGCGGGAATGACAAGGGTCCACTTTCGCGTCATTCGACGGCTGGAAGAATATGGGTTTTTCAAGGTCGGTGGAGTGCTGATTGGCACTCATGGGCTTGGTACGTTGACGAGGATCGCGCCCTCTTCAGAGAGCATGGCCCGGCTCGATACGCCCTGCACAAGCTCATCGATGGCAAAGCTGCAGACGTTAAGGAGTACAGTTTCGGAGCCGGTGGAGAGACGCATCAGCGAACTCCCGAAGGTGCAAAAAGATTCGCCAGAAAGTTGAGGCTGCAGCTAATCTTGAAAAGAACAATGAAAGCGTGGCCATTGGAACGAAGCACACTGTCATTTCGAACGCAGCGAGAAATCTAAGGCATAGCAAACGCACGTGAGGGATTTCTCACTGCGTTCGAAATGACAAGGGCATATTTACCAGCCTGAACGGGCACGTCACAGTCAGCCACTCCTTCGATTCTCCTCGCCCAATACAACATCCGATTGCATCCCGGCTCGCGGCAATGTTACGCTACCTCGCCTGCCCGAATCGATAAACGCAATGACCCTGGCCAGAAGCTGTTACGCATACGCGCCGAAATACCTGTGCAACCACCTTGACGTGTTGGTCTATCTCGCCCCGTCGGCAGCGCTTGCCGCATTCATCTACATGCTTGGCAGACGCCACGATTTCTTCATCCTGTTCTACGTTGCAGGCACCATCTGTCATGAGCTGGCGCACTATTGCGTCGGCCTGCTGACAAGGGCGAAACCGATATCCTTTTCGATCATCCCCCGTCGGTCGGGCCGCCAGTGGACGCTCGGCTACGTGGAGTTCGCGAACCTGCGCTGGTACAACGCCGCGCCGACCGCGCTGGCGCCGATTCTGATTCTGGCGATTCCCGTGGCCGTCGGAGCCTGGCGTGTTGCGCGGCCATGGTCCTTCGACTGGACCGACCTCGGCATAGCCTTCCTGCTGGCGCCGCAATTCCTGTCGTTCTGGCCGTCGCGAGACGACTGGGGGCTGGCGGTGGCTTCCTGGCCTTACCTCGTGGTCGCCGGTGGCGGCATCTGGCTATACCACTTTCCACCAGCCTGGTAGCAAGCGGCGAACCTCGGGTCGCTTGAAGCGGTCGTCAATCAGGTACACCACGCCCTTGTCCGACTGCGTGCGGATCACGCGTCCCGCCGCCTGCACTACCTTCTGCATGCCGGGATACAGATAGGTGTAGTCGTAACCGGCGCCGAAGACGGCGTGGGTGCGCTGCATGATCTGTTCGTTGACCGGGTTCATCTGCGGCAGTCCCAGCGTTGCAATGAAGGCGCCTATCAGCCGGTCGCCCGGCAAGTCGATGCCTTCACCGAATGATCCGCCTAGCACTGCGAATCCGATGCCCCGACTGGTGGCCGTGAATCGCGCCAAAAACTGTTCGCGCTCATACTCGTCCATTCGGCGCGACTGTTCCCAAACGGCGATGCCGGGATAGCGCGCCTTGAAAAGATCGGCCACTTTCTGCAGGTAGTCGAAGCTGCTGAAGAACGCGAGGTAATTTCCCGGCTGCTCTTCATATTGGCCGGCCATCAGATCGGCGATCGGCGAAAGCGATTCATCCCGGTGCTGGTAACGCGTGGAGATGCGGCTGACGACATGCACCGACAATTGCTCTGCCTTGAAAGGCGATTCCACATCGACCCACGCGGTATCTGCAGGCATGCCCAGCGTGTCGCTATAAAAATTCCACGGGCTCAGCGTTGCGGAGAACAATGCGGACGAGCGCGCTGCCGCGAATCGCTGCGCGAGAAACGGGGCAGGGATGACGTTCCTGATGCAGAGCACGGAACCGGATTCTTCATCCTTCGTGATATCAAACAAAGAGTGTTCATCGAAGAGCTCAGCCACGCGGGAGAAATTCAGTGCGTCGAAATAAAAGCCCTGAAGGCTCGCATCGACGGTGGTGGGGTTCTCCGTCATGTAGTCGGTGATGATGCTGGTGGCTTCCTGCAACGCGTACAGGAATTTATCCGGGATGGCGGCATACACCTGGTAGGGCGCGGTCTGCTCCATGTGCAAATCGTTCCAGGCGCGATTGACGCGAGCGAGTGCTTTATTCACTGGCGCAGGCGCAGTGCGGCGCATGAATTTGAAGTCCGCCTGCTTCAATTCCGCGCTGTACATCTTGCGGGCGCGCTCAATCATGTTGTGCGCCTCATCCACTAGCACGCTCACGCGCCACTGGTTAGCGACGGTCAGCGCGTACAGCATGGCGGAGAGGTCGAAGTAATAGTTATAGTCGCCGACGATGACATCGCTCCAGCGCGCAAGGTCCTGGCTGAGGTAGTAGGGGCAGACGTCGTGTTCCAGAGCGACGGCGCGCAGAGCCTCTTTATCCATCACGCCGGTCGTCAGCGCTGCGCTGCGCGCCTGCGGCAGGCGATCATAAAATCCCTTGGCAAGCGGGCATGAATCGCCGTGGCAGGCCATGTCCGGATGCTCGCAGGCTTTGTCGCGCGCGACCAGCTCCAGCACGCGCAAGGGGAGTTTCGGCTCACTGTCCCTGATCAGCTCCAGGGCATCCAGCGCGAGCCTGCGGCCCGAGGTCTTCGCTGCGAGGTAGAAAACCTTGTCGAGCTCCTGCGACGGTGACGCTTTGAGCAGTGGGAACAGGGTCCCGATCGTCTTGCCTATTCCGGTCGGCGCCTGGGCCAGCACACATCGGCCGCTGCTCGCCGCCTTGTATACCGTTTCGGCCAGAT
>JBBWZW010000536.1:0-4895 GCA_039649305.1 Burkholderiales bacterium
GATCGAACTGATCAACAAGGCACTCGCCATCGCTCCGTCCGCTGCAATGTATAGCAACCTGGGCATTGCAATTCAGGCTCAGGGAAATCTGGATCTGGCTATCGAGTGCTTCCGCGCGGCGATCCGGATCGACCCGAAGCATGCCAAGGCATACAACAATATTGGAATGGCGTTGGGAGACCAGGGCAAGCTGGGAGAAGCAATTGAATCTTTCGTCCAGGCGCTGTCGCTTGACCCGGACTATGCCACCGGGTACTACAACCTGGCAATCACTCTCCAGGATCACGGCCACCTGAATGACGCCGTCGAGTGCTACCAGAAAGCGGTTGCAATTGATCCGCACTATGCAGCGGCCTATTTCAATCTTGGAAATACGCTTCAGGAACAGGGAAACCGCGAAGGCGCTCTTCAAAGTTTTGATAAGGCGCTTGCGCTCGACCCGGGCTCCGCCAAGGGATACAACAACCTGGCCAACGTTTTCAGGGATCTCGGAAAGCCCGATGTGGCCATCGAACTTTATCGAAAGGCGCTCGCTCTCGATCCCGGCATGGCTTATGTGCATAGCAACTTGTTGTTTACGATGCTCTTCGTTCCTCGCTTCAGTGCGGAAGAGATATTCTCGGAACATCTGCAATTCGCCAGACTGCACGAAGAGCCTCTCAAGCCCCATTGGCCGACACATGCAAACAGCCGCGAAAAAAACAGGCGGCTCAAAATCGGGTACGTATCCGGGGATTTTTACGAACATGCCGTTGCCAGCTTCTTCGAGCCGGCCCTTGCCGATCACGACAAATCGCAAGTTGAGGTGTTCTGTTATCACAACAGTCACCGGCATGATCAGATGACCAGTCGAATCGCCGCCCACAGCGATCACTGGGTCCCCTGCAAAAATATGTCCGATATGGCGCTTGCTGCGCGCATCCAGCATGACGGGATTGATATCTTAGTCGATCTCTCGGGGCATACCGCCTGGAATCGCCTGCTCGTTTTCGCCCGAAGGCCTGCGCCGATACAGGCCACATGGATAGGCTACCCGTCCACTACCGGACTTGCGGCTATGGACTACCGCCTGACTGACGCAGCCATGGACCCCGAGGGAATGACCGAGCGGTATAACTCGGAAACCCTGCTGCGCCTGCCAGTTCCTACGCAATTCAAGCCGGCAGAAACGCGGCCTCCCATTAATGAATTGCCGGCATTGACACGAGGAACTTTCACCCTCGCCTGCCTGAATCACCTCGCCAAAATTACCGACGAAGTCATCGAACTCTGGGCACGGATACTCAAGGCCATGCCCCATGCAAGACTTATGCTGGGCAATGTCAATGATTTACCGACCAGACAGAAATTGACCGATAGCTTTGCACAATGCGGGATCAAAGACGACCAGCTGGTCATGCATCCGCAAATGCCCCTGGCTGAATACCTGACGCTGCATCACCAGATCGACCTGGCGCTCGACCCGTTCCCATACAACGGCGGCACCACCACTTTCCACTCCCTGTCGATGGGCGTCCCGGTGGTCACACTTGCCGGCAGCTCCCCGGTCACCCGCTGCGGCGCATCGATCCTGGCAAACGCAGGACGACCTGAATTCGTGACATCCAGCAAAGACGATTATGTACGGCTCGTTATTGAATATTCCAATGATCTACCCAGGCTTAACGCGATCCGGCAGTCATTGCAAACCTGTTTTACTTCCCACTCTGATGCGGGTCAGGGAGAGGTAGCACGCCATCTTGAAGACACATTCCGCAAGATCTGGATAAAGTGGTGCGACACCCCGTGACCCGATACACACCCATACACCAGAAATTTTTTGTAAAAACGATCTGCGCAAGATCAGCAGATAAAAATTCGTAAAGGCAGAACATGAGACTAGGCGAAGAAGCATACTACCAGTGCCCGGAGACGGGTTCTGCGCTGAAATTGGAGATCGGACGCCAGGAACAAGATGAAGTGGTCACAGGCTGGCTTACATCGCGCACCGGCCGTCGCCACGCCATTAACGACGGAATTCCCGATCTGACCTTTCCTCCGGTGTTGCACGCCACCGACGAGAAAAGCCGAAATTTCTACAATCAGCGCGCTGAAATTTACGACAAATACCTGCACCTGACCTTTGAAACCTTTTGGGAAGACGAGACCGTCACCCGGAACATGATGGTCGACACGCTGGAACTGAAACCGCACCACCGCGTGCTTGAAGTCAGTTGCGGCTCAGGACGCGATTCCGCGCTGTTGGCGCAGCGCCTGGATGCCTCCGGCAAGCTCTATCTCCAGGATATTTCGCTGCCTATGCTGGAAAAATGTGTCGAACGGCTGCACGGGGTCAGCGTGCCCGTTGAATACTCGGTTTCCAACGGCAGCTACCTGCCGTTTCCCGACCGGTACTTCGATGCGGTCTATCACTTCGGCGGACTGGGCGAGTTCGGCGACATCAAGCGTGCTTTGAAAGAATTCGCGCGGGTCACCAAAGTCGGCGGCCGCGTGGTCGTAGGCGACGAAAGCATGCCGCCATGGCTGCGCGAGACCCGCTTTGCAAAGGTTCTGACCGCCACCAATCCGCAATTCAATGCGCCGCTGCCGCTGCAGGAAATGCCGGTCGAAGCACGCGACGTCAGACTGCGCTGGATGATCGGCGGCGTCTTCTATCTGATCGATTTCGTCGTCGGCGAGGGTGAACCTCCGGCGAACTTCAACTATGAAATTCCTGGCCCGCGTGGCGGCACTCATCTGACGCGTGTCGATGGGCAGCTCGAAGGCGTAAATCTTGAGACCAAGGCGCTCGCGTTGCAGGCAATGGAAAAGTCGGGCAAAAGCATGCATGCCTGGCTGGACGAGGTCGTCAAGGCGGCGGCCAGGCGCGAACTCGGAGAATAGCCTTCATGTGGACCAAGAAAGGGAGAATCTTCGCGGCATCGGGGCAACATGGCTGGATGCACAGTCATGCCCAGGTACCCACGGTATGGCAAAAAGATGCGAATACCTTGCGGATCTTTTTTTCGACACGGCCGGAACCTGGTCTGAGCATGACGACCTTCATCGACGTTTCTGCCCACGATCCGAGCGAGGTGCTCTACGTACATGACCGGCCGATACTTGAGACAGGCAAAGCGGGAGCGTTTGACGAACATGGGATCATGCCGAGCTGCGTAGTCGAAGTCGGCAAACGCCTTTTCCTCTACTACAGTGGCTGGAGTCGTGGCACCGACGTCCCGTACCGGAATTTCACCGGGCTGGCGGTAAGCGAGGATGGCGTCACATTCGCCCGTGTGAGTGAAGAGCCGATTCTCACGGCTACTGCCGCCGAGCCCTATTCCGCGACGTCGCCTTTCATGTTGTTCGACCAGGGGCATTGGCGATCATGGTATTGCTCCGGCACGGCCTGGCGCGAAGTCGACGGCAAGCTGGAGCACCAATATGACCTGAAGGTTGCGCAATCAGACGATGGTATAGCGTGGCGTCAGCCCGGCATTACGGCCCTGCCCTGCAGCCATGACAGCGAAGCGTTGACCAGACCCACCGTGATCAGGGAAAACGACACTTACCACATGTGGTTTTGTTACCGCGGCATGAGCGACTTCCGCAATGGCGCCGGAGGTTATCGCATTGGTTACGCGCATTCTCGCGATCTTGAGCAGTGGACCCGTGACGACACACGTGCAGGAATTGAGTTATCCGAAAGTGGATGGGATTCGCTGATGCTGGCCTACCCGTATGTCATCCGGCAGGATAAGCGATTGCTGATGTTCTACAACGGTAACGGCTTTGGGGCAGAAGGTATGGGATATGCCGAATGCTCAATTGAAGAGAGATGAACAAATTGTTTCCGGAAAACCTGACACTCGATACCGACCGCCTGCTGCTCACGCCTATCGACATGAAGGACCTCGAGGACGTCTGGCCGCATGTGGCCGATCCACAGATCAGTCGATTGATGTCATGGAAGCCGCACAAGGACATCTCCGAAACCAGGGCGCTTATCGACAATCTCGAACAAAGCCGCCGTGACGAGCGAGGCATCACCTGGTCGATTTTCAAAGAGGGCCGCTTCTGCGGCATCATTTCCCTGATCGGCATCCTGCGCCACCACCGGGCACTCACCTACCATAGCGCGGAGCTGGCATATTGGCTGGGACGGGAATTCCAGGGACAGCGCATCATGTCGGAAGCCGGCAGGCGGGTCATCGCCTTCGCCTTTCAGGAACTTGGCATACACCGGCTGGTGGTGGAGCACTTCACTTCGAATGCGGAATCGGAGCGCATCATCAAGCAGTGGGGATTTCACTACATCGGCGAGAAACGCCACGCATTCATGAAGGACGAGGTCTGGCACAACGCGAAATTTTACGACCTGCTGGAAACCGACCTCAATGCTTAGAGCGGTACGATTTCCAGCCGACGTAGCGGGTCCGTTTCGCTCTCGGGAGCTATGGCCCGTCAGGCCGGACTGGCCACAAACCGGATGGGCGCACTGAGTTGCATGAACAAAGCTCCGTCGATGACAAAGCTATACAAGACCTTGTCGGCGTGCTGTTCCAGTATCATGTCGCCCACCCTGCGCGGCCCGTTTCCATGCGGCCAGCAATAGTCGTCGAGCACCAGCCAGCCACCCGGCACCATTTTTGGAACCCAAAGCATCACATCCTTGTACACCTCAACGTAGTCGTGATTGCCATCGATGTGCAGGAAGGCGATGCCACCGGAGTAGACAGTCTTTCCGAACGCATCGGAGTGAACTGTTCCGGCCGCATAAATCGCAGCCCCCAGTTCCGACCTATGCCGCAACTAGTTGAAGCCCGACGGGGACACAGGCGCAAGATTGGCGAGGAACAGCTCCACGATGAGATCCCAATAATCCCCAGCTCCCATATCCTGAACAAACTGCGCAG
>JBBWZW010000563.1:0-3891 GCA_039649305.1 Burkholderiales bacterium
GCCCATCGACGCCAGCTTCAGTTGCTGCGCCTGGTTCTCGATTTCGGTGACGTCCTGCAGGAAAATAACCGCCCGCTCCTCGCTCAACCCGGCACTCTCGACCGTCTTGAAGCGCAGGTTCAGGTTCGCGACCGACTCACGGCGCAACTCGCGGCTGACCGACGTCCCCTGTAACGCCACGATATCGTCTCCGGGCTTGACGATCACGAACGTGGTCGACCCGGATTCCGTCGATGCCTCGTCGGCGGACCGCGCGGTCCAGCTGAAAAATCCATCCGCAAACGGACCCAGGGATGGCAGGTCGGTCAGCCCGAAGCGCGGCTGGCCATACGGCACCGACAAGCCGAGCATGCGTTCGACCGCCGGATTGCCGGCAAATACGCTGCCGTCCTTACCCACCACCAGAATGCCGTCGTCCATGTCGGCAATGACAAGGCGGTTGATTGCCTCCTGAACCTGCAAGTCGCGACCGCGTTGCGCCGCCAGGTCTTCTTGTTTGATGAGCCGGGCGGCAAGGCGATTCATGACGAAAACCGCGGCGAAGAATGCCGCGCAAATCAGTCCGGCACGCGACACCGACGCATCCGCAGCGGTGTGGAGAAGCTGGTATCCGCTTTCCGTCAACAATACCAGCGTCACCGCGGAAACGAAAAACAATGCCAGCACCAGGGGCGCCAGGATCGCGCCGCCGGCGAGGGGGAACAGGTACAGGATGGCCAGCCCGCTGCGTGCGCCGCCGCTGGCGATATACAACATCGAAATCGCGGTGATGTCGACTGCGACCTGGATCAGCAATTGCAGGAGGAAACGTTTCTGCGAACGCATGGAGAGGATCGCAAAGCCGCCCGCGATGCCAAGATAGATGGCGCAGGTTTCCCAGCGGATGAATTGCCCCTCGACGCTGCTCTCTTTCTCGGGATTGAACAGCAGGTAGACCAGCAATACGGCAGCAATCACGATGCGCGTGACGCTGTAAGTCTGCAGCGTACGCCAAAAAGTCTCTGGAGTTGAACTGGAAATAGGGTTCGCGATCGGCATCATGGGCAGCAGTCTATCCCATCAGGAAACAGCGCGGCAATGCAGCGTTTCAGTTTGGACCAACTCTATGCGTGCAGACGCCGGTGCTCATCACTGCAGTAGGCGGACCCCTGGGAATCAACCACGGACTCCGACACAGGGATATGGACACCGCAATGCACACACTGCACCATCGGTTCGATCTCGCCTGCTTCAGCCTGCGCCGCGACAGGGGGCCGCGATGCCTCGGGCCGTTTCGGGGTCTTCTTGCTACGCATCAGCCATGCCACGATCGCGAGCCCCACCGCCACCCAAAGCAGGATCTTCACGCCAACCCCCGGTGCAATACCACTTCCATCACAAAGCGGCTGCCGACATACGCCAGCAACAGCGTGGCAAATCCGGACAGGGTAAAGCTGAGCGCGGTCTTTCCTCGCCAGCCACGCAAATAGCGCCCGGCGAGCAACAGGCCAAACAGCGCCCATGAAAGCATGGTGAATATGGTCTTGTGGTCCCACTTGAACGCGGTGTGGAACACCTGCTCCGAAAACACCACGCCGGACAATACCGTCAGAGTCAGCAGTACGAAGCCAAACGCGATCAGCCTGAACAGCAGTTTTTCCATCGTCAGCACGGCGGGCAGGCGGTCGATGGCGACTGAGAGCCAGCCGTTCTTTGCGGCGCCCGGCCGCGTATGCAGTTTCGACTCTTGCAGTGCCATCAACACCGCATGGAAGGCGGCAATCGTCAGGGTGCTATACGCAAGAATGGAAATAGCGATATGCCACGGGAACAGGGACGACTTTCCTGCCAGTGGCACCACGCTGCCCGGAAACAGCACCGGCAATATCACCGCGACCGCCGCCGCCGGCAGGACCAGCACGCGCAGGCCGTCCAGCGGAAAATTGCGATTCTCCAGCCAGTAAGCGGCAACCGATATCCAAAGCGTCGCCGACAACACAACGGCAAAGCCGACGCGCAAGGTCCCGGGCGCAATCATATCCGCCGCCAAAGCCGCGCCGTGCAGTACCCAGGCAAGCGCGGTACCCAGCGAAATGGCAATGCGCCATTGCGATGGCACGACTGCACACGCGATATAGAGCAAGGCCGCCAGGACGAATAAGGTTGTTTGCATTGCGCGACATGATGATGGACAGGCCTTGAGTTTACACCATGTGATTCCCGTTAAACGGCTTGACCGCGCACGATAAAGGTTGTCGCGATGGAAACGGCACACGGGTTCGGCATCATCCGGGGCTCGCGCCGCGAGGCGAGTGTGCCGCATCGGGTAAAATGGGCCTGTTTCCGCCGCATAGCCCGCCCCCTGCGGACATGCCTCACTTCTTGATACTTCATATCCATGCTCGACAACCTCACTCAACGCCTCGCCAAAGTCGTCAAAACCATGCGCGGCGAGGCGCGCCTCACTGAATCCAATACCGCCGAGATGCTGCGCGAAGTGCGCCTGGCATTGCTGGAAGCGGACGTAGCTTTGCCCGCGGTGCGCGAATTCATCGCACGCGTGAAGGAAAAAGCGCTCGGCGAAGATGTTATCGGTTCGCTCACACCCGGCCAGGCACTGGTCGGCGTCGTGCAGCGCGAACTCGCCTCCCTCATGGGCGGCGACCTTGGTCCGGAAGCCTCGCAACTGAACTTCATGACCCAGCCGCCGGCGATCATCCTGATGGCCGGTTTGCAAGGCGCAGGTAAAACCACCACGGTGGGCAAGCTTGCCAAATACCTGCGCGAAGAGAAAAAGAAAAAGGTACTGACCGTTTCCACCGACGTGTACCGGCCGGCGGCGATAGGCCAGTTGCAGACCGTCACCGGACAGGTGGGCGCCGATTTCTTCCCGTCCAAACCGACCGACAAGCCGGTCGATATCGCACTTGCGGCACTCGATTACGCGAAAAAGCACTATCACGACGTGCTGCTGATCGACACCGCCGGCCGCCTCGGCATCGACGAAGCAATGATGCAGGAAATCGCCGCGCTGCATGCGGCGGTCAAGCCGATCGAAACGCTGTTTGTGGTCGATGCGATGCTCGGCCAGGATGCGATCAACACCGCCAAGGCATTCAACGATGCGTTGCCGCTGACCGGCATAGTGCTGACCAAACTGGACGGCGACGCCCGAGGTGGCGCGGCGCTGTCGGTGCGCCACATCACCGGCAAGCCGATCAAGTTTGCCGGCGTTGCCGAAAAGCTCGACGGCCTGGAAGCCTTCGACCCCGACCGGATGGCAAACCGCATCCTCGGCATGGGCGACATCCTGGCGCTGGTTGAAGAAGCCAGGAAAGGCGTGGACGTCGCTGCCGCACAGGAACTGGCGCAAAAGATCAAGGTCGGCGGCAAGTTCGACCTGAATGACTTCAAGGCGCAGCTGGGTCAAATGAAGAAGATGGGCGGACTATCCAACCTGATGGACAAGCTTCCTGCGCAATTGCAGCAAGCCGCAAGCGGCGCCAACATGGACCAGGCGGAAAAACAGGTGCGTCGCATGGAAGGCATCATTAACTCGATGACGCCGCAGGAGCGGTCCAAACCGGAACTGATCAAAGCCTCGCGCAAGCGCCGCATCGCGACGGGCGCCGGCGTCCAGGTGCAGGAAGTCAATCGGATGCTGTCGCAGTTCGAGCAAATGCAGTCGATGATGAAAAAGCTGAAAGGCGGCGGCATGATGAAGATGATGCGCAGCATGAAGGGCATGATGCCGGGCGGTATGCGCTAAGGCACCGCGCAGGGACAAGTTGGGCAATTTGGCGGCCGTCGCGGGATGCGGTGCAAGGCGTGAGGAGGAGCCATAGCGAGCTATGGCGACGACGAGCAACGCAGCAACGCGCCCGCTACGGCCAGCAAAATTGACCAACTTAT
>JBBWZW010000005.1:0-3861 GCA_039649305.1 Burkholderiales bacterium
CAGCATGCACGTGAGCCGTCGGTCGTTTAAGGTTCGAATGTTGGGATTGGCATCCCAACCTACGGTTTACCTTTGCAGGGTGCGTCCTAGGCACCATTCGCCTCGCATGGTTGATATCGTCAGCGTGAGGCTCCGCGATACGCGTGCGCAAAATCCCCCACCTGTAAAAACCAACAGCTTACAACCCCTCCTCAAACGCCGTATTTTGTTCCGACGATCCATGTCGGCGCCGGGCGTCTCGCGTCACCCCCGCCATTGCAATCGACTCCCATGGTCACGGTTTTCCGTGCTGCCGGCGCGCCAGTGTCCGGCAGTTTCCTGTCGCAGCAAAACGAAGAGGAGAAAACAATGCCAAGCATCGACCGGGATTCAATACGATCAGCCATCGTCCAGCGTTGGGGGATTCCCAATTGGGAACTTCACTTCCCGTGGTGGCGGGTGCCCGCCAAGGTTCGTATCCTGATGTATGCCGACAGCAGCGTCAATTTCGTCGGTGGTTCTTTCCTCGGCCTGCAATATGTGAAGACGCTGCTGGAGAGTCGCGCATACTATTACGTCGACTTCGACATCGCGACCGCGCATCGTGACGGCACTGACCCGAGCGCCTCGATCGTAGGTGCGACGAAGCTGACCGACCTGGATATCATCAACAAGTACGACCAGGTCTGGTTCTTCGGCCTCAACAGCACGCCCAACCTCACGCCGGCGGAGGTGACCCTGCTCGATCAGTTCATGGCCGCGCCCAAGTTCGGCGGTGTGCTGGTGACTGGAGACCACGCGGATCTGGGCAAGGGCATTGCGGGACAAATCACGCGGGCAGGGCAGATGCGCCGCTACCCCGCACCGCCAGCCAGTCCCCCGGTCTGGAATACCACGCTGGAAGACGGGCCGGATCCGGGCTCTACCTTCGATTTCAATGACCAGTCCGATGATCGTGCGCAATCGGTGCGCTACCAACGCTTTCCAATATGGTCGGAGGTAGTATTCCGCAACCGCTATCGTCCGCACCCCGTAATGTGCGGCCCGAAGGGACCGATCAAGCTTTTCCCCGATCACCAGCACGAGGGCGAAGCCCTGGCGCCGATACCCGCAGCGGGCGATCCGAAGTGGCCTACCAAGGCCGGGCATCAGGAACGGCCCTATGTGATCGCATGGGGCAAGATCAAGGATCCGGCGGCTACCAGGCATGGGCAGGAAATCGGGCTGGCTTCCGCTTACAACGGGCACAATGTCGATGTCGGAAGGATCGTCGCCGACTCGACGTGGCATCACTGGTTTGACATCAACCTGACCGGTGTCTCGCCGTCGCCGTCTCCCTATGCCGGCTTTGATGCGACACCGGCAGGGCAGGAAGCGCTGAAGCAAATCGATGCTTACTTTCTCAATTGCGGTGTCTGGCTGGCGCCGCCCGCCAAACAGGCGGACATGCGCTATGCCGCGTGGTGGTCGATCCTGTGGACCGATCGCATCGTGGAATTGCCGCTGAATGCGCCGATCTGGTTTATCGGGGAGCAGGCGATCGATGCGCTTGGGCTGCGTGCTCCGCGGTGTACGGTGAGCGAATGGATCCTGGACTTCCCGATTTTCAAGTCGAGGATTCCGCGTTGGGAGTGGCCGCAGCTGCTTGAAAAATTCGATCTGGTGAGTGTGCCGTTCGAGCATTTCGTCGCGGGCGGGATCTTGCGTCAGCTGATCCATGATGTTGGCCCGGGATCGAAGGAACGACTCCAGTTTCCGCGCAGGGCGCCATCGGATGAAATCCTGGCTCGCTCGATCAATGCGGGGATTGAAGTGGGATTGGAAGCGCTGAAGAAGCAATTGAGCCGTGAGTCGGCGCAGGTCGCGAAGCTTGTGGCGAATGATTTTCGGCTGCCGGGGGGGCCGAATGATGGGCCGGTTGGGGGAGGGAAGGCGTAAGCTGATTTCCACTGTTCGATGCGCGGACACTCGCTTCTCCCGCTTGCGTTGAGGTTTACCCACAAATCGGCCCATAAAATCGCGATAGGCTTCTCGCGGAGCCTCGCGCTGTTGTCCCTTCACCCTGCAAGGGGGAAGGAGCAAGAGCGCGCGGCTCCGCGATACGCCTGCCGCGTTGCAGGGACCATCGGCATCCTGTGCAGGAACTGAGGGCCCGCGCAGCAATAAGTTGGCATTTTTGCTGGCCGTAGCGGGCGCCCTGCGGCGTTGCCCGCCCCATTCAGTGGTGGCACTGCGGCGGGTCGGGCGCCTAGCATTGCATCCCGCTACGACCGCCAAAATGCCAACTTATTACTCCGCGGGCCCTGACCCTTCAAACCCTCCGCTGAATAAAAATATCAGTCTCGCCCCACAAGAATTTCCCGCGAATTTTCTGTTCCGTTTCAAACAGACGCGTATTCGTATGATCAGCCAGCGCATAACTCACCGACACAACTCTGGTGCCGCGCTTTAACTTTTTAAAATGCCTGGTCACCGCTGCAATCGCGTCGTCATTAAACGCGGTCCCATAGAAGTAGATCACCGTCGCATCGTCGTAGTCGATATCCATCAGGTTAGCGTAGATGAACTCCACACCGTCAAGCCGGAGCCTGGTCTTGATACTCCGGGCTTCGGTGACGAACAGCGGAAAAATTTCCACGCCCACCGCGCGGCATTTGTAGATCGCGTTAAACCAGAACACCGCGCGTCCGCGTCCACATCCGAGATCATAGATGACGTCTTTGTCGGTCAGGTTGACTGCGCGGGCGATCGTCTCGAGCGTGGTGAAAAACGTTTCGCCATAAATTTTCTGCACCCGGTTGTCCGGCAGGTCGCGTAGATATCGCTGGCAAATCTTGTAGGGGCTGCGCAGGAGATAAGTGCGCATGCAGCGCATGTCGGCCCGCCGGAACTGCGTATTGGGGTAGTACCGTGCGACGGTGGTGAAGAATTCGATGATATCGGTCGCGAGGTAACGCGGGGCGCTGAGTAAAGCCCTTGCATAGGACGAAATCGCTTGAGGCATATATCCCCCGACTGTCGTTGCCATTCGTTGCGTGGACTTCTGAATTATAGGTCAGCCCTGGCGCGCCGCGATTCATTGCTACAATCCCAATATAAAAACGCGGAGCACAATGATGAAAGTATGCTTAGCCGGCGCCGGCGCATTTGGTATCAAGCATCTGGAGGCCATCGAAAACATAGAAGATGTCGAAGTGGTCTCCCTGGTGAGCCGCGACCTGGTGAAGACGAGAGAGGTGGCTGCCCGATTCGGTATCGGCCACGCGACCACCGATCTCAACGAGGCGCTTGCGCGCCCGGACATCGATGCGGTGATTCTTTGTACGCCGACGCAGATGCATGCGTCACAGGCCATCGCCTGCATGAAGGCGGGCAAGCATGTCCAGGTGGAGATTCCGATGGCGGACAGCCTTGCCGACGCCGAGGAACTGGTACGGCTGCAAAGGCAAACCGGGTTGGTGGCGATGGCCGGCCACACGCGTCGCTTCAATCCCGGTCATCAGTGGATCCACCGCAAGATCGAGGCCGGTGAGTTGAAGATCCAGCAGCTGGAGGTGCAGACGTTTTTCTTTCGCCGCACCAACATGAATGCGCTGGGACTGCCGCGCAGCTGGACCGATCATCTGCTGTGGCATCATGCCTGCCATACCGTTGATCTGTTTCAGTACCAGACCGGGGAGACTGCGTCGCAGTTGCATGCGATGCAAGGGCCGATCGATCCCGAGCTTGGGATTGCCATGGATATGTCGATACAGATGAAGGTGCCGACGGGAGCGATCTGCACACTGTCGCTTTCATTCAATAACGATGGGCCGCTGGGGACTATATTCCGGTACATCTGCGATAAGGGGACCTACGTCGCTCGTTATGATGATCTGTTTG
>JBBWZW010000016.1:0-2589 GCA_039649305.1 Burkholderiales bacterium
CCCGTTATCCACGCGACGATCGCGTCTCGGTCACGCGGGGCGACGTGCTCTCAATGTCGGAGCCTGAACGCCCTTATGACATTGTTTTCAGCGTCGGGTTGATCGAACACTTCGATCCCGCCGGCACCGCCAGAGCCGTCGCGGCCCATTTCAAATATCTGCGGTCGGGTGGCACTGCAATCATCACCTTTCCGACGCCGACGTGGCTTTATCGCGCGGTGCGAGGACTAGCCGAGGCAACGAACAGCTGGATTTTCCATGACGAGCGACCGCTTCAGCTGCCGGAATTCGAGCGGGCGATTGCGGGTCTGGGCGAGATCAAATCCGCGCGCATTTTATGGCCCCTCATTCTCACCCAGTATTGCTTGGTGACACGCAAATTTCCATGAGCTTTTGCCCGAAGGGACTCATGGACTCGATACAAGTAACTCCATGCCGTTACTCTCGGCCACCTTCGTGTAGCCTCGCGCTGCGGTCGTGGCACCTATGAAACTCAAAATTGATGGATGAGTACGCCCGGGCGGGTACATGATGCTCGTGCAGCCGGTTGATTCATTGAGCTGTTTTGCCAGAAAATCGGTCAGCGGTTCGGTAAAATGGAAGAACTGCATCTGCTGCCGATACGGCTGGAAAACCGACACCGTGTGGATATAGCCGTCTGCGCTATATATCGTGCAACCACGAGCAAGCAGCTCTCCTATTGGCCGGTTGAGCTCGATCCCCAGGCCTTTACTCAACTGCTCGTCCGCGAACCGTTGCTTCAGTTTTTCGTCACTTAGCGCCAGCGGCAGCGTCAGAATAACGCAAAGCACGGCCACACCGGCCGCGACGGCGCCGTCCCGAACGCGCCATCGCCGCTCGCCTGGAGCGACTTGTGTCGTCACGAAACGGCGTGCCACCGCATAGAGCGGAATGAAGGCGCTTATCAGCAGAAGTCCAAGAAGATTGCGCAGGTCGTAGCTGGCGGTATTGGCCCACAACCAGAATCCGGCCCCTAGCGGCAACGCCAGCCATCGGATGCGCGGCAAGAACGGACTGAGCGCGAGGCCCGCAAATAGCAGAATGCGCAACGGCAGCGTAAAATTCGAATTGAGCAGTTTGGCGGCCCTGGAAAGCCTCTCGGACAACTCCGTCACCGGGTAATACGGCATCGATCGCACGGCGAGATGCGAATAGTTGATGGCGTAGGCGGTGACGAAAAGCGCGACCAGCCCGACAGCGGCGATGATGAATCGGTTGCGCTCGGCCCGCTGGAGATGTTTTGCGGCATCCGTACAGATTGCGATCAGGATCGCGATCGTAAACAAGCCGTAGATCGGTTTCGTCGCCGCGGCGATCGACACAAGGCACAGCGACAATAGCGCAGTGACGGCCTTCTCCCTGTCGAGCCGACCTTTGGGGGCGTTGACGATAAACAGCACGGTGCCGCAAAAGGCAAAAATCGCGGCAACCCAATCCGGAAAGCCTTCCTCCAGGGTACTCCTGAGCCACGGTTCCTGAACTTCAGCCACGAGCCATGCGAACACGAAAAGCAGGGATACCGCATAGCGCCAATTCGGGCGCCCCAAGACCGCCATGCATAGGACGATGGGGAGGATGATGAGAACGATATAGGTGTAGTAGGCAAAGTACTGCTCGGTCGAGCCGGTGAAGATGTAGGTCGCCGCCCAGGTCGTCGGGACGAATTGCGGATAGCCGTAGGAAGCGGTTGGAAACGATCCGTGCGACCAGATCAGCGACCAAGCGTTCCAGCTGACCGAAACGTCGCCGCCCTGGAATATATTGGGGACGCCATGCTTCCAGATATTGAAATAGGTGAAGCCAAGCACGGCGAGGCTGCCGACCAGCCACTTCACGTTCGATAGCAGAAGGACGGATGCTCCCTGCTGTACCGGCGTTCTGGCCGCAGCACCTTTCCTCGCAATCATGAAGAACAGGGCGGCAATCAGCGCGACAGTGACCGCGCGATAGGTCAGCAGGGGATCGAGATGGAATGCGGCGATCAGCGTGACCAAAAAATGATTCGTGGTCAGGCTTGCCAAAAAGACCGCGAGCCAGCGTTGCGGAAAATTCGGGATATCGAAGCCGCGGACAAGCACCAAGCCTGGAAGGACAAAGACGAAGAAGATCGCCAGCAACCCGTTCAAATAAACGGGCGCAAAACCAATGAACCCCAAATCAACTCCCCCAAGCTCTCCTGAATGCAGCGTGCACTTAACCTTTTTTCTTTCGGACTACAAACTCGGACAGGGCCAGGGGGTTGGAGGTCTGCATGAGCCGCGGGCGGGTGAATTGCTCGGGCCGTTGCACAATCAGAGCGATGTCGACGCCTATGACGCTCGCGCAGATGCCTGGGGCTTTGGAGGCTTGGCGCTGGCGCCGTCGCTACATTGCCGGCAAGCTCGACGTCGCGCCGCACAGCGCTGCGGCTTAAACAAACATCAGACCGTCGCTTCCGGCAAGCGCGCGTTGGCGGAGCCGAACACTTCCTCGAACGCCTGCCGTAGCGCGATATCGACATCCGCCATGGTCACGGGATGGCCGAGATCGACCAGACTGGTGACGCCGTAGCGCGGGTCCGCGACGCCG
>JBBWZW010000020.1:0-6166 GCA_039649305.1 Burkholderiales bacterium
CGCTGATGATCGCGAAGGAAGCGGCTTTGTCGGGCGTAATGATGATGTCCTCGATCTCGCCGATTTTGTCTTTCGCATCATTCTGGACGTTCTTGCCGAGCAGGTCTTTTTTCGCGCTCCATCCGAGGATGATGGCCTCCATCTCGACCACCGTCACGCCGAGGACGCTCCTGCCCGCTACGGAGCCGGATGCGCCCGATGTACCGGCGGCAGGCGCACCTGAAGTATCCGGCCCGGTTGTACCGGCAGCCGGAGCGCCTGATGAGCCGGCCGTGCCTGATGAGCCGGCCGTACCTGATGAGCCGGATGCGCCTGATGAGCCGGATGCGCCCGGCTGAGCGGTGCCCGATGCGGCCGGTTGCCCCATAGGAGCCTGCTGAGGCTGCTGCGTCTGTTGAGCCGACGCCACGGTGGAAAACAGATACAAAACAGCTGTCGTTGCTATGACGATATTCCGCTTCATGATGATCTCCTTAGCCATTCGCTTGCAACTTCAACAGAGCAAAAGCGCTCTACGGCATCTCGAGGGTTACGGGAAAGCGGATGACAGGATGCCCTGGGCCCGCTGCAGCAATTCGTATGCCGCGTGCGTTTGCGTATCGGCTTGCAGGAGCGACGTGGCAGACTGCGGAAGAGCGAAACTTAAACGGGGAGGATGGCGCGCCGCCGTAAGATTTACCGTTGCGGCGTAAGTTTTACCACGCAGGTGCGCGCCGTTCGGTTCCGTGCGCTATCACCAGCAAGCAAACGGGAGGAGCGGACGCGGCTGCCGCACATTGTTAACGCTGGCATGCAGATTGCGCGGAATGATACGTTGCATTCAATCCGAAGTTTGACGATGCGAGGCGTGCCGGAAATTGTGCCGGCACGCTCCGGGCAGATCTATCCTGCAATCAGTTGCCGCGACCTTGCGGCGACGACCAACCGCCGCACGGCCCGTCCCCCTTTCATTATCCATGCGAAAACCTTTCAACCCTACGGTTACTTCGTAAAGGAGCCTGCTGAAATGAACGAATCACTTTTACGATCCTGGTGGATACTCGCGTTGCGAGGCGTGATCGGCATTCTGTTCGGCGTGCTTGCATTGCTCTGGCCGGGCCTGACACTGCTGGCGCTGGTTTCCCTGTTTGCCGCTTACGCATTGTTGACGGGCGCGATATCGATTTTCGGCGCGATAAGAAATCGGAACAGGGATGACGAATGGTGGCTGTTGCTGCTGATGGGACTGGTCGGCGTCGGCGCCGGCGTGCTTGCGCTCATCCATCCCAGCCTGACCACGCTCGTCCTCGTCCTGGTGATCGCCGCCAATGCGCTGGTCACCGGCGTGCTCGACATCGCAGCCGCCATCCGGTTGCGCAAGGCCATGCATGGCGAATGGCTGCTGATCCTGAATGGCGTCGCTTCCATCATCTTCGGCGTTCTCGCCTTCCTGTTTCCCACCGCCGGGGCGCTCGCGCTGGTATGGATGATCAGCCTGTACGCCATCGTAACGGGAGTGCTATTGCTTGCTGTTTCGTTCCGCCTGCGGGCAAGGGCGCACACCGAGGTGCCCGAGCGGCGCACCATGCGCGACAGGCGTGTCACGACCGTGCATGCCCATCCCTGAGCGAAAATTTTCACACCTCTACCGGAGAATAAGTCATGGCCATCACCAAGCTGGACAAACAGACGTGGCATCCCTACTTCGATCATGTATCGAAAATACTCGACGGCAAACGCGTCGAAGTCGAAGTCGCTTCGTTGAAACTCGGCGACCAGGTCGAGGCGGAGTGGCTGCCCTTGATAGGCATCGTCTACGACCAGAAGGGCGACCTGATTGAAGTCGCGCTGGAGGGCCTCGATCACATGATCCGCCACCCGAAAGAGGTGTTTGTGGACCAGGAGGCAGTGCTGCTGACGAGCATGGAGGTGATCGATGCGGATGATACGCATCAGATTATCAGGCTGCGCGATCCGCTGATGTTGCCGCAACCGTCAGCATAGGATCATGGCATGGATGGACGTTCCGGCAGAGCCTGGACGGCGCGCCGGTTTTGAGAAGTGCGGAAGCAAGAACATACCAAGGTACCAGAATGAAAACTGACGACGAGATCAAGAAGGATGTCGAGGAAGAACTTCGTTGGGATCCCGACATCGAAGCGGATTACATCGCCGTGGCGGTAAAGGACGGCGTGGTGGTCCTGACGGGATTCGTGCCGAGCTACGCCCAGAAATTCCAGGCCGAGATGGACGCGAAGCGGGTTGCCGGCGTCGTCGCGGTGGCCAACGACATCGAGGTGCGGGTGCCGGCTCTCGACCAGAGGCCTGATCCTGAAATCGCACGCGACGCCGTGCAGGCGTTAAAGAACCAGTTGCCGTACTCGTCCCAGAATATCAAGGTGGTCGTACACGACGGCTGGGTCACGCTGGAAGGCGAGGTCGAGTGGAACTACCAGCGGGAGAGGGCGGAAGACGCGGTACGCTGGGTAAAGGGCGTCAAGGGCGCGGTCAACTCGATCCAGGTAAAGCCGAAGGTGACGCCGACCGATATCAAGAAGAAAATCGAAGAGGCGTTCAAGCGTCACGCGGAAATCGATGCCAACCAGATCCAGGTTGAAACCCGTGACGGAGAGGTCATCCTCAAGGGCACGGTCCACTCATGGTTCGAACGCGAGGAAGCCGAACGCGCCGCATGGGCGGCGCCGGGGGTGAAGAAAGTCGAGGATCACATCACCATCCGGCCGTGATCGCTTGTAGGCCGGGCACCCCGTGCCGACGCGGTTTTACGACCGGAACATCCCGTCAGCGATACACGAGAACTGGAATGGTGGAATGCGCCAGCACTTTCTGGGTTTCACTGCCGAGGAACAATTTAGTCAAGCCCCTTCGCCCATGCGAGGCCATGAAGATGACATCGCACTTGTAGTCGTCAGCGGCCCGAATGATTTCCTCGTAGGGACTGAAGGAGAGCACGGCAAGCGCCTCGCACGGCACATTGGCGGCGCTTGCCGCGGCCGCCACCTTCTGTACCCGGTGCTGCGCGACCTGCATCGCCTTTTCTTCGTACGCTTCGAGGTCGCCGGGAATGGCGCCGCCTTCCGACAGCGCAACAAAAGGCGCAGGCTCGGCGACGGATATCGTAACGATCTTTCCCTGAAGTTGTTTTGCCAACTCGATGGCGGCATCGACGGCTTTCTCCGACAACGGCGATCCGTCGGTCGGCGCCAGGATGGTGTGGAACATGATGCCCTCTCACTCTGCGGCGTGAAACAGATACCCGCATCATGCTGGTCCGATGAAGCCCGGCTTTGAGCCATCTCAAGTTCGCATAATCCCGTAGTGCCCGGAACTTGCCTCCGTGCGTCGGATCGAAATTCGACGTATGGCAAAGCGGCGATCGCGACCCGGGAAAATGAAAATGGCAGGCGAAACGAAGAGCAACAAGCCTCTCCTGGTGAAAGTCTGCGGCAGGCTGGGCTCACCCGCCGGATATATGATCCGCGACTTCCTGCACCGCTGCGACATTCCGTTTGAATGGATCGAGCTCACCAGCGACGAAGATGCGCGCAAGTTGGCAGATGTGCAGGGACTCAACGATAGCCGGCTGCCGGTGTGCATCTTTCCCGATGGTTCGCGCATGGACTGTCCGACCATCCGCCAGATCGTCGAGAAGCTCGGCTGGTTCGCCAACCCATCGCGTTCCGAATACGATGTGGCCATCTATGGCGCCGGTCCTGCCGGCCTCAGCGCATCGGTCTACGCTGCCTCCGACGGCCTCAGGACGGTCCTGATCGAACGTTGGGCGCTCGGCGGCCAGGCCGGCAGCAGCTCCCGGATTGAGAACTACCTCGGTTTTCCCGAGGGGATCAGCGGCGCCGAGTTGGCGGAACGGGCGCGCGACCAGGCGCATAAGTTCGGTGTTGAAATCTTGCTTACGCGGCAAGGCGTACGCGCCGAGTTCGATCCGGCACGCGGCATAGGCGTAGGCTATCTGGAAGACGGTACGCGGATCACGGCGCATGCGTCGATCTGCGCCACGGGTGTCGAGTACCGCCGGCTCGGCCTGCCGAACGAGGACCGCTTTCTCGGCGCCGGTGTGTACTATGGAGCGGGGGCCAGCGAAGCAGCGCTGACCAGGGGGCAGGAGGTGTACATCGTCGGCGGCGGCAACTCGGCGGGACAGGCGGCGATGCATTTCGCCCAGTTCGCAAAGCACATCACGATGGTGGTGCGCGGCGATTCGCTCAAGAGCACGCTATCGCAGTACCTGATCGATCGCATCTACTCGACCTCGAATATCGAAGTGCGCACGCATACCGAGATCACCGCGCTGCACGGCGAGCAGATCCTGGAAGCGATCACACTGGTCGATCGCAGCAACAACCAGGAGTGGACCGCGAAGACCCATTGGCTGTTCGTCTGCATCGGCGGCCAGCCGCAAACCGACTGGGCGAAGGAGGTCGGCATCATACGCGACGACGGCGGATACCTGATGACCGGGCCCGATTTGATACGAGGGCATGAGCGGCCTGAGAACTGGCCACTCGACCGGGATCCCTATTATCTGGAAACCAATGTGCCCGGCGTCTTCGCCGCCGGCGACGTCCGCCACGGTTCGATCAAGCGCTGCGCTTCCGCCGTTGGCGAAGGCTCGATGGCGGTGGCGTTTGTTCATCGGTACCTGGCGAACTGCTGAGCGCAAATTCTTTTCTGGAGTACGTAATGGCACAGGAATGCAATCACCTCGACCAGATCATGGTCACCAGCACCGACAAGGATTATTGCGAGGAATGCGTGAAGATCGGGTCACCCTGGGTCCACCTGCGGATGTGCCTCACCTGCGGGCACGTCGGCTGCTGTGACTCATCGCCCAACAAGCATGCCAGCAAGCATTTCCGCAGCGTCGGTCATCCGATAGTGCGGTCCATCGAACCGGGCGAGTCGTGGGTATGGTGCTACGCGGACGAAGTCATGGCAGGGGAACTCGTCACCTGAAATGGTTCGTTGGTCGGGATGGCTATCCCAACCAACGATCCCGGAAAATTAAAATGGATACTGCCGCGGCGTTTGCTGCGACGTTATCCAATGGTCCGTGGTGAACTCCTGCATCACCCATTCACCGCCGAAGCGTCCGATGCCGCTGTTCTTTTCACCGCCGAACGGGCTGTTCGGATTGTCGCCGACGGTGGCATCGTTAATGTGCGTCATGCCTGCCTCGATCGCGAGCGCAAAGCGCAGGCCGCGTGATTCGTCGCGAGTGAATACCGCACTCGAAAGCCCGTACTCGGTGTCGTTCGCCACATGTAGCGCCTCTTCTTCGCCATCCACCCTGATCACCGGCGCCACCGGGCCGAAGGTTTCGAACTTCGCGATCGCCATGTCGTTGGTGACGTTGACGAATAGCTGCGGCGGAAGCACCAGGCCGTCGGGATCCCCGCCGAGCACTTGCTGCGCGCCTGCCTCACGCGCCTGCTGCATCAGATCGAGGATGTTCTTAAGCTGCCGTTGATTCATCACGGGGCCGATGACGGTGTCCGGGTCGTCCGGGTTTCCATATTTCAGCGCACTGACGTGGATCTTGAAGCGCTCGACGAATTCGTCATACACCCTGGTGTCGACGATGAGGCGGTTGGCGCTCATGCAGATTTGCCCCTGGTGCAGAAACCGGCTTAATATCGCGGCCGGCACGGCCTGGTCCAGGTCGGCATCGTCGAGCACAACGAACGGAGAATTTCCGCCCAGTTCCAGCGCCACATGCTTGATGATTTTGCTGGTCGCGGCGAGTTCGGCAATATGCCTGCCGACCGAGGTGGATCCGGTGAACGAGATCAGGCGCGGAATCGCATGCTGCGCGAATGCATCGCCGACTTCGCTGCTCGAGCCGATGACCACGTTAAGCACGCCGGGCGGCAATCCCGCCTCCTCATAGATTTTTGCCAGCAGCATTGCGCCGGTGACCGGGGTATCCTGCGACGGTTTGAGCACTACGGCATTGCCGAGCGCGATGGCCGGCGCGACCGATCGATTGGAGAGGTATATCGGGAAGTTCCAGGGGCTGATCACCCCGATCACGCCGAGCGGTTGCCGGTATACCCGACTGTCCGTGCCCGGTTCATCGGCCGGAAGGACCCGTCCGGAAACGCGATGCGGGAACGAAGCCGCCTCGAGCGTCACGGCGCGCAGCAGT
>JBBWZW010000021.1:0-16048 GCA_039649305.1 Burkholderiales bacterium
TGACCGCCGGGATTTATCCGAGTGATTGGGCAGGCGAGGTGGTTGATCTGGCTGCGGGCGAAAGGGAAGTCTAGGCAGTGCGGTAGACTTACGGCGGAAGGCGCTACGCTTGTCCGCGCTACGAGCAGGAGCATTCGGTAGGGCGGAAAGCAGAGGCGCCTTCCGCCGCACGAAACTACCTCACGGCGACCAATACCTCCACCGCATGCTCCTGCTTGTCATCGACCAGCCGAACCATCCCGTCGATCTGCTCAACGCCATCTACCGTGACATTCTTTGTCACGCCATCTGCACTGCTCTGCGTCACAACAATCCGGTACATCGTGTCACGATACCGGTAAGCCAGTTTAAACGTAGTCCAGTGCTCCGGCAGGCATGGCGTGATAATCAGCTTGTCGCCTTCCAGGTTCAACCCTAGCAGGGATTCCACCATCAGCCTGTACATCCATCCCGAGGATCCGGTGTACCAGGTCCAGCCGCCACGGCCTACGTGTGGCGATACCGCATACACGTCTGCAGCGACGACATAAGGTTCAACCTTGTAGGTCGCAATATCACGGGCAGTCCTGCCGTGGTTGACCGGATTGATCATCCGCAGCAATTCCCACGCACGCTGGTTGTCGCCCATCTTCGCAAACGCCATCGCGGTCCAGATCGCCGCGTGCGTGTATTGCCCGCCGTTTTCGCGAACGCCCGGAACATATCCCCGGATATAGCCGGGATTCTGATCCGATTTGTCGAACGGTGGATCGAGCAACTGGACGATCGAGTCGTCACGCCGCACAAGCCGGCGATCGACTGCCTGCATCGCCATGAGCGAACGTTGGGGATCTCCGGCGCCGGACAACACCGACCAGCTTTGCGAAATCGAATCAATCTGGCATTCCTCGTTTTGTGCAGAACCCAGCGGTGTACCATCATCGAAATAGGCGCGACGATACCATTCGCCATCCCAGCCGTTGGCTTCGATGTTCTGGCGCAGCTGTGCCGCTTCGGCATGACAACGCTCGGAGAACGCCAGGTCGTTGCGGAGCGTGGCGACTTCCGAAAAGCGCATCAGCACTTCGTAAAGGAAAAAGCTGAGCCAGATGCTTTCGCCTTTGCCGTGCTCACCAACCTTGTCCATGCCGTCGTTCCAGTCACAGGAGCCGATCAGCGACAAACCATGCACGCCAAATTTCAGTCCCCGTTCAATCGCACGCACGCAATGCACATACAGCGTCGCGACCTCCGACGAACGGCTCGGCAGATCGTAGTAAGAGTCCTCATCCTGATTCACCGGACGGCCTTCGATGAAGTGCACCGTCTCGTCCAGTACCCCGGCGTCGCCGGTGCTGATCACATAACGATAGGCCGCAAGCGGCAGCCACAGGAAATCGTCGGAACAATGCGTGCGGACGCCGCGGTCTGTCGGTGGATGCCACCAGTGTTGCGCATCGCCTTCAATGAATTGATGGGCGGCGCACAACAGCAAATGTTCGCGCGCCAGTTTCGGCTCGCTATGCACCAGTGCCATGGTGTCCTGCAATTGATCGCGGAATCCGAACGCGCCGCCGGACTGGTAGTAACCGCTGCGCGCCCACAGACGGCAAGCGATGGTTTGGTACATCAACCAGCCGTTGGCGAGGACGTTCAGCGATTCGTCCGGAGTCTCGACCTGTACCGCGCCGAGCGTACGGTCCCAATAAGCGTGTACGGCTTCAAGGGCATTCTGCGCCGCGGCGCCGCCACGGTAATGCTGCACGAGATTGCCGACATTGGTATGGCGGGTATCGGCCATGCCCAGCACGAACACGATTTCGCGTTGTTGTCCCTGGACCAGTTCGAACTGCACCTGCATCGCAGCGCACGGATCGAGACCGGCGCCGACCTTGCCGGACAGTCGCATACGTTCCATCGCAGCGGGATTTTGCAACGACCCATTGCGGCCGATGAATTCATTGCGGTCGCCGCTGATGGTGCGCGTCGATGTATCGACATCGAAGAATGCTGTGCGCTCGGTGAATTCGGTGTTGTACGGATTGCGCGCGAAGAGTGCGCCGGTTGCCGGATCGGTTTCGGTAATGATGTGCATCGCCGATTTCGGACGCAGGTCGCCGAGTACCCATTCGACATATCCGGTAGCGGACAGCTTGCGTACCGTGTCGGAATCGTTACGTACGCGGAGTACCGAATATTTGACCGAGGCATCCACCGCGACATAGACAGTCAGCTCGGAGACGATACCATCTTCGATATGCTCGAACACGCTATAGCCGAAGCCATGGCGAGTGACATACTCGCCCTCGCCGCGACGGGGCAGCGGAGTAGGGGACCAGTAGCGACCGGTTTCATCGTCGCGCAGATAGAACGCTTCGCCGCCAGGGTCGCTGACCGGATCATTGGCCCATGGCGTCAGGCGGAATTCATGCGCGTTCTCGCCCCAGGTGTACGCTTGTCCGCTTTCGGAAATGACGGTACCGAACTGCGGATTCGCCATGACGTTGACCCACGGCGCGGGCGTGACTTTGTCGGCCGAGGTGGTGATTACATATTCGCGGCCATCCGGGGTGAAGCCGCCAGTGCCGTTGGACAGGATCAGATCCCGCTTCGGCAGGGCAGTGGCTTTGCCTTTGCTCTTGCCCGCCGCGATCGGTTGCTGATTACCTGGTGGTGCCAGCAGGGGAACGCGAACTGCCATCAGGTCGCGGCGGTTGATCTGTTCGGCCAGTGTGCCGCGGCTGTCGGTCAGGATCACCCGTGCCACCGACTGCAACAGCACCCGGTCTTCTTCGGAAATCTGGTCGATCAGCCGTACAAAAATGCCGCCTGGACGATCGATCGCGTGGGCGCCGGTGACGGAAGAAATCAGTCCTATGATTTGTTCCTGGAGGACTTGCCGGTAACCGGCATGGTCTTCGTTCCAGATCACGAGGTCGACAGCCAGTCCTTTCGAACGCCAATACGCGTGTGCCTGCACCAGTTGACGCACCAGCTCGATATTTTCCTGCGCTTTGATCTGCACCAGCACGATCGGCAGGTCGCCGGAAATGGCGTAGCCCCATAAGCCGGACTGTCCGCGGCGATTGCGGATAAGGACGCTGGCATCGGCGCGCAACAGCGGATTGATATAAATGACCGAATTGGCGAGGCGTCCGTAAAGCTGGGCATCCGCTTCGCTGGCGTTCAGCTGGCGCAACACGACCTGGCTGTGCGTCCACGACAGTTCGATCACGCGGTCCGCCAGATGACGATCCTGGTATTTTTCTACCAGGCCGAGACTGGTATCGCGCGATTCGCTAATGCCGGTCACCATGTCGATGGTGGCCGTCTGTTCCGGGTCGAGCGTGATCTGATAACGGATCGCGACGATCGGATCGAGTACCGAGCCTGCGTTGCCTGCCAACGGCGCGCGGTCGAGCATTGCTTGTGGCGCAGCGACGGTGTTGCCGCGGCCGATGAATTGCATACGGTCGGTTTCATACGACACCGCGCCCGTTTCGGCGCCATGCACTGCCATCAGATGGAACATCCACGGCGTCTTTTCGTTCATAGAACGCGGGCGACGGGTGCACAGGATGGCGCGTCGTGGATGATCGATTTCAGTCTGGACGAACAGGTTGCTGAACGCCGGATGCGCGGCATCGGCGGCCGCCGGTGCCAGCACCACTTCCGCATAGCTGGTAATTTCAATCGTTCTGCGCGAACGTGAGCGATTGGTGATGCGGGTACGGCGAAGTTCGATATCGTCTTCCGGCGACACCACGATTTCGGTGTGCATGTCGAAGTGATTGTCGCGTCGGCGGAATTCGGCACGGCCTTCGGAGAAGATCACTTCGTAATTCTCCGGCTCTGCCAGTGTCGGCTGGAACGCGGTTGACCAAAAGCGGCCGTCGTCCCCGGATTCCATGCTGCGCACATAACAGAACGTGCCCCAGTTGTCGCGCGTGCTGTCTTCGCGCCAGCGGGTGATTGACATGTCGTTCCAGCGACTGTAGCTGCCGCCGGCACTGGTGACCATCACGTGGTAACGGCCGTTGGACAATAGCTGGACTTCCGGTGTGCGGGAGTCTGGACGCCGCAGCACACGCATCTGCATGGTCTGGTCAGTCGGCGCCGTTCGGATGTCGGCCAGGTCCGTTGTGTTCGAATAAGTCGCGCTTGGTTTCGGTACACGCTCATGCAGCAGCGACATGGTCGCCTGGAACAGGGGGTCGGATTCAAAGCGCTTTTGCAACGGACGGTCGAGCAGCAGGTACGCCAGCGACAGAAAACCCATGCCCTGATGGTGCACCATGAACGACCGGATCACCGCACTGGTCTGCCCGCGAGGAAGGCGGGACGGCGTGTAATCGATCGCTTCATAGAACCCGTACTTGCCTTCATATCCACCGGCGGACAATTGCTGCAGGTTGGTGCATGCCTCCTCCGGCTTCACCATCAATGCCATCATCGATGCATACGGCGCGATCACCAGATCGTCGCCGAGGCCGCGTTTGAAGCCGAGGCCCGGCACGCCGAATGCGCGGTACTGGTAATTCAGGCTGGCATCGAAGGTGTTGTAGCCCGATTCCGAAATGCCCCATTGCACTCCGCGCTGCATACCGTATTCGATCTGCCGCTCCACTGCGGAGTGATAGGTCTGGTCGAGCAGGGTGTTTTCAAACGTCGGCATCACCAGCAGCGGCATCAGGTATTCGAACATCGATCCGCTCCACGACAACAGGATCGGTTCCCCACCGGCGATGGTGAGCTGGCGCCCGAGTGCGAACCAGCTTTCCTGCGGTATTTGTCCCTGCGCGATGGCGACGAAGGTGGCCAGCCTCGCTTCGGAGGCGAGGAGGTCATAGAAGCTGGCATCGCGGCGCCGTTCGGTGACGTTGTAGCCGATCGCCAGCAGGTGCGTGGCAGGGTCGTACAGGAAGCCGTACTCCATGCGAGCGAACTCTGCCGTTTGCAGCGCGAGCTGGTCGATCAACAACATGCGCTCAGCTGCGCGGCGGCTGCCTTCGGACCTCAGCTGATTGAGGGTAGCCAACCGTTCCGAATCTTCCGGACCGGTATGGCTGGCAAGCCGTTGCTCATACCCCGTCACCAGACCGGCGTGGATCCGCGCAAGCTGGCGCAGCGTTGGAATCGCGCTGAGTTCGGGGAAGTCGTCGACGCAATCAACAGCGGCCAGCGTCTGTGTCCAGGGCGCGAGGAAGCCAAGTTCATCTAGCGCTTCCTGGCACTGGCCTGCGAGCGCACGTGCCCATACGTTGATCTGATTATCGGCCTCGGGTGCGGCGTCGAGACTGTCAACGAAACTCGCGGCGTCACGGGTGAGCCGCTCCAGGATATCGTAGGCTACCCACAGTGTGTCCGGCGCGGAAAGGCAGGCGGAGTCGAGATCGTTCTCGAACTGCATCAGCTCGGCCGGCGATGCGCCGCCTGTGTGGTGGCGCAGGATTGTAAAGGTGTCACGGATGCCGTGGAACAGGCGGGCGCCAAGGATCGGTATATCAAGCAATCCGGTCAGCCCGGGACGCAGTGTGAGCAGGTGGCCGGCAAGGTTGCCGCTGTCCACAGCCGATACGTAGGCCGGGTTGAGCGGTTTCAGGGTTTGCGTGTCGTACCAGTTGTAGAAATGGCCCTGGTAACGTTCCAGCCCGGCCATGGTCCGCAAGGTATTTTCCGACCGTTCGATCAATTTTCCGGCAGAGATGTAGCCGAAGTCATACGCGGCAAGGTTGGCTAGCAGCGACAGGCCAATGTTGGTCGGCGATGTGCGGTGCGCGACAACCGCGACCGGATGTTCCTGCACGTTGTCAGGCGGCAGCCAATTGTCTTCCGGGCCGACGTAGGTTTCAAAAAACAGCCATGTCTTGCGCGACAGCGATTTCAGGAACAGCGTCTGCTCAGTCGACAAGTGGGGGGCACGGCGTTTGATCGGCCGGCTGATCCAGCTCGCAATTACGGGTGACACAAACCACAACAGCAGGATCGGCGCAGCCGCCATCAGTGCGATCGGATTCTTCACCATCAGGAAGATGGCGGTCGCAAGTGTAATTACCGGTGCGATCCACATCGACCGATAGTAGGAATACGGGCCGGTGCCTGAGTCGCGATTGCTCTCGCTCGATGGATTCCATTCCAGCATTTTTCTTTGCGTGACCAGTACCCGCCATTGAGTGCGGACGATGGCGTCAAGATTGGACCAGGCCTCATACGGCAGGAAGGCCAAGGTCAATGCAGCATGGATGAAGTGTTGGGTAGTCGACCGCAGCAATGCGGAAATGTGCTGACGCAACGGCGCATCGCCCGGCTTGCGCACGAGGTTCAGGATGAATGCGCTGATGGATGGAAGCAGAAGGATGCCGAGCACCGCCCAGGTCCAGAACCAGGCAGACGGCAGCACGGTCCAGCCTGTCACTAATAATGCCGTCAGCGCAACCGGCACCACGCTGCGACGCAAATTGTCGAACAGCTTCCAGCGCGACAATGCCGACAGCGGATTGCGGTGGCGTACGATCTTGCCGCTCGCTGTATCCCGCGCACCGGGTACGCTTGGCAGCAGCCACGATGCGATCTGCCAGTCGCCGCGTATCCAACGATGGCGGCGGCTGATGTCGGCGCTGTAGCGCGACGGATATTCTTCGTAGAGCTGCATATCGCTCAACAGGCCGGCGCGTGCATAACATCCTTCGAGCAGGTCATGGCTGAGGATGCGGTTTTCCGGCATGCGGCCGTTCAATGCAAGTTCGAATGCGTCGATATCGTAGATGCCTTTGCCGATGAACGAGCCTTCACCGAATACATCCTGATAGACATCGGACACGGTGCGCGTGTACGGGTCGATACCTGCTTCGCCACCGCACAGCAGTTCATAGCGCGATGCTTCGGCGCTGGGAAGGCTGACCGCCACGCGCGGTTGCAGGATGCCGTAGCCTTCGCAGACGCGCTGGCGTTTTTCATCGTACTGCGCGCGGTTCAGCGGATGCGCCATGGTCGCCACGAACTGTCGGGCGGCGTCGCGTGGCAATTCCGTATCGGTGTCGAGCGTAATCACATACCTGACATTGGTCAGGCCATCAGTATTGCCGACGATCAGCGAGAACGCATCGGCCGCGCCGCCGCGCAAAAAGGCGTTGAGGTCGCCCAGTTTTCCGCGCTTGCGCTCGTAACCCATCCATATTTTTTCCCGTGCGTTCCACCGCCGCGGACGATGCAATACAAGGAAATTGTCACCGCCGGTATGGGAGTATTTGGCGTTCAGTTCGTCAATGTTGTTCTTTACTCGTGCCAGCAGGATCGCATCGGCCGGCATTGTTTCTTCTTTCGCATCGCCGAAATCGGTCAGCAGGCAAAAGCGCAGATTGTCGTCGTGGTTGGCGAGAAAGCGGACATGCAGCGCCTCGGTCAGGCTATCGATATTCTGGTGCGTGAACAGCATCGTCGGCACCACTACCAGCGTGCGCGATTCGAGTGGAATGCCGGCAGAGAAATCCATACGCGGGAGCGGACGGGGTATGGCAATCAGGGTGGCGAACCAGTTGACCATGGACAGCGCAAGCTGGCTGGTGGCGACCAGTGCGATCAATGCGACCAGCGCGAGCAGCCATTCTTCCACGCCATCTGCATAGGCTTTGGCAACGATGGCGCCAGTGGCGGCCAGGGTCAGCAACAGTATGCTGCCAAGGTAGACTGCCAACGGTGCGCCTCTGCCCGCGTGGTGTAATGCTTCCCGTACCGGCAGCTGGAAAGCCGCCGATCGCTCCAGCTCGCGCAGACCCTTCCCGATCAGGAAATAACCCACGTGCGCGGTGCGGTCTTTGGCGCCGACACGGCCTGCACTCGCAACGGCGAGCCGGATTGCGTTGTCGGCGACTTCAAACTCGGACAGGCAGCCGTGCCTGGCTATTTTTTCCACTACATGCCGATAGTGATCGCGTGTCGCGAAATCCATTCGGGTGTAGGCGTCGGCCGGGTCTCTGCGCAACGTCTGATCGACCACGCTCATGGTTTCGACGAATTCGCGCCAGTCCATGGCGCTGAGGAAGCGCAGGCTGCCGATACTGTTGCTGATCGATACCTGGTCAGCGGCTTGCCGCTGATTTTCGAACTGGACCAGGTGCTCGATGGTTTGGCCGGACGCCGCCAGGTGTTGCGACAGCCAGGTCAGTGGCAGTGTCAGTGCCGCACTTTGTCCCTGCAGGCGCCGCACCAGTTCGGCGACGAACGAACTGTCCATCGGCGGATTGGAACGGGCCATGTCGGCGACCAGCAGGACCAGATTGCTGGGATCCTTTTCGGCGATCTCCGCCATCTCGTCGGCCCAGGTATGGGCCAGGTTGCGGTTGATGCGGGTTGTCGCCAGACGCGCCGCGACGCGTCGCAGGTTTTCGATCAGCGCCAGACGCAGCATGATCGGGATCGCCCACAGTTCGCCGAGCTTCAGTGTCGTGACCTGCTGGTAGGCGGCGACGAAGCGACTCAGGCTTTCAGGGTCGACGCGACCATCGCCGTGTGCAATGGTTTCCAGTGCAATGTCATAAACGCGAGGCCTGCCCGCAAAGGTGTCACGCGACAGGCGAGGCAACTCCTTGCTGTAATTCTTAGGGAGGTGCCGCTTGGCGGTGCGGATCTGTTCTTCGATCAGGTAGAAATTATCAAGCAGCCATTCTGCAGCGGGCGTCACTTGCCGACCCGCTTTGATCGCTTCGGTTAACTGGTTGCAGGCATCGATAATGACTTTCTCATTATCTGCGAGGCGCGATAACAACTGGTCACGCCCACGTTCGGCGCTGAGTTGGTGGGCTTTGGCCAGGATGCGGCCTTGTTGCTCCATCTGCAAGGCGCTGAATAATTCTGCACGCAGCGGCAATTCTTGTTCGGCCTTGCGGCCGGGGATAGCGAGGAATGCGGTCTTCAGGTCGAGTAACTTACCGAGCAGGGACTTGCTGTCTGATTTCAATGCTGACATTTCTTTCTATTCAACGATTCTGGACAAACCGGATCGCGCGGAGGGGCAGCGCGTTGTCAGCGATACGAACTGATGCTATCGGGAATCGGTAGCAGTACTGGATAGGCAGGAAAACTTTTCGCCCGGAGCGAATATGGACTGTTTGATGTTATCGCCGGACGAGGGGGCAAGACGGTGCGTTACCGAACATATCTGGAGTGCGCACCGGTTTGGTAGATCCGCGAAGTGTACGCTCCCGCGCGCCGGTGTGTGCGAAATAACGCAATGTGCGCCAGCGTACCGATCATGCCAAAAATCAGGCCTATAACGTCTACATCGGGGGAATACCCTATTTGATTGACGGCTTACCGGAGAGTAGCGATGACAAAGAATTCAAAACAATGGATGAAGGTCCTGTGTGGTGCAGTTGTGGTGATGACTGTCGGCTGCAGCAGCCTGAAAACACCGGCAACTGCCTCCGTCGCCGTCTCCAAAGCGGCGGTTGACAATGCCGCCGGCGCCGGCGGTGCGGAATTTGCGCCGATGGAGATGAATTCGGCGCGTGAAAAAATGGCCCTGGCCAATAAAGCGATGGCCGCGAAAGAGTACAAGCTGGCAGGCGAATACGCGACCCAGGCACAGGCGGACGCGAAACTGGCCCAAGGCAAAGCCAATTCGGCCAAAGCACAAACAGCGGCAGATGCCTTGCAAGACGACATCCGGGTCTTGCGTGAAGAGCTGAACCGCGCCAATAAGTAATCCCGACATCAGCAACGAAACATACTAAGGATTTCACCATGAAAAAAATTATCTCTACGCCCATTCTGTTAGCCATTGCCGCTCTCGTCGCTGCTTGCAGTTCCATGCCTAAGACCACCACTTTGCTGGATCAGACCCGCAATGACTACGTGATGGCCCAAAGCAACCCGAATGTCGCTAGCTATGCGCCGCTGGAAATGAAGCAAGCCGGCGAAGCGCTGGAGCAAGCCAATGCGGCAGCCCGCGATAAAGACAGCGAAGCAAAGATCGACAAGCTGGCTTACGTTGCCAGGCAAAAGATCGCACTGACGCAAGAAATGGCAAAGCAAAAATCGGCGGAGGCCAGCGTCGCCAGCGCCGGCAAGGAACGCGACCAGATTCGCCTGGATCAACGCACGAATGAAGCTAATCAAGCCAATATCAGTGCACAACAGTCCAAGCTGGCTACCCAGGTAGCGCAGGGCGAGGCAGCCGAAGCCGAACGCAAGACGCAGGAAGCTCAACGCAAGACGCAAGAGGCACAGGCACGCTCGGCACAACTGGAAGCACAGATGGCCGATCTGGCCGCAAAAAAGACTGAACGCGGCATGGTGATTACCCTCGGCGACGTGTTGTTTGGCACCGGCATGGCACGCTTGAATCCGGATGGCATGCGTACGGCGCAAAAGCTGGCCGACGTTTTACAGCAGAATCCGCAACGTACCGTTCTGGTTGAGGGTTTTACCGACAGCACCGGCGCTGCCTCGTATAACCAGGATTTGTCTGAGCGCCGTGCCATCGCTGTGAGCACCGCGTTGCAGGAACTCGGCGTGTCCCGTGAGCGCGTCGCGATCCGCGGTTATGGCCAGGCTCACCCGATCGCCTCAAATAACACGGCACAGAATCGCCAGATGAACCGTCGCGTCGAGATCGTCCTTTCCGATGCTAATGGCAAGATCACACAACGTTGATGTTTGCGTTCTGCTGCCCCCGGCCGGAAGGCTGGGCAGGGCAGCACGCTCACATCAATTAATTTTCTATTTATTAAGGAGACCATTTTGACGGAATTAAATTTGACCGCAGTCAGCAATGACGTGAATACCCTGTTGAAGGACGCGCAAGCTCTTTTCCTGGCCGCCACGACGTTGACAGGCGAAAAAGCAGAGGAAGTTCGTAACCGCGCCATGCGTTTGCTCGATACGGCGCTGATCGGGGCGCATGAGTTGCAAGCGAGCGCCATTGTCGCCGGCAAGGAAATGGCAGTTTCCGCAGACTGTTATGTGAAAGAAAACCCATGGCGCGCGATCAGCGCAGCAGCCGGGGTGGGACTGCTTGCGGGCTTGATCCTGACTCGCAAATAAGTAACTGACGGGTAGACCCGGGGCGGTGACAGTCGCGTACCCGGGTTACACCCAAATTATGTGATTAACTGTGTGGATAACCGTGATGCACGGTGTCTATCTATATGATCCGTAACGAAATTTTTCCCTTGATCAAAATCAAGGCACTCCAGCGCCGCAACGCTAAAGTCGGTTCTTCGCCATTCCAGCCGCATGGTTGCTTTATTGCTGAGGCCCCACTTGACGCGCATTGCTACGATCTCGCTCCTTCTTTTGACTCTTGTACTCGGACCTGCCTGGACGAATGCGTTCGCATCCGAGCACTCGCCGGCGCGAAAGCCGGTATCAGGCAAACGCATCATCGACTATTACGGCGACTCCACCGTGTGGGGCTACGCGTCGGGCGTCGGCAGCCAGGTCGTCAAACCGGCCCCTGCGGTCTTCGCTGAAGCATTACCCGCTTCGTTGAAATATGAAGTGCGAAACGAAGGCGTCAGCGGCACGACCGCATGCCAGTTGCTGAATGGGACAGATGGGAAACATCCGGCGTGGAAGAGCCAGATGGCGGCATCCGATGCTGGGATCATCATCCTCAATCACGCAATCAACGATCAATGGAAAGACGACCTGCCCACCTACAGGTCCTGCCTGCTTGCGTTGGCGCAGATCGCAAAAAAGAGCGGTAAGAAAGTGATTTTCGAGACGCCGAATCCCACTCGGGACAGCGGCAAGGACGGGCTGGATACCTACGTCAACGCAATGAAGGCAGCCGCATTGCAAGCGCAGGTCCCGGTAATCGACCAGTACCAATACCTGACCAATTATTTGCAGGGTTCAAGTCCCACCACGATCTGCCCGGATGGACTGCATCCGAACGATGCCGTTTACATCATGAAGGGCAAGTTCGCCGCTAAGGCGTTTCTGCAACTGTTCCATCGCAAGCAAGCCGCCCAGGCAATGTGATCACAATTTTCGCAAGCGCTTCGCGTTGCCTGTGGCGCGCGAGTGTATCGGCTTGAGCCCGTGGTCGGCCATGCTGACGATCGAACCGGAAAGATGGGATGCGGCGGCGGCGGAATTTTCCATCGCATCACGCACGAATTCAGCTTGCCGTTTGCCTGACTGCACCATGGTGCGGCTGGTTGCCATCGACATGAATCCGATTGCACCGCTCATCCACTGTTCGAATGCGAGCTTTCGCATTTGCTGGTTAACGCGCATCATGCTGGCCGCCATCGCCTGACTGGACTCGGCGATGGCTTCCACTTTTTCCTGTCCCATCAGGGTGAATTCCTTCTGGTCCCTGGCATTTGGAATTGCGCCGGCCGTTGCCATGCGCCCGGTGCGATGATTGATGACCTGCGCGGAAGCCACCATCATTTCGCCGGTCTTCAGAGCGAGCCGGCTCCAGGCCACTAACGGATCTAAGGTTGCGTACCGGGTTCGGCGTCGGGTCATGGTGATATCCTTGGTTTTTGCAGTATTACAGGGTGGCGTAGGAGTATGGCTATTGCCTGCCGGAGACAGGCGGGGGTCCTTTTGGAGTGTACCAGCCGCCCGAAGTTCGGCAAAAGGACGATCTGTTGTCTTATATGAACTAATCCGGCTCGCGCATGCTCGAATTGGATATTTAATTTGCATGGATAAATGCCTCGATGCAGGAACAAGAACAGGCGTTACAACTGGCGAAATCGAGAAGGCTCGCTACCGGGTTGCTGGTGCTGATGGCAATCGTCTTTGTCATTTCGAAGATATTTGAAGCCCAGTACCGCCACCTTTCTTTCGTCACCGCGTTCGCGGAGGCAGCAATGGTCGGCGCCCTGGCCGACTGGTTCGCGGTTACTGCGCTGTTCAGGTCGCCGCTCGGCCTGCCGATTCCGCATACCGCCATCATTCCGAGGAATAAAGAACGGATAGGCGAAAATCTTGCGCACTTCCTGAAGCACAACTTCATCACCCAGGAAATCATCCGCGAAGAATTGCGGCCGATCGACTTCGCCGGCGCTGTCACACAGTGGATGTCTTATCCGGAGAACAGTCGGGCAGCGGCACGCCAGATCGCCAGGAGCATTCCCGCCATGCTGCGAATGATCGAAGACGAGGATGTAGCGCAGTTCATGCAAAACAGGCTGGCGGCAGCGCGCCGACATGTGAAGTTCGCCCCCGCCCTGGCGGAGGTCATGTCATTGCTCGTTGCGGGCGGTCACCACCAGGTCTTGTTCAATTACCTGGTCAACATCATGGCGCGCGCGGTAGAGGATAACCGTTCCTATATCCGCTGGAAGATCGATGAAAACAGTCCTCGCTGGCTTCCCAAGGCGGTGGACGACAAGATTTACGAGCGCCTGCTGGAAGCGTTGCAAAGCACGCTGGCGGAAATGCGCGAAGAGGATAGCGAGTGGCGTTATCGTTTTCACGTTGCCGTCGAAGAGTTGATCGAGAAGCTGCGGACATCGCCGGAATATGAAGCCCGGGTCGAAGCAGTGGTGATGACCACGCTCGAACATCCGATGTTCCGCGAATACGTCACCCGGTTCTGGCATGACATCAGGGCACGCATACTGGAAGACATCGCATCGGACGACTCGCGCATTGCGGCCAAGATCGACGACGCATTGCGCGCGTTCACCGAAGCCCTGCAAGAGGAAACGACGGTGCGGAACAAGTTGAATCAATGGATACGCATCCTTGCAACCGACGCTATTGTCGAGAGACGGGCCGTTATCGCGGAACTGGTTTCGCGCGTCATCAGAAAATGGGACGCGGAAACCATAGCGCGCAAACTCGAGCTGCAGGTCGGCAAAGACCTGCAATATATCCGCATCAACGGTACGCTGGTCGGCGGCCTGGTCGGACTGGTCCTGCATACCATTTCCCTCGCCTTGTAGCAGGGCATACGAGCGCGCAGGTGAGCACGGTCAAACAGCACTGTGCCTGCCTGGGTGGCCCGGAACGTATGGTTTGACGTTCTGTCAAAACATTCAGGATTCGCTTTCTGCATTTATCGCTGCACATCATTTCCGTTCCGCCGGACGGAGTTCACACACCATTCCCATATGTAGTTCGGACGCTCCGCCATCGTGAAATGCGCTATCGACATTTTCCTCGATAGCAGCACGCTGCTTTGGCTTGAATAAGGATCGACCATGGAACTCTTCAAAAGCAATCTTGCGGTAGGCATCACTGCTGCCATCGCCGCGACTGTGCTGGCGCCTGTGCTGGTGCCGATCATCACGGTGGCCGGCAGGCCTCTCGCAAAATCGTTGTTGAAGGGCGGTGTGATTCTGTACGAGAAGGGCCGGGAAACAGTCGCCGGCGCAGGCGAAGTTGTGGAAGACCTGATTGCGGAGGTTCGCTCGGAGATGGAGCAGCAGCCGCGAACTGTTGCGGCTTCCGCCGAAGTAGCGGCCGGCGGCGCAGCGCAACGGGCCGGCGTCGTCGAGCATGGCGGCGGTGATACCGTCAGTGAGGTGCCGGTATCGCCGCGCGACGCGGGAACGCCTACGCGGCCGGCAGGTAACGGAGCGCACACGTAATGGCAACAAACGCGGTGGTTGTTCATCGGATTCCGGGTCGCGCACGCCTGCTGGTGCGCAACCGGCGGGGCGATGCGGCCTATTTTTCCAATCTGTCTGAGAGCCTTGGGCAATTTGAAAACGTGCAGAGCGCGAGAACCAACCCGACTACCGGAAGCGTCACGCTCGAATTTATCGGCGACCTGGAGGCTCTTCTTCAACAGGCCGAGGACAGTGATTTGTTGACTATTACCGAAACAGTGTTGCCTCAGCGCCGTCCTTCCCCGATGGGTCGTGCCACGGATGCTCCGGTCAATCTGGTAAGCGGACGCGATGTCGACCGCATGTTCATGGTCGGCTCCGTACTTTTGGTGATTGGAGTAATCCAGTCTATCCGGGGTCAATGGTTTCCTCCCGCCGTCTCGGTTTTCTGGATGGCGGCATCGGCATTTCGTCTCGCCTCGATGCAGCAAGAGACACCTGAAAGCCTTTATGTGTAATTGGACGGTGTCCCGCGACAGGGCACCGTATTGAAAGGAGAATCAAAATGGCAGAACCTGATAAATCCGGAAAGAAAGACGACGAAGCAGCGCGGCAGGCGCAACGTCAGACCGAGGCAGTGCGTCGTCCGCCGGACACGATAACGAACGCCACTGAAGCGTCCCGGCCGCATGGGATGGCCGCTTCGTTGTCAGAAACCGTGGCTGGCGAAGGCGGGGGCAGGGCAGGCGAAGGCATGGAACGCATGATCGGCGGAGCCGAACGAGCGGCCGATGCTACCGTGTCCGGAGTGGGCAACGCCGCGTCGGGCGCACTGAGATCGGCGGGCTCCGTCGGCGGCAGCGCGATCGGCGTGACGAGGGATGTACTCAATAATGTCATCTCGGCGACGGAAGAGGTCGGCAGCAATCTTGTTGGCGGTGTCACTCACGTTGCAATAGATGTAGTGCATGGTGTGGGTGATGTCGGCGAGAGTGCCGTGCACATAGTGACCGATCTGCTTGCGGCCCTCGTGGGTGGTGTGAAAACGGTAGTCACTGAAGTACTTCCCTCGGGCACTGCGACTGCGGAAGGCGAACGCACGCTGACAGAGCAGGAGGCGCAGTACCGCAGCAAGTCTGAACGGGTCGCGGAAGAGGCGATTCATTAGTACTTTGTCACAGCTAATATTCCGGTTTGCACCCAGCATGTCATCCCCGCGAAGGCGGGGATCCAGAGATGCTCCTCTAGCTCCTCGAAGAACAGCTTCCGGGTACTAATGGACGTTATCGGTCCATCTCTGGGACCCCGCCTTCGCGGGGATGACAAGCTATGGGTTGCGTGGAAAATTTACGCATGACAAACCACCAGCCGTTTAATCTTTGAATAACTTGTAACCTGCGGCCTGCATGGAAAATTTCACGCGGGCCGTTTTTCGTCATCAACCGGTCATTTGGCCCTGGTACTGTAGCGCCAGCTTTGGACCAGTACAGGGGGCGAAAATGAGCGAGTACATTCATCATATTACGGGTCGTTTGCGGCTCAAGCTGGCG
>JBBWZW010000308.1:0-20258 GCA_039649305.1 Burkholderiales bacterium
AGCGTGGCAAATCGTCCGATCGATGAAGTTCAGTCTCTGCTGCACCTCGTTCGATTGTGCACTCATGTCGCCTCCTCCTACGCTTTTTCTTGCGGAAAACATTTGCGATCGTCAATTAATTGCGACCGATAAATGTTTCGTGTTGTCCCGAATTATTTTCTGTCAATGTTCGCGCTCTATGTGTTTGATGTGGCGCAAATCATAAGGTGAGTGTTTCGATGAACTATACGTGACAAGGTTCCGTGAGGAATGCCTGGTTATTGAAAAAAGCTCAAAGTATTTTGACAGTCTTCCTTGTAGTTGATGTTTGTCTGACGATGCATTTCATATTCTTGCAAAATTCGTCCTCGATGTCGCACGACGTAACTGGAAGTACAACATTCAGACGGGCACCCAGAATGCGAAATTAAATAGTAGTCGTTAAGGTCGAAATATCAATGTGATTTTGAGACATGTCGTGCGTAATGCAAGATTGGCAAACGCCTAATGCGCAGAGCGCAATATCACTGATGGGATTTTTTAATGGTTGCCGTTTCTTTAATCGGTGCGGACGACGCCGAAATGCCTCTTATCGGCTGCGCCGGGTGGAGCCTGCCTGGCGCAGTGCAAGAAAGTTTTCCTCCGGGCGCAAGCCATCTTGAAAGGTATGCAGCACTACTTCCCGCAGTGGAGATCAACTCTTCCTTCTATCGGTCACACCGTCCGGCAACGTATGCGCGCTGGCGCGACTCAGTCCCGGATGCATTTCGCTACTCTGTAAAGATACCCAAGACCATCACGCACGAATTGCGTCTTCAGAAGGTCGATGAACCTCTAGCGCAGTTCGTCGATGAAGTCAGCGCCTTGCAGGAAAAACTCGGCTGCCTGTTGGTACAACTGCCGCCCAGCCTGGACTACAACGCCTCAGTGGCGGGGAGGTTTTTCGATAAGCTGCGCACGCTCATCGATGTACCTGTTGTGTGTGAAGCGAGACATATGACGTGGTTCGAGGAGGGCGCAGCGAGGGTGTTGGAGGGATTGGATATCGGCTATGTCATCGCCGATCCGCCGGCGGTCAGTTTGCCTGTGCCCGCTACAAATTCGGAAACGGTGTATATCAGGCTGCACGGCTCGCCAGTGATCTATCGTTCGGCCTATTCAGAAGAGTATCTGCAGGGCGTGCACACCTACATGAAACAGTGCATGCAGGCCGGGAGACGCGTCTGGTGCATCTTCGATAACACCGCGAGCGGAGCTGCGGCGCCTAATGCATTGGCGCTGATGCAGCTTATGCAACGATGAGCGCCGACAGGCCGCTGGATTCAGGCGGATCGATCCGCATACTGCCGATACCCGCGCGCGCGCAATTCGCACGCAGGGCACTTGCCGCAGCCGTAGCCCCAGTCATGCAGCGCTCCGCGCTCGCCGAGATAACAGGTATGCGTGTCGTCACGAATCAGGTCTACCAGCGCCTGTCCGCCGAGATCGTGCGCAAGTTGCCAGGTGTCGGCCTTGTCGATCCACATTAATGGCGTTTCGAGCTTGAGGTGCGTAGCCATGCCAAGATTGAGCGCAACCTGCAGCGCTTTCATCGTATCGTCGCGGCAGTCGGGATAACCCGAAAAATCCGTCTCGCACATTCCGCCGACCAGGACATCAAGCCCGCGTCGATAGGCGACTGTCGCGGCGACCGTCATGAACAACAGATTGCGTCCCGGGACAAAGGTATTCGGCAGTCCGTTATCCTGCATGCTGATCTCGACGTCGCGGGTCAGTGCGGTATCGGAAATCTTGCCGATCAGGGACAGGTCAATCATGTGATCGTCGCCGAGCTTCTGGTCCCATTGCGGCGACAGTGCGCGCACCTGCTGCAATAATTTCGGACGCACAGTGAGTTCGATTGCGTGCCGCTGGCCGTAGTCGAAGCCGATGGTTTCCACTTTGGCGTAACGCGACAATGCCCAGGCCAGGCAGGTAGTGGAATCTTGTCCGCCGCTGAAAAGAACGAGCGCACCGTTGGAGAGCTTCATCTGTTTTGCGCGAGATACCCCGTCCTTCAGGGCGGGGGAGGGATAGCGCGTCACGCGAAGCGTGACCTGCTCTCGCTTTGCCTTTGTCTGAGGCTATCCTTGTTAAACGAATATCCGTAGCTGTCGGCACACTGCACGATGGTGCAATGCCGATGGCTAATTCCTTGCACTTTCCAAGCCCCGGTCTTCAGGCCGGGTAGTGACGATGTTTGCGTACCGTATCAAAAATAAAGGCGACGAATGAAAATGAAGGGGCGCGAATGTACGCGCCCCCCGCAGCGCTTCCATTACGGTCTTTTCTTCGCCTCTTGCAGGGTCTGCTCGATGAAGTCGCCGTCCGCCTCGGCAAAGCGCACACGCACCGGATACCATTCAAGCGACGGCGCCAGCCAGATGTCGAGTTTCTGTTCCTTCGAATCGGGAGGCGCCGCTCGCGCGACGTGCACCGCGTTCAATTCTCCCATCGGCGTGCGGACCTTGTCCTGCTTCAGCACTTTGAAGATCCATGGCTCGGCATCGCTGTGTCCGGCGACGACGAATCGCCATTCAGACCCGGCCTTGAATTTCGATGGCGCAGCGCGTGCCACCGAAATCAATTGCCATAACGCGCTGCTGCGGTCCTGTTCACCGCCCGCAAGTGGATAGCTTTGCGCAGAACTGGCGAAATTGATTTTCTTCGCTGCGCGGTCGAAGGAAGTAGTGTTCGCCGCCTTGCGAAAACGTTTTTCGGTGAAGCTGACCGGCGCCAGTCCGTAGTCGTCGATGCCGCCTTCACTCTTCGCATCCAGTATTTTCCCGACCAGCGACGCCCGTGTTTCGCTACGGATTTCGAACTTGTTGCCGGAAGCGGTCCACCTTAGCGTTGCATCGCCGTCCACCCGGATTCCGCTTTGTTTTGCCTTGATCGCATACACAAGGTCCGCGGATGGTGGCAGGTTGACCTTGTATTTCATGTTCTGCTCGCCGCCCCGTGCGGCATTTTGCGCCCACGCCGGAGTCGTCAGTGTTCCCCACGCCAGCAGGACTGCCGGAACCAACTTTAAAAGAGTGCGGCCCATATTCAAATTAACGCTCCGTAACAACATTCGTATTAGACAGTGACATGTCGAGAAAATCTCCGTTTGTTTCTGTATATCGCAGTTTCACCGGATACCATTCCTGCTGTGGCGCGAGCCAGATGTCCAGTTTCTGATCGTACGAGCCGGGGCGGGGAAGCCTCACCACATGCCAGGTGCTTACCTTGCCTGTGCCGACCTCGAGTTCCTCCCGCCCAATCACGCGGATGCGCCAGGTTTCCGCGTCGCGCGCGCCGGCGACAAACAACTCTATTTCCGCATCGGGCGCATATGCAGTGCTGTCGCCGCGACCGATGGCGGCCAGTTGCCATATGATGCTGGCACGATCCTGTTCCCCGCCCTTGCGCGGATAGGCAAGGGTCGATGCCGAGAAGCTGATGGTGTTGCGCTCGCGATGGAAATGCGTGTTGGTTGCCGGCTTGCGAAATCGCTTTTCCGAATAAATCACCGGCGCCACGCCAGACTCGTCGATCATTCCTTCGCTCTTGAAATCCAGGACGCTGAAGAACATGACCCCCGCTTCGCCGGTAATAGTGTAGTTGTTACCCGCCGCTTGCCAGTTGATCTTGCCCCGTCCGTACACTTTCTGGACACCGCGCAGCGAGAAAACGTCATACGACAACTCAACCGAGGGCGGCGGGTCGAACTTGTATCGCGCCGCCTGCTCCTCGGGCTGCACTGCACTTTCCGCAACCTGCGCCGCGGAGTCGATATCCGCATCGGCGGATGGCGTATCTGCTGCCGCGGTTTCAATTGCCGGTTCGACGCTGGTGCCCGGCGCTTCCATCCCTACCGGCGGCGATGACTCGGCGATTTCGACGACCGGTTCGGGCGCCGGCAGTGGGCTCGCTGGACGCCGCTTGCTTGGTTCCGGAGCAGGTATGGCGGGTGCAGCCGCAGCCGCAGCCGCAACCGTTTCGCGCGGTGGCGGAACGGCGCGCAGTTCGGTTGTGACCACCGTCGGACTCTGGTTCGTAAAGCCCGGCATGCCGATGCGTCCGCTGGCCCAGTCGAGGGCGAACAGGTGAAGCAGTATGGAGGCGATCAGCAGCCCAGCCCAGCGCAGCAAGCGCGACTTGCCCGTATGCGGATCGTGGTTGGATGATGAGGGCGTTGCCATCCCGATAGTGTAACAACCCAAGCTTGGTCAAAGATAGGACTTGAACGACTTCCGTCTCATTCATGCCGCTGCGACATCCTCTTGATGCATCGCTAGGGGCACGCAGCTTCCCTGAGCTTTTCCATTTTGCTGTGCTCAATTATCTGCTACGCTGGAAATTGCTTTCTAATCGGAGACTCCCATGATCAACCCCAATACGCCGAATTTTCCAGGAATGCCCACCTTTCCCGGGATGGGCGCCGTGACGGACACGCTTGAGTTTGTGAAGAATCTATGGGGGGGCATGGGCATACCCGGCATGAACGTATCCGGCATGAATATGCCCGGCATGGTGGTGCCCACACTCTCCGTAGACGAAATCCGGAAAAAGATTTCCGACCTGAAGGCGGTGGAAACCTGGCTCGAACTTAATATGAATATGTTGCGCGGCACGATACAGGCGCTCGAGGTGCAGGCGGCGACCATCGCCACCTTACAGTCGATGGGGGAAGCATTCAGTTCGACCAGCGGCTTCGGCCAGCCTGCGCAGCAGAAACCGGCTGCTCCCGCATCCGCGTACCACGCCGCTCCCGAGCAGGGTGCATCCGCCGCTGCACCGAGCAGCAGGGATGAGGCGGACGCTGCCAGCCTCACGGCGCCCCTCGTCAATGCCGCCGCGTGGTGGAACCTGTTGCAGGACCAGTTCAAGCACGCAGTCAACTCGGCAATCTCCGCTGATATGCCGACTATGCCAGCGGCGGCCGCGACCGGTGGCGCCAAACCCAAAGCGGAGTCCAACGGTGACGGGCGGGGCAACTCGAGGGAGGACTCCAAAGCCCACTCTGAGTCGGCCGCTGCCTCGGCCCGCAAGCGCAAACCGTCCAAATAGCGAACCGCTTAGCGTTCACACCTGAACTTCGGTGTGAACGCTTCATCTGCGCACCAAGAGCATCAGCATCGCAATGCCGGCAAATGCAGCGCCGGCGTAGAACGTCGCCGGCGCGCCCAGCCGGTCCCACAGATATCCGGCAAGCACACTTGCCACCAGCATTGCCAAGCCGCTACCGAGGTTGAACAAACCGAACGCGGTGCCGCGCAAATGCTCCGGCGCCGCATTCGCCACCATGGCCGCGAGCAAGCCCTGCGTCGCCGCCATATGCAAGCCCCAGAACACCAGGCCGGCGCCGACCCAAAGCAGCTGCCCGCTATGCGCGAGGAGGATGTCGGCGATGATGAGCGGTACGATTCCCGACAGCAGCAAGGCCCGGTGCGGCATCTTGTCCGCCAATACGCCGAACGGATACGCGCAAACCGAATACACCACGTTCATCAGTACCAGCACCAGCGGCACCAGCGCGAGCGCGAGTCCGCCTTGTTGCGCGCGCAGCACCAGGAAGGCTTCGGAAAAGCGCGCCAGCGTGAGCGCCGCACCGGCCGTCACCACCCACCAATAGGCCCCGGGGAGTTGGGCCAACGCCTCGCGTGAAATCGGAAACGCGCGCTTTTCGGTCGAGGTCCGCCGTTCCGGTTCATGCACGCCGAGGATCAGGATCGCCACCGCCAGCAGGCCGGGGATCACCGCAACCCAGAACACCGACCGGAAATCATTTGCCCACAATAGCATCAGCCCCATCGCCAACAGCGGCCCGACGAAGGCGCCTACGGTATCGAGCGACTGGCGCAAGCCGAAGGCGGCGCCGCGTAATTCGGGCGGCGTCACATCGGCGATCAGTGCATCACGCGGCGCCCCGCGGATGCCTTTGCCGACACGGTCGATGAAGCGGGCGGTCATTACCCAGCCGGTGCTGCCGGCCAGCGCAAACAGTGGCTTGCTCAGCGCTCCCATTCCGTAGCCCAGCACGGTCAGCCATTTTCGCTTGCGCACGTAGTCGCTGATGACACCTGAAAACACCTTGACGATCAGGGCGGTCGCCTCTGCCACCCCCTCGATGATGCCGACCGTCATGGCACTTGCACCGAGAACCACTGTCATAAAGACCGGCAGCAAGCTGTGGATCATTTCCGAGGATATATCCATCAGCAGGCTGACAAACCCGAGCAGCCAGACTGTACGGGGGATGCTGGGCGGTGATGTGTTTGTGCGCAGGTCTCGCATGGGATCGGATGAGCAGGATTTATGAGCGACTGTAACAAATTCGCCCGTAAGCCGCGTCGTTGCAGGCCGGAAACTTCGGGCCTGGCGTTTTTCTTGGTAAAATCAACTACTTAACTGAATCTTTTGAAGGTCTATATGCTGTACCCAGAACTATTCAAATCGCTTGAGCAAGTCCGCTGGAATATGGAAACCGACATCCCGTGGGAGCTGTTTGACGCCTCCAAACTGAGCGAAGAGCAGGCCCAGACCATCAGGATGAATGCCATTACCGAATGGTCGGCGCTTCCCGCAACCGAAATGTTCCTGCGTGATAACCGCGGCGACAGCGATTTTTCTGCGTTCATGTCGGTATGGTTTTTCGAAGAGCAGAAGCATTCGCTGGTGCTGATGGAATACCTGCGCCGTTTCCGTCCGGACCTGGTGCCCACCGAGGAGGAATTGCACAATGTGCGTTTCGAGTTCGACCCGGCGCCGCCCCTTGAAACACTGATGCTGCATTTCTGCGGCGAAATCCGGCTGAATCACTGGTACCGCTGCGCATCCGACTGGCACTCCGAGCCGGTTATCAAGCAGATTTACAAGATCATCAGCCAGGATGAAGCACGCCACGGCGGCGCTTACCTGCGCTATATGAAAAAGGCGCTGAATGAAGTGGGCGACACGGCTCGCGCCGCATTCGCGAAGATCGGCGTGCTGATGGCATCGGCGCGCCGCACCGAAAAGCCGCTGCACCCAACCAACCTGCATGTGAACCAGGCGCTGTTCCCGAACGATACCGTTCAAAGCCGGTTGCCCGATCCCGGCTGGCTCGAGCGCTGGCTCGATGGCCAGATCAAGTTTGACGGCGAATGGGAAAAGAAAGTGGTCGACCGCATCCTGCATAACATGTCGCTGCTGTTCGAGCGCACGTTTGAATCGGTGCAGGACCTGAATCGCTATCGCAAGGAAGTGACGGGTCGCCTGCCCCAGTTGAAAGGCGTCTAGGCGACCGATCCTGTTGCTTGAGGTAAGAGGCCGCAAGTCACGCGCTTGCGGCTTTTCTATTTGGAAACCCATTAACGTATGCCCGATTTCGAGAAAAAAGTCTGCACCCGCTCAGACCTGCAGGAGCGCGTAGCCCGGCTACCCAAGCCGGTGGTGTTAACCAACGGCGTATTCGACATTCTGCATCGCGGCCATGTCACCTACCTGGCACAGGCGCGCGCGCTCGGCGCATCGCTGGTGGTGGCGGTGAACACCGATGCATCGGTCAAACGCCTCGGTAAAGGCGATGACCGTCCGATCAATTCCTGTGAAGACCGGATGGCGATAATGGCCGCGCTGGAAGCGGTGAGCCTGGTCGTGCCATTCGATGAAGACACCGCGCTGGAAGTTGTGCAGCAGGCGCGTCCCGATGTCTATGCGAAGGGCGGCGACTACGATATGGCCGCGATCCCCGAGGGCAAGGCGGTACTGGCGTACGGAGGACGCGCGATTGCGATCGATTTCGAGCATGACCGTTCGACCACCAGGCTGTTGTCCAGGGTCCGGTCAGCCAGTTAGAAAGAAGGGATTATGAAACGCCGTCAGTTTTTATACGGAGTGCTGGCCGTCGGGCTCGGCGCAGCGCTGAATGTCCACGCGAAGTCGGTGCTTCCTGTGATCGAGGTTTACAAGAGCGCCACATGTGGCTGCTGCACCGCATGGGTCGACCATTTGCGAGCCAACGGCTTCACGGTGAAGGCGAGCAATGTTCCGAACCCTGCGGAATACCGCGAAAAATTCGGCATCCCGCATGCGCTGGGCTCCTGCCACACGGGCGTGGTGCAAGGCTATGCGCTTGAAGGGCATGTGCCCGCGCGCGAGGTGAAACGCCTGCTTGCGGAGCGGCCGAACGCCAAAGGACTCACGGTACCCGGGATGCCCGTCGGCTCGCCTGGAATGGAAGTGGCTGGCGAGGGGAGCGACGCGTTCGACGTTCTGCTGGTCAAGGCGGATGGCAGTCATTCGGTCTACAGCCATTACGCAGGGAAAAACGCGCCATCCGGAAAGTCTCCTGCGCAGCCCGAGACTGCCATGACCGAAGGCGAGGTCAGGAAGGTCAACAGGAAGGCCGGCACTATCACCATCAAGCATGGCCGCATCGCCAATCTCGACATGCCGGGCATGACGATGGCGTTTCACGCAAAAGACAAGGCCATGCTCAGTCAGGTGAAGGCGGGTGACAGGATCCGATTTGTCGCCGACAAGATGGGTGACGAGTTTGCCATCGTCAAACTTGATGTCGTCAGGTAGAGCGGGCGGCGCAGGGTTACGCATGAACCACCCGGCGTGATCCAAGAGTCGATCATGTATGAATTCCATGTTGTAGGAATGAGCTGCGATCATTGCGTCAGTACGGTCGCGAAGTCGGTGCCCGGAGTCGACTGCGCTGCGAAGGTGAAGATGGATTTGCCCAGTCATTCGGTAGGTACGCGTCGAATCGCAAGCAGATATGAACGTCATCAAGGACGCAATCATCGATGCCGGTTATCCGGTCACAGGCGCTACCGCTGCCTGAAGGAAATGGAATATAAAACGGGGCGCATCGCGCCCCGTTTTTCATTGATTTGCGTCCGAGCTATTAGTGCTTATCGTGCGCTCCCTTGCTCGGCGTCTTCGCCTCTTTCGCCTTATCTTCCACTGAGACCGATACATCGACCTTGCCCGCTTTTTCGAAGTTGAGCGTGACCGGAAATTTTTCACCGGCTTTCAGGGGCTGCTTCAGGCCTATCAGCATCAGGTGATAACCGTGACCCGGTTTCAACTCGGTTTTGGTGGATGGCTTTAGCTCGATATCGGAGACCTCACGCATTTTCATTACGTTGCCGTCCATTGACATCGTGTGGATCTGCACCGACTTCGCAACCGGGCTCGACGCACCAATCAGTTTGTCGGCATTCTTCCCGGTGTTATCTATCGTCATGTAGGCGGCGCCGGACGGCTGGTTCGGCACGGTGGCGCGCGCATACGGCTGCGCGATCGTCAGTTCGCCCGCCTTATAGTCATTTGCCTGGGCTGCGGCGGCAACGGTGATCACGGCAAAAGCGAGTATCGAACGGAGTTGCATGGTGTTCCCTTAATTGAATTAAATATAAACAGTAATTGCGCACATGGTGAAGCAGGTGGAGCGCTTATGCTCCTCCCTGATACCCATTCTGCCGCCACGCCTCATACACTACCACCGCGACGGTATTCGACAAGTTCAGGCTGCGGTTGTCCGGACGCATCGGCAGGCGGATCCGTTGCGACGCCGGAAATGACTCGCGCAATTCCTTGTCCAGCCCCTTGGTCTCGGAGCCGAAAACGAACACATCGCCCGGTCGAAATGCCATGGTGGCGAACGGTGTCGAGCCGTGCGTCGTCAGAGCGAACATCCGTTGCGGATCCGGCGCTTCGCTCGCGATGTAAGCGCTCCAGTCTCGATGAACTTTCATCGTTGCATAGTCGTGATAATCGAGTCCGGCGCGCCGCATTTTCGCATCGTCCAGCGGGAAGCCGAGCGGTTCGATCAAATGCAGCTGCACCCCGGTATTTGCGCACAAGCGGATGATGTTGCCGGTATTCGGCGGAATCTCCGGTTCCACCAGTACTACATGAAACAACTTTCTTCTCCTTTTACTTTTGGGGCGTACGCGCAAATACGAAATTGGTGACGCGCGCCGCGCCAAAGCGTTTAAGCGTTGCCGCCAATTCCTTGAGTGTCTCGCCGGTGGTCATCACGTCGTCCACCACCCCTATATGCCGGCCCTGAACTTTGTCCATCGCATGTCCCGGCACAACGAATGCATCACGAGTATTCTGGCGGCGTTCGTCCGGATGCAGCATCGATTGCGCGCGCGTGTCTCGCGTCCGCAATACCAAAGCTGGTTCGAGCGGCATGCCGAACGCGCGTGACATAGGCCTGGCAATTTCCAGGGCCTGGTTGAAGCCGCGCTCCATCAGTCGTTGCGATCCGAGCGGCACGGCGGTGAGCTGCGTAGGCAGCGCGAACCCCGGTCCCTGCAGAACGGCGTCGCGCAGCATGCGTGCAAACAACGGCGCGAGCGCCAGCCGGTTGCCGAATTTTAACGCCAATACCAATTGGTCGACCGGCGGCGCGTAATCCACCGCGGCAATTGTTGCATCGAATGCGGGCGGATGCTTCAGGCATTCGCCGCACACACTGTCTGCCATGGCGGGCATCGGGATTGCGCACTGTTTACAACGCGGCGGGCGGCGATGAAAGAATTGCCTGCGGCAGCCGTCGCATAAGCATTCATCACCCGCACTGCCGCACAGCGCACAGGAGTTCGGCACGACCGCGGGCAATCGCGAGAAAAACTGTCGGGGCATTTGATGAAAGCGGGCGAGCACGGAGCAGTCCAGGCCTTAAACGTGTAAACTAACGCCGATTATCTCATTTCAAGTCCAGCTCATCTCCTGTTCCGAGCCTCCCTGTGTCTTCTTCCCCCACTTCCGCCGGCGCTAAATTCAGCGCACCCATCGATTTGCGCCGCGTCCGTCAATTGTTCGCATCTCCCGGGAGAGTGGCCGAGTCGGAGTTCCTGCGGCGGGAAATCGCCGGCCGAATGCATGAACGCCTCGAGCTGATAAAGATCGCACCGCAGCGGGTGCTCGATGCCGGATGTGGTGAAGGCGCGGACCTTGCCACCCTGCAGGAACGTTTTCCCGATTCCCAGGTGCTCGGCATGGATGCGTCGCCGGCAATGCTCGCCGCCGTGCTGGCAAGCCGGAATGCCGCACTCTCATCCATGAACCGGCTGTTCACGAAATGGTTGCCAGCCCGCATAGGCGGCGGTATGGGTGCAGCTCCCGGTTTGCTCTCCGGCGACTTCGCCCAATTGCCGCTCGGGGTCAATTCAGTCGACCTTGTCTGGTCGAATCTCGCGCTGCACTGGCATCCGCAACCCGACCATGTATTCGCCGAATGGCGGCGCGTGCTGAAGGTGGATGGCTTGCTCATGTTTTCCTGCTTCGGTCCCGATACCTTCAAGGAGTTGCGCGCTGCCTTTGCTCATGTGGGTGAAGCGGGCACCGCCGCATTGCCTTTTGTCGACATGCACGATTTCGGCGACATGCTGGTCAACGCCGGCTTCTCGACGCCGGTGATGGATATGGAAACCATTACCGTAACTTATGAGTCGGTCGCAAAGATGATGGCCGATGTCCGCGCGCTGGGCGGCAATCCGTTAGCCACCAGACGCCGCGGGTTACTCGGCCGCAATGCGTGGCGGCGCGTCACGCAGGCTCTCGAAACGACGCGCGGCGCCGACGGGCGCATGCCGCTGACCTTCGAAGTGATCTACGGACACGCTTTCCGACCAGCACCAAGGACTACGGCCAGCGGTGAATCCATCGTACGCCTGGATCTCCGAAAGAAATAAATGCAGTGCGTTTGCCTTACCCCATTTGTGCATCGTCGGCCGCCGTCCCGCCGGCTCTTTTATGATCAAACGATCAACAAAAAAGCACCTGCGAAACCGCCGCCAAGCCCCGAAAAGACTAGCGTTTCGCACTCTGTTCAAAGCTTTTTCTACTTGATAACTAGTCCACTTCGGACTTATACTTCCGGAGTTTTGCGCGGTGCGGCGAATGTTCCGGTCACTCACACGGGTGATGCATCATGGCTACGCGAGAATGGGTGTTAAGCCGCAACTGCTCGATGTCGCCGCGCCAGTTGGCGTTGGCTTACGCGGCCTTGTGCGCGGCGTCATTCACGATCGCGACGGTTTTCACTCTTCGCGGTGCCTGGTACATCCTCTGCTATGCGGTCCTCGAAATGTCGGCAGTGGGGGCGGCTTTTTTTGTATATGCGCGCCACGCGACCGATCGCGAACATATCGCATTGGTCGACGACAGTCTCCTGGTCGAACTGGTCGAGAAGGAGCGAGTCCGGGAGTTCAGGCTGGATCCGCGCTATACGCGCGTTGAGCCGCCTGGGTGGCCAGGAGGGCTGATTGCCCTGGAGGCCAGCGGTACGCGGGTCGAGGTCGGCCGGTTTTTGACGGAATTGAAGCGGCGTGAGTTCGCGCGCGAATTAAGGCGCGCACTGGCGTCGGGTAGCTAGACAGAATTTTCACATTTTGGGTTTTTGAGGGAACTATGAAATACGCGAACCGCCTTAAATCGTTGATGCTCGGTGCGTCGCTCCTGGCGGCTGGTATGCCGTCATGGGCGGTCGTTGACAGCCCGGGTGGCCCGGCTGTGCGTCAACTCAACTTTCAGCCACCGGTCACCAGCATTGCAGAGCAGATCTACTCGCTGCACAACCTGATGCTGATCATCTGCCTGGTGATCTTCGTCGCCGTGTTCGGCGTGATGTTTTATTCGATCCTGAAGCATCGCAAATCCCTGGGTCACAAGCCGGCCAGTTTCCATGAAAGCACCGCAGTAGAGATCGCCTGGACCGTGGTGCCGTTCCTGATCGTCATCGGCATGGCGCTGCCCGCCACCAAGACCGTGGTCGCGATGAAAGACACTTCCAACGCCGACATCACCATCAAGGCGACCGGCATGCAGTGGAAGTGGGGCTACGATTACCTCAAGGGCGAAGGCGAAGGCATCTCCTTCCTGTCCGCCTTGTCCACCCCACGCGAGCAAGTGGTCGATCCGACCCAGAAAAAGAACGACAATTACCTGCTCGAAGTCGACAATCCTGTAGTCGTCCCGGTCAACAAGAAAATCCGTATCGTCACTACCGCCAACGACGTGATCCACGGCTGGACCATCCCGGCCTTTGGCGTCAAGCAGGATGCGATTCCGGGCTTCGTGCGGGACACCTGGTTCCGCGCCGAAAAAATCGGTACCTATCGCGGCCAGTGCGTTGAATTGTGCGGCAAAGACCACGCGTTCATGCCGATCGTCGTCAATGTCGTCAGCGAAGAAGACTACAAGAAGTGGGCCGGCGACAAGAAGAAGGAAATGGCTGCCAAGGCCGATGACCCGAACAAGACCTGGACTGTCGATGAGCTGAAGCAACGCGGCGCGCAAGTATATGCCGCCAACTGCGTGGCGTGCCACCAGGCTACCGGCAAAGGGGTCCCCGGCGCATTCCCGGCCCTCGACGGCTCGCCTGTTGTGAACGGTCCGAAAGCCGAGCAAATCAATGTCGTCCTGAACGGCCGGAAAGGCATGCCCTCGTTCAAGCAGTTGTCCGAAACCGAAATTGCTGCAGTAATCACCTATACCCGCAATAACTGGTCCAACAAGGCCCAGGAAAATATTGTTCAACCGGCCGAAGTGCTGGCTGCGCGCAAGTAATTGAAATCAGGAGAAATAGATGAGCACAACCGTAGTTGATCACGCACACGATCACGCTCACGACCATGCGCACGACCATCCTCACGGCTGGCAGCGTTGGTTGTTTGCAACCAACCACAAGGACATTGGTTCCCTGTACCTGTGGTTCTCTTTCACCATGCTGCTGGCCGGCGGCATATTAGCCCTCGGTATCCGCGCTGAACTGTTCCAGCCGGGCCTGCAACTGATGCAACCGGAGTTCTTCAACCAGTTGACCACCATGCACGGCCTGATCATGGTGTTCGGCGCGATCATGCCGGCCTTCGTCGGTTTCGCAAACTGGATGATCCCTCTGCAAATCGGCGCGTCCGATATGGCATTTGCGCGCATGAACAACTTCTCGTTCTGGCTGCTGCCTCCGGCCGCATTGCTGCTCGTCGGTTCTTTCTTCGTGCCGGGCGGCGCTACCGCTGCAGGCTGGACGCTGTATGCGCCATTGTCGACCCAGATGGGTATCGGCATGGACATGGGTATCTTCGCGATGCACATCATGGGCGCGTCGTCGATCATGGGTTCCATCAACATCATCGTCACCATCCTGAACATGCGCGCTCCCGGCATGACACTGATGAAGATGCCGATGTTCGCATGGACCTGGCTGATCACCGCTTACCTGCTGATCGCTGTGATGCCGGTTCTGGCAGGCGCGATCACCATGACCCTGACCGATCGTCACTTCGGCACGTCGTTCTTTAACGCTGCCGGCGGCGGTGACCCGGTGATGTACCAGCATATTTTCTGGTTCTTCGGCCACCCCGAGGTGTACATCATGATTCTGCCGGCGTTCGGTATCGTGTCGCAGATCATCCCGGCCTTCGCCCGCAAGCCGCTGTTCGGTTATGCATCGATGGTGTACGCAACCGCTTCGATCGCGATCCTGTCGTTCATCGTGTGGGCGCACCATATGTTTACAACGGGCATGCCGGTCACCGCGCAGCTGTTCTTCATGTACGCAACGATGTTGATCGCGGTGCCGACTGGCGTCAAAATCTTCAACTGGATTGCGACCATGTGGCGTGGTTCGATGACGTTCGAAACCCCGATGCTGTTCTCGGTTGGCTTCATCTTCGTGTTCACGATGGGTGGCTTCACCGGCCTGATCCTGGCCGTGACCCCGATCGACATCCAGATGCAGGATACCTACTACGTGGTGGCGCACTTCCACTACGTGCTGGTGGCCGGCTCCCTGTTTGCGCTGTTCGCCGGTTTCTACTACTGGGGACCAAAGTGGACTGGCTTCATGTACAACGAAACGCGCGGCAAGATCCATTTCTGGGGCTCGCTGATCACGTTTAACGTCACGTTCTTCCCGATGCACTTCCTGGGTCTGGCAGGTATGCCACGCCGCTATGCGGATTACCCGGCGCAGTTCACTGACTTTAACGTAGTCGCTTCGATCGGCGCATTGGGCTTCGGTCTGATGCAGGTGTACTTCCTGTTCGCAGTGGTGCTGCCGTCCATCAAAGGTGGCCAGCCTGCAGGCGACAAGCCATGGGAAGGCGCAGAAGGCCTGGAATGGACAGTTCCGAGCCCGGCACCGTTCCATACTTTCGAAGTGCCGCCTACAGTGAAGTAATGTCTGGATGGCGGGCGACAAGCCCGCCTCATTGAATATATGTCGCAGCAAAAAAAACCCAATAACGTCAAGACCGCCCTGATCCTGGGATCGGTTGCGCTGATATTTTTTATCGGCCTGTTTGTCAAGCGGCTGTGGTTGATGTGATGGGCACGCACGAACAAGACGAAGCAGTAGAGACGCGTGGCCTGAATCGGCAGATGATGAAGAAGCTGCTCGTCGTAGCGGTAATGATGTTCGGCTTCGGTTATGCATTGATTCCGGCTTACAGGATGATCTGCGAAATCACCGGGATCAACCTGTTGACGCCGTCGATGAACGTGACCGAAGAAGAAGTGCGCAATACGCAGGTCGACAAGACCCGCACGATCACGATCGAGTTTGATGCCAATTCGCAGGGGCCGTGGCGCTTCCGTCCGACCGTCGCCAACATGCAGGTACATCCGGGCGAGATGGCGCAAGTGGTTTATGAAGTGGTGAATACGCAGGCGCGCAGCATCGATGCGCAGGCGATTCCGAGCTACGCACCGCAACAGGCGGGAGCGCACTTCAAGAAAATGGAATGTTTCTGTTTCAAGCAGCAGACCCTTGGTCCGAACGAGGCAAAGCAGATGCCGGTCGTGTTCTTCATCGATCCGGACCTGCCGAAAGACGTCAAGACGATCACGGTGTCCTATACGTTTTTTGAAGTTGCCGGAAGCGCGAAGAAAGCAAGCTGATGGCGATAAGCATGGGTAAAGACATGAAAAAGCCGCAGCGCTCCTTTGGCGCGACGCTAAAAGCGATTTTCTGGTCGTTTTTCGGTGTGAGGAAGAGAAGCGAATACGAGAAAGATGCGGAAGAACTCAATCCGCTGTATGTGATCATCGCCGCACTGATAGGCGCCTTAATTTTTATCGGGACGCTGCTGATCATTGTGAAAAGCGTCGTCTGAACGTAATTAATTGAATTTTGCATTGGGAGATGGAAATGAGTGCTCAACACGGTAGCGCCGCACACGGTAGCGCCCCTTACTACTTCGTGCCGGGGCCTTCCAAGTGGCCGGTATTGGCCGGCATGTCGCTGCTGGTGACGATGGCAGGGGCATCCGCACTGGTCAACGGCTACGACTGGGGTACGTTTGCCACTATCGCCGGCATCGTCGCGCTGCTGGTCATACTGTACAAGTGGTTCGGTGATTCGATTGCCGAGTCCGAAGGCGGCCTGTACAGCAACCGCATCGATGCTTCCTACCGCTGGGCGATGAGCTGGTTCATCTTCTCCGAAGTCATGTTCTTCGCGGCCTTCTTCGGCGCACTGTTTTACGCACGGGCAGTCACCATGCCATGGCTCGCGGATTTCGACCACAAGATCCTGTGGCCTGATTTCATGCCACAGTGGGGCAATACCCCGGCCGACATCGTCGATCCGTTCGTGAAGATGGGTCCGTTCTGGATTCCGACAATCAACACCGCGCTGTTGCTGACTTCCGGCGTGACGCTGACCATCTCTCACCACGCGCTGCGCGCCGGTCATCGCGGCAAGACCGCTTTCTGGCTGGCTGCAACCATCGTGTTGGGCGCCGTGTTCATGAGTTTCCAGATCTATGAATACATGCATGCGTACAGCGAGCTGAACCTGAAATTGAGCTCCGGCATCTACGGCTCGACCTTTTTCATGCTGACCGGTTTCCACGGCTTTCACGTGACCCTCGGTGCGATCATGCTGGCTGTCGTACTGTACCGCCACCTGAAAGGCCACTTCACGCCGGACAACCATTTCGCATTCGAAGGCGCTGCCTGGTACTGGCACTTCGTTGACGTGGTATGGCTCGGCCTGTACGTCGTGGTGTACTGGCTGTAACTTTTCCAGGACATCGACAATATGAAAAAGCCGCACCTCGGTGCGGCTTTTTTACTGGTCCGGCTTTTGTTAAGAAAACTGGTAGGTATTTTTAAAAGACCTTGTCACCGAATGCCGGTGGGCTCAATCCAGCCAAGGCTGTAGGCGACCAGGATCAGAACGAACAAGGCGATCGAAAAGCCGACGCGAAACGCCAGGGCCTTCACGGTGCGGTTGGATTTTCCGTGGTCCCGCATCAGGAATACCAGCGCGGAACCGAGGCTGAGAAGAATCAGGATGAAGGCAATGGCAACGACAGTTTTCATGATGCGGAGTGCAGCGCCCTGCAATTGCCGGACGACCCACAGCAGAGTGGTGAAAGTGACATTGTAATGCCAATCAAATTCCGCTTCAGATGGATACCGTTTATCGCCGCGCTGATCGCGGTCGCAATCGGTGTTTCGCTGGGGCAGTGGCAAACCCGCCGGGCCGCCGAAAAGGAGCAGATCGAGCGCAAGCTGTCCGAACGACAAGCGGCGCGGGCGCTCGCAATCGGTGCCGAGCCGCAGACGGTCGATGATGTCGAGTTTCGGCGTGTGGTGGTCAAGGGAGAATTCGTTCGCGAGTGGCCGGTTTATCTCGATAACCGGCCCTATCAGGGTGCCGCCGGTTTTTATGTTCTCATGCCATTGAAAATTGCCGGGTCGAACCACCATGTAATGGTCTCGCGCGGCTGGGTCAGGCGGGACATCGCGGACCGCACCAGGCTGCCGCAACTGAAGACGCCGGAAGGCGTTGTCGAACTCGAGGGCGTGGCCAAACGCAGTCCGGGCCATGTGCTGCAGCTTGGTACTCCTGAGCCGCTGCGTCCCAACGCCATCGTGCAAAATGTCGACATCGCCGCATTCGCACAGGCGAGCAAAATGGCTATGCAGCCGTTTGTAATCGAGCAACTGACCGACATGCAAGACAGCCTGGTGCGCGACTGGCCACGGCCGTCCGCCGGGGTGGATAAACACCGCGGCTATGCATTCCAGTGGTATGCGCTTGCCGCAACAGCATTCATATTTTTTATCGTCACAGGATTTCGAAGTGGAAGAAAGTAAGCAAAAGAATAAAGGGCGCTGGAAGCTCTTTGCCGTGATCGCCGTATGCGCAGCGCCTATGATCGCGTCTTATCTCACCTATTACGTGATCAAGCCGGAGAGCCGCACGAATTACGGCTCATTGATCGACCCCCGCGCCTATCCGATTCCCCCCCTCGGCGCCACCACGCTTGACGGCAAGCCGGTCGCGCTGGACGCCTACAAAGGCAAATGGATGATGGTGCAGGTCAGTGATGCGGATTGCCAGGAGCCGTGCAAGAAGCGGCTGCATGACATGCGCCAGTTGCGCCTGGCGCAGGGCAAGGACAAAGAGCGCATCGAACGCATCTGGCTGGTCACCGACGACAAGCCGCTGGAGACCATGGTGATGCGCGAGTACGACGGCACTCACATGCTTCGCGTGAAACCGGACGTATTGAATGCATGGCTGCCGGTCGACCAGGGCACGGTCGTCTCCGATCATATTTACCTGATCGATCCATTGGGCAACCTGATGATGCGTTATCCTAAAGACGCCGATCCCAACAAGATCAAGAAGGACCTTTCCAAACTGCTAAAAGCTTCGCGCGTAGGATGATGCTCCAATGCTAATGCAACTTGCCATCAAGGGCCTGCTCGCGGCCTTGCTGCCTCTTGCCATCGTCTGGGTATCGGGTGACAAGAACAAGTACCGCAAGCTGGTGTGGGTCACGCTGTTCCTCACATTCGACCTGATCATGTTCGGCGCCTTCACGCGCCTTACCGACTCCGGGCTCGGTTGCCCGGACTGGCCGGGTTGCTTCGGCCACGCCAATCCGCTGCAGGCGCATGAGTTCATCAGCGCGGCTCAGTCTGCACAGCCGACCGGGCCGGTCACAGTGATGAAGGCCTGGATCGAGATGATTCACCGCTACCTCGCGATGGGTGTCGGCGTGCTGATCATTGCGATCATGGTGATTGCATGGCGCATGTGGTCCAAATCGGCGCGCAAGGACACACGGTTTGCCCCCTGGTTTCCGACGGTGCTTTTCGTGTTCGTCTGCGTGCAGGGCGCATTCGGCGCATGGACGGTCACGCTGAAATTGCAACCGGTGATCGTGACCATTCACCTGATGCTCGGAATGGTCCTGCTTGCGATGCTGACATGGATGGGCGCACGGCAGAGCGAACACGCGCCGGTCGCCCCGACAGCCGCCGCATTGCGCGGCCCTGCGATTGTCGCCATGGTGCTTTTGACGCTGCAGATCGCACTCGGAGGGTGGGTCAGCACCAACTATGCAGTATTGGCGTGCGAGGATTTCCCTCTGTGCCACGGGCAATTGGTGCCGCAGATGGATTTCGCCAACGGCTTTACCTTATGGCGCGACCTCGGCATGACGGCCAGTGGCGACTACCTGCCATTCCACGCGTTGACCGCAATTCACTGGACCCATCGCACATTCGCCTTCGTGGTGTTCGCCTTCGTCGGCTGGCTCGCATATAAAGCGTACCGGATCGACGGGCTGCGCAAGACAGCGCGCTGGCTGCTGATCATCCTCGCCGCCCAGCTGCTTACCGGCCTGACGACGATCGTCCTGGACTGGCCGCTCGCATTGGCCGTGGCACACAACGGCGGTGCCGCGCTCCTCGTGCTGCTGCTGGTCATGTTAAACTACAAGGTCCGAATTCCGGCGCAAGCTGCGCCGGATCGAGCCACTACGCGGCTTTCCGCCGCATGATACCGAAGTGAATACCCTGACTGTTCATCCCAACCGCCTGGCCCAGTATTGGGCACTGACCAAGCCGCGCGTGACACAACTCGCCGTATTTTGCGCGGTCATCGGCATGTTCCTCGCTACGCCCGACTTGCCGGACTGGAAAATCGTGGTGGCCGCGACCATCGGTATCTGGCTGCTCGCCGGCGCCGCATTTGCAGTTAACTGCCTGGTCGAACGCGAAATCGATTCGCGCATGGCACGTACTGCCCGCAGGCCGATGGCGCGCGGCGAACTATCGGTAACGCAAACGCTGGTTTTTTCCGGCGTCATCGGCGGCCTCGGCATGTGGGTGCTGTATAACTTCGTCAACCCGCTGACCATGTGGCTGACCTTTGCCACCTTCGTCGGCTACGCGGTCATTTATACGATGATCCTGAAACCGGCGACGCCGCAGAATAT
>JBBWZW010000067.1:0-14210 GCA_039649305.1 Burkholderiales bacterium
CCTGCACATCGAACGCAGCGCCAGGCTGCGCAAGGCCGCTTCGAAGATTGCGGGGGCGTGGAATTTTTGCGTGCCGGATAGCGCCCGTTCGTCAGCTTCGGGCAGGCAGGACTAAGGGCCCGCGCAGTAATAAGTTGGTCATTTTGGCGGTCGTAGCGGGATGCAATGCTAGGCGCCCGACCCGCCGCAGTGCGAGCACTGCCAGGGGCGGGCCACGCCGCAGTGCGCCCGCTACGACCAGCAAAAATGCCAACTTATTGCTGCGCGGGTCCTTAGGCACCGCGCTTTTATTTCTTAGCCCGCTTCACCAGCACCACCCCATCTCGCCCCTCAAGCACAACCGACTTCACAGGTAGCCCATTGTTCCACTGCGGCGCCTGCCGCCCCCGAAAATGCGCATACCCCTCCCCCGCGGCCACTCGCCGCGGCAGTATGCCTGGATTGACCAGCACCATCCCATTTTCAAACCGCCGCCGATACACCCCGTTCCGCCATGCCTTCACCTGCGGCGGATCAATTGCCTTCCCAAGCCGCACGTCGTACTCATCAAACCATGGCACGCTGCTATACCCTTTGCCGGCATCGGTGAACGAAAAGTACCCATCATTCATCAGGCATGAACCAAGCGCGAACCGAAGCAACCGGTAATCGCGCGGGCTTCCGACAACATTGAAACCGACGATGCGCGGCGCCGCGAGGTTGCCGAAGACGGTGTGGTAGCGCCCCATCATTCCATCCCATCCATTCTTCGAATACAAAGACCACGAGTACCCCATCAGTCCTTCGAGAAAAACCCCCTGCAGCTTTCCTTTGTATTCCGGGAAGGACAAATCGTTATCCGCATTTCCCATCTGGATACGTTCCGGCGCAAGCTGACGTGCCTGTTTCCAATGCGTGGCCTGCGCAAGTCGGAAAGCCTGTTGAATGCGCGGATCGTCACCCGCCTGGTTCTTCCCTTCCCTCTTCCAGTCTGCGGAGGCAATGCGCTGTTTCGACATCACATTGTCGAAGTACCAGATATCAAATTCCGGAACCGGCTTGAAAAACACCCGGTAGTCGCGCCGTGCCAGCCACTGGGGATAACGATCGCCATTGTCGTCGGGCCTGGTCCAATCGGTGAGGTTGATGTCCCATGCGTGATACTGGCTGGTCCATTGCACCCGTTCGCCGGCGGCCTTCCTGAGCCACCAGTCCTGGCTATCAAGCTTGTGCTGCTTGTCATGTTCGGCCGTGTCTTCCTTGTCGTCATTGGCCTCGTTGAGCAGCGTGTATTGCCCCACCAGCATGTCCGGGTTCAGGCGCTTGAGCTCGCGTACCGCGTCGCGCATCGGTTGCTCCGATCGTCTCTCTCCCCAGCCACGATAAAACCCGAGGATGACGATATCCATGCGCGCGAGCTGCTTTTGGTAAACGGGATCGTCGTAGTTCTTTTCGCCGATGTTCATTCCCATCAGGCGCGGAAAACCGTCATCGGCACTAACGGATCCGACTGACAAGACGACAAGCAAGGGCAGCATACACAAACGTAGCGACATGGATGTTCACCGGTATTGCCTGATCAGCACGCCGAGGTGTTTCAGGCCGCCGGTCAGGATGAAAAAGGGCATGAACAAGGACACATAAACGGTGACCTTGAATACCAGGGTGACCACCGCGTATTCGCTGATGCTGGCCGGCAGCCATGCAACGCCTGAGATGGCAATGCAGGTCCCGAGCAAGGTCGGCAATAATGCGCCCCAGTCCAGCATCTGGTGCACGCCCCTGCCTAAGGTGCGTGCCACCATTCTCAGCGACAGCAGCTCGCTGATGGCCATCGTCAGCACGCTGCCGAATGCCGCGCCGACCAGGCCCCAGTGCATCACGCCAATGATGCTGAATATTACCGAGACAGCCAGGCAGCCGGCGCTGTTGATGACCGCAAAACGTCCCTTATTGAGTGCCGGCAGCACATGCCCTACGGCGAACATGTTCATCATCATGCCGATCAGGTACACCTGCATGATCGGCGCCGCCTGTTGATAGCGGCTGGTATAGACGATTTGAACCAGCTCCGGGGCTGTGGCGAACATAGCGCCGACAACCGGCACCAGAAACAGCGCAGTGGCGCCATTACTGCTTGCAATCAGCCGCGCCGCTTGTGCCGAATCGCCTTGCGCATGCGCGCGATTGAGTCGCGGCATCATCGCGTTGAATACCGGTTGGCGTATCAGAGTGGCTATCGGCAGCACGACGGAGGCAATGGAGAATGTCGCGTACATCGCCGGCGACAGCATGCTGATGACCACCCATTGATCGGCCTGCGTGCGCAACAGGAACAAGGCATTGCCCACCGCAAAAGGCAGCGCATACGCGAGTTGCCTTTTCAGCGCGGCCATCTGCCATGTGAGCTTGCCGTCCGCATGCGTCCGGATGTACCAGGCAAGGACGAACAATCTTGCGGCCGCCACCATCAACATCGCAAAAGCGACCCCGGCGATATCCGACGTCGTCAACGCGGCCGCAGTTAACAGCACGGCCCTCAGCACGGCCAGCCCGATGGTGGCGCGCGCCTGCCATGACGCCCTTCCATCGGCGGTCGGCAATACATCGAGCAGGGCCGACACCACCGACAACGCGAGGAACAGCGCGGACCAGCCATGCGTCCGGAAGAACAGGTCTCTTGCCGCATCCTGCAGCCACGGGTTCCAGCCGCTGGTCACGGCGCCGGACACACAGCCGGCGGCGATCAGCCAGACCAGCACGTTGCCGATATAAAGCCGCTTCTGGCCCTGCCCCGCGCGCGCGAGGTAAAAGAACAGCGATTGCGGCATGAATGCCGGCGCAATGGCGAACGCCGTGGCCGCCATCAACCACAACAAGCGATACTGGCCGAAAGCCACTTCATCCAGATGGCGCACCAGGATGACCGGCACCAGCAACTGGAGTCCGTATTCGACACCGCCAGCCAACGCGAGCACGGCCGCGCTGCGGCGCATGTTCCCTTCAGGCGGCATTGAAGTCCTCTACCTGAACCGGCGCCCGCACCAGCCTGGTAAAGAGCTCCGCGTAGGCATCGGCCATGAGCTTCACGGAAAACCGCTGAGCCGTCAGCGACCGCGCACGTGCGCCCAATTGCCGGCATTTTTCGCGGTCATGCAATTTATGCAGCGCATCGACCAGAGACGCGATGTCCCCCCGGGCGTACAGGTATCCGTTGTCGCCGTCGGTCACCTGTTCCGCCGCGCCGCCGATCATGCTCATCACCATAGGTTTGCCGAGGGCCATCGCCTCGAGCGCGGCGATCGAAAATGTTTCCACATGGTGCGACACGATAGTCATTACGTCGCAGGCGGCAACGGAAGGCCGCACATCGTCCAGGAAGCCGGTGATCCTGACATGCGCTGACAGACCCATCGATTCGATCTTGCGCTCGATTTCCGTCCGCTCGGGTCCGTCGCCGATCAACAGGCACTTGGCCTCCACGCCGGCCGATCGCAGACGGGCCAGCGCATTCAGCAGATCGGCGTGCGCCTTCTCGATCCGCATCGCGGCGCAAATACCTATGACGTAGTCGCCGGCGGAGAAGCCGTGGCTTTCGCGCACTGCCGTTTTGCGCAGCTCCGTGTAGCGATCGGTGAAGTGGTCGATGTCGATGCCATTGTGAATGACCACATCTTTGCGGGCCCTGAGCGCCCGCGCACGCCAGTATTTTCTCTGGCTTTCGCATACATACACCAGCATGTGGCTGGCCAGGAATATCGGCCGGTAAAACAACATCTCGAGCTGGCCCCTGAGGGAACCGATCGACGTGGTATGAAAGATCTCCATCACGCGCGGCCGCTGCCCTGAAGCGGCGCGCGCCAGCCAGCCATAGAGCAACGAGTAATTGTTGGTGCAGACGACAATGTCGATCGCGTCGTCACGGATTTTTTCGGCCAGCCGGCGCGCTGCGCGCAAGTCGACCTTGCTGGACACATGGCAGCAGAATGTGCCGCCTTCGAGCCGCTTGCGGTCGAGCTGCGGCAACAGCGTTTCGTCGTTTTTCAGGTACGCAAGCGCAAGGCGGAAACGCGTTGTGTCGAGCGTATTGAGCAACGTGACCACGTGCTTTTCCGCACCGCCGAACGTCAGGGAATTGACGATGAAAAGCAGGTTGATGCGTTGGTTTTCCATAGGCAGGCTCTGTGAAAAAGTTCCAGATAAGGTGCGAGGATGCGGTCCTCGCCATAAGTATTGGTCACATACGCCGTGCAGCGCTTGCTCGCGGTCAGCCAGGCGGATTGATCATTCAGGAGCGCGGTGATCGCGTTAGCCATCTGGTCCGGCGATGACACCGCGGCCCCAAGCTGTTCGCGCCGGATGACGGAATCCGGATCGAAGAACGCCACTACCGGCGTACCGCGCACCCAGGCCTGCAGATAGGAGTTGGGAAAGCCTTCCGTATCGGAAGTGTTGACGAAAAGACGTGCGCGCCCGTACCTGTGACCGACATCGTGATAAGGAACGGGGCCGTGAAAAACGAGATTGGGCAAAGCGGCGGCCTGGCGCATAATCGTCCGGTACAAATCGCCGGCACGTGGCTGGGGGCCGCCGACCATGTGAAACTTCAGTCCCGGCAGTTTTGCCGCAAGCGCGAGGAACAGGTCGGGTCGTTTGAACTGCCGCAGGTTATTCACCCACAGCACATCGATATCGCGCTCGGTTTCCGGCTCGGGGGGATCGACCAGCATCTCCGCCACCTCGCTGTGCAAGCCGTAATTGTCGAACATCGCGCGTTGCTGTTTGCGGCTCTGCGCGAGGATTCCGTGCGCGTGCCGCAAGCCGTATTCATAAAACTTCCGGTCGCGCCAGTACCTGATCAGCAAGCTGTCCGGTTCGCAATCGGTATCGTGGGCGACCCTGAATACGAATTTGCGTCGGGCGCGTTTGCAAAACAGCGCCAGCAAGCCCAGGTGCATGCCGGCGCAGCTGGCGTAATACAGGTCGGCATCCGCCCTGTGCAGCGCCGACCACAGGCCGGTCCAGCGCGGATGGAGATAGCGCAGCAAGGGTATGCCTGCCTGCGCGCGAAAAGCCTTGTAGGTGACCACGCCTTCCCAGCAGGCGCCGTCGGCCTGACCATAGTCGTACACCACCATGCTGACCTCATGGCCGCGGCGCGCCAATGCCTTCGCCAGCAACGTATGCTGCACCTGTTCGCCGCCGATGCCGTGCCGATTGTATTCAGGCGCGAGCACCGGCAGGTTTTCATAGCCGAGGAAGCAGATTTTCATATGGCCACCGGATGACGGCTGTGAAAGTCATGCGCAATAAGGTTTGCTTCATTCCTTGCCATCATCCCTATCGCGATGCCATAGGCCAGCCAGAGAAATGTTTGCGGGAAGGTCGGCGTAAAGCGATCGTCGGTCAGGCCTTGCACCAGCAGCAGCAGGATGCAGGCCATAGCGCCACGGAAGAAGCCGCGCCAGATCGGCTCGGTGGATTGTTCCGCCAGCGCGCTGAAGATCCGGCGCATATGCCAGAAGAACAGGGCAATCACCAGCACGCCGAGCACACCGAGGTCGAGCAGCACGCCAAGATAGGCGCTATGCGGATGGGCTACCTTGAGTATGGCGCCGCGCTGCGCCGCCTCGGACCACAGGATGGCGTTGAGGCCGTTGCCCACAAGGGGGCTCGCTTGTACATCGGGCAGCAGTGGCCGCCATATACCGTCGAGCCGGCCTGCGGAGATCGTGTCGAGGTTCCTGTCCTGCGCCCCCAGGGTGGCGCGTTCGACCACCGCGTTCGGGATCACCAGTATCGCCGCGGGAATCAGCACCAGGCCGAACAGCATGATGCTGAACTTCCTTTGCGTGTACAGGAACCAGGCCATCACGGCAAGAAAGCCGATGTAGGCGCCGCGCGAGAAAGTCAGCATGATCGCGGCGACCAGGACAACGATGACGAGGCCGAGCATCCACTTTGCGAAACCGCCGGGCATGTTGATGAAACAGAACAAGGCCAATGCGAACGCCATATTGAACATCAGGCCGAACTCATTGGCGTGCATGCCAAGCGCTGTCAATGCGCCTCTCGATTCGCTGTGTGCCAGTTCGGCCAACGAGAAACCGGCGCCGGCCAGGTAAGCAACCGTCGCAATCGGCAATATGATGGCGGAGAAGAACAGCGCTACCAGGAAGACCGTCGGACGGCGCGCATTTCTGATGGCAATGGAAAGCATGTACGCGGTAATCAGGATCAGCACCGGTTTCAGGAAAACATCGCGCAGGTATCCGAGCGGTGTATTGAAATTGACGATCTGCAAGGCCTGGTAATAGGGAGGAATCGAAGAGACCTGGAACGCGCCATGCAGGGCGGCCAGCGTCATTGCCGCCAGGTAGATCCAGAAGGCGCGCGGAAAGCCGGGCACTGCGAGTTCACCACGATGGAACAGGAACATGAAGAGCAGTGATGTCGCGGTCATCAACAGCGTCGCGTTAAGCGGGTTGAACCCGGTGATGCCGAACAGCTCCCGCGGAATGAGGCTGGTCGCACTCAGGGGCAACAGGACCAGCGCGAGCAGGATGCCCGCGCGGTAATCGCCGATAGCGATGGCCATGACGAGTGCAAACGATAGCGATATCAGCGCCGCGATTCCGCCGAACACTCCGGCCACGACTCCGATCAGCAGCGAAGCTAAGACGCCTCCTGATACGAGCAGCATGGAGGACTTGCTGTGGTCGATGCCGAGGGACCTGGCGGGGTGTTTTAGCTGTGAGGGCTGCACGATGAAGGGCTCCTGTGCCGGAGGTTCAAAACTCAACCAGCACCGACGCCACCACTTCCGCCCCCGCCCGCCCCAACTGCACACTCACGGCATCAAGCTCAGTCAGGTTGGTCACATCCTTCCGGCAAACCAGCAGCACGCCTCCCACGCGGGCGGCAATGGCGAGCGCATCCGCCCCCGCCGAGAATGCAGGCACATCGATCAGTATCACGTCGAACCGGCTCGCCAGGCTCTCGCTGACCTCATCAAACGAATCGCGGCTGATCAGTTCCTGTGGATTCGGCGGACGCGTGCCGGCCGGCAGCACAGCGAGATGGATGAAGGAATCGACTTTGGAAAAGGTTTCGATGCCGGCGCGGTTGGCGAGAATATCCGACAGGCCCTGTCTTGCCGACAGTCCGAAAATTTCATGCTGGCGCGGACGGCGCAGGTTGGCGTCGATCAGCAGGGTCCGTTCGCCGAGTTGCGCGAACACCACCGCAAGGTTCGCAGCGAACAGACTGACCCCCTCGCCCTGGTTGACGCCGGCCAGCGCCAGGGTCCGCTTGCCGCGCCCAAACCAGTGCTGCATGAGCTGGGTGCGAACCGCGCGCAGGGTCTCCACCTGGGGACTGAACGGCTGATAGGCGGCCACCAGTTCCGGCGGGTACTTGCCCTCGCCCGGCTGCAGGTAGTGATAGTCGAACTGGCGTGCCAGTGCCTGCTGCACATCGGTCTCGGTAACCAGGTTCAACAGCTGCGCCGCTTCGCCAAAGCGCAGGCCATGCCTTTTCTGGATACCCAGCACGCGCTCGATGTCCTTCGGCGTGAGCTTGCCCTGCTCCACGAAGATGCCCCCCATGCTGGCGCCCTTGCTGAATGGTTCTCCGGGTTTGACGGGCAGTGTTGCTACCGGATGGACTGGCTCCATACTGTTCCCCTTTCCTGATTAGAAAACGCCTCGGTACGGTAGCGACATTCTTGGCATTCCCACACGCCGGCGGCCGGAATCCCCCCGGGTCATCACGCCGAACACCGGCGCCCGGAGTGCCTTCACCAGGTCATTCGCCGACCGTACGCGGCGGTCCAGCATCTCGACCAGCATGGCAACGCCGATGCCGAGCATGGTGCCGAGGAACAGCGACAACAGCGTGTTGAGCAAAACGTTCGGAGAGGCAGGTTGGAGCGGCGCCAGCGCCGGGTTCAGCACCGCGGCATCACCCTGGTTGGACTGGCCTTCGAAATTGGCCTGTGTCAATCGCTGTGCCGCAGTCTCATACGCGCGTTGCGCATTGTCCCTCTCGTTGGCCAGTAACCTGAGCCGGTCCTGCATGCGGTTGAACTCGAGCACCTTGGTCTTTTGCGCTTCCAGGGCGGCCCGAAGCTCCGCTTCGCGCTGCTGCAGGATGCGCGTGCTGCTGACCATGCTGTTGGACGCAATCCTGATCTGGCCATTGAGCTCCGCGCGCAGCCTGTCGACCTCGGCCTTCGCTTGCTGATACTGAGGATGTTCCTCCATGTACCGCTTTTGAACGCCGGCAAACCGCTGGTCCGCCTGGGCGAGTTGCATCTTCAGGTTCTGGATCAACGGATTGGCGAGTATGTCGGGAGACTCGGCAGCGCCATTACCTCGCGCATCGCCACGGCGTGATGAGACATCCATCCTCTGCCCCTGCGCGATCGTCAGCTGAGTGGAAAGATCATTCAGTCGGGCCGTTTCGACATCCAGCCGGGCGTCCCCGCTGACGATGCCGTTCTCCTGCTGATAACTCGACACCTTTTTCTGCGCTTTCTCGAATTGTTCGCGCAGCAGCGTGAGCTGCGCATTGAAGTGACCGGCGGCCTTTCTGGAGGGATCCACCTTCAACTGGAGGCTGAGTTGCTGATAGGCTGCAGCGAAGGCATTGGCAATGCTGGCGGCGCGCTCCGGGTCGGTATCGCGAAAGCTGATGCTGAGTATGCTGCTCTCGCGCGATGGTGCGACATCGAGTCGCTTCAGAAGGCGCTCGGCCTGCCAGGCGCGGATGTCGCCTTTGCCCCGGGTATCGCTGGCGAACCGGCGCCGGGTCGCCGCACCTTCGGCGAGCTTGAGGTCATCCACCACCTTCAACGCGGTATTCATGCTCTTGATGACCTCCACCTGCGTGGACATGAAGCCGGGCATCAATTGCGACGGCAACGTGAATCCGGTGACCGGATCGGTGCCCTTGTAATTGACGACGAGCGTCGTGGTGGCCTTGTACGTGCTGGGCATCAGCAGGCTGACCGCAAATGCCACGAACACGGTAATGCCCAGCATCAGCAAGACTATCCTGGAACGCGCCGCAAGAATCAGCAGAAATCTGGAGAGATTCATGGCCCACTTTCAAAAGTACTTTGCCGCCGGGCTCAGGTAGCGCCCGGGCAGATTGCGGATGCGCCAATGACCTTCCATCCGCATCTCCACCACCGAATGGAAAATCCTGTGCAGATTGCTCAACGGAGCCTGGGGCCCGCGCAGAGAAATGATCGAAGCTTTAGATACAACACTACGCAAGCGACTGACTGGCTGCTTTGACATGCCTCAGTTCGCGCCGTTATCCCGGTCAGCGGAACAATGTGTGGTGCTGTGCATAACTGCTGCTGCTACTCACTTGCGTGCGCGGAAATGACGTAGGTTGGGATCTGCGGCGCACGCGCCAACCCCAACGTCCGGGACTCCTATGACTGACGGCGTAACTGCACGGTGCGGCGTTGGAAGGGGCTCGCATAAAAGCCGTACGACGTGCAAAGCATGAATGTTGGGATTAGCATCCCAAGCCACGTTCCGCCCTGTAGGTGACAGAGCTCGTAGAGTGGACACGGGGGTTGCCACCCTACGCGTATGTTTAGCCGTGGAATAAGCCCTACTGCGAGCCCTACTGCGCCCCCGGCACCGCTTCAACTTTCGGCGGGACGGAACGTGCGCCTGCCTCGCGCGCGAGATGCCGCGAAATGCGCTGACAGGCAAACTCCGCGCCCACTGCAAAGCGCATCACCGGTCCGAAGCTGGTAGCCGTTATCGGCCCCGCGAAATACAATCCCGGCACCGACGATTCAAAATTTCCCGACAGCCGCGGCGACTGTCCGATGAGCTTCAGTTGTTCGAGGATGTCGAGACTCAGGAACGGCAGGCGTTGTACGTCCGTCCTGTATCCAGTGGCCGTTATCACATGTTCGGCCGATACCTGGCGCGTGGCGCCGTCGACTCCCACCAGGCCGAGCTCCACGCGTCCGCCGAAAGCCGTTGCCTCATGCAGCTCGCAGCCGACGATGCGCGGCACAAACGTGGCGCGGTCTTTCATGAACCATCCACCCGCCGGCCCAAGGAATCTTTTGACCGTGCGCAGGCGCAGGCGATCGGGCAGGTAGCGGTATAACCAGGGCACATCGGTACACATCCGGTTCTTCCATCCGGCGCCAACGCCGGACATCGGCGCACGCAGTCTCTGCAGCAGAGAACGCGACGGCGCTTCCTCATAGCCGAACCTGATCTCCGGCGCGCGCGCGATGAGCTGAACGCGCGCCTGCGCTTCGTGCAGCAACACTGCGATATCGATTGCGGATGCGCCGCTTCCGATCACCGCAACGTCCTTGCGCCGGAAGCGGCTGAACTCGTGATGCGTGGCGCTATGCGAACACAGTTCGGCAGGCAAGTGCGCTAGCGGCCGCGGCATATGCCGGAAGTAATCAATGCCTACCGCCAGCACCACTTTGCGGGTCCGGAATGCAATGCCGCTTTCCATCCGCAACTCGAATCCCCCTGGCGCGCGATTGAGCGTAACCAGCTTTTCATCTTCGAGTTGCGGCACCATGCGCTTCTGGAAAGCTATGCCATAAGAAGTGAATGTATCGAGGCGCACCGGCAAGCCGATGTCCTGGTAGGGAATGCCATGCTCCTTGCAGAATCGCTCGAGAGTAAACGTTCGACCGGGATCGTAGAGGTTGGAGGCGAATCCCGCCGATTTCAGCAACATCCCTTTCGGCATCGATGTCAGCCAGCTATGCATCGGGCTGCCGATGATGCGGAAATCCAGGCCGAGCTCGCGCAGGTAGGCGGCTATCGACAAACCATAAGGGCCGGCTCCAACGATCGTGATATCGGTCGCAACAGTCATGGTTGATCTCTCCTTCGGCAGGACGTGGCGTGTCGTTGAAGACACGGTTGTTACCCGATGTCTGTATCAGGCAGTGGGGAAGCCGTACTTCGGCGCAGGTGGTGCGTTCGGGATTTGTTCACTGTGTTCGAGTTGACACGTGGGTTCCCTGTTGAATCAGCGTGTCCTCCATTCGCCCGGCGAAGAACCGCTGTACATAGCGTAGAAAAAGCCGGCCGGTCGGTCTTGTGGTGAATCAAACGGGATTTGGTGCATGCGCCATAAAAGCTCAGCAAATGAAAAAACCAGCCCCGTATTGGCGGCTGGTTCTTCCTCAGTTTGAGCGTTGCTTCAGTTATCCGGTCAATGAGTTGATGTTACACGGCAGGTCCAATCTGCTCGTCGACCGAATAATGAAATTACTTGAATGCCGGCGCCAGCGGCTGGCGTGGTGTACCGCCGCCACCGATGTTGCTCGAGCTGTTGTTGCTTACGACGTTGAGCGCTTTTACCAAACGCTGCATGTCACGCGACCACGGCGTGTTGTTGATCACACGCTGTTCGAAATCGAAGCCCCAATCGGATTTGAACTGGTCACGTACGGAACCATCGGGACCCTGCTCGGCGTTGAGCGCGAATGCCGGTCCGTAGGTGTCGTCGACGACATAGCCGCCGTAGTTCTGGAAGGTCCAGGCAAGCTGTTTGGCCGGCTGGGTTTCGAGGCCCAGCTTGGACAGGTCGACGGAGGCGGGGATCGCAAGAAGCGCACCCATTTTCATGTTGCTGTTGCTGTTGCCGCCGTTGGTACCGTAGTGTCCAACAGCATAGCTGTCAGCTGCAGTCGCAGGCCAACGGTAGCAGTCGTTCCAGGAGTTGCATTTGAAGAGCGCCTGTTTTGCAAAGACGTTGACCTTCAGCGCGTGTTTCGGGCCTGGCTGGCCCGGACGCAACTCACCTACGCGAATCGAACCACCGATAGCCGACATGCGCGAACCGCCGTGCGAACCGTAGATGCCGTCGCCATAGATATCAACGCTGTCGAATTTCACCAGGCTGGTCGCGTCCTTGCCTGACCAGCAGCGTGTGAAAGGCTGCATATGGATCAGGCTGCGGCCATCCGATGCGAGGAATACCGCAGAACTGTTCTCACCGTTATGGGGAACCACGAAGTCGGCCGGCATCGGGACTTGCGTCAACAGGCCACCGGTTGCACCGCATCGATTCTTGCCGGTCCAGCCGGCATCGCTGTAGTAGACCTTGGTCTGCGGCGCGTTCGGACGGAGGACGATTTTCTCATCGTCGATTTGCGGCATCGGGGCCCATTGGTCGTCGCCCGGCGTGCCGGACAGATTCGCAGGCACGTATTTCGCGCCGCTACCGATAGGCATATTCCAGATGCTGTTTTGCGCGAACGGCCACTTCAGTGGATCGCGTTTCTCTGCTGGTGCTTCGGTCGGGGCCGGAGCTGGTGCCGGGGCTGGTGCTGGTGCCGGTGCCGGAGCAGGGGCGGGTGTCGGCTCGGGCACCGGGGTTGGGGTCGGCGTCGGTGCGGGCGCAGGCGCCGGCGCAGGAACCGGTACCGGAGATTGTGTTGGAATCTTCGGTATTGCGGGGCCGTTGCCTCCGCAGGCGGCAAGGGTCAGGCTCAGCACTAAAAGGGATGGGTATGCTACACGTTTCAAAACAGGTCACTCCTACAACGGTGATTCGTAAAAATTATTTTTCCCGGTTGGGAAGGGATGAGAAGTTGTCGTGAGACAGACTCATGAAACGCCGGCGATCGCGTCGACAGGCAGTTGTCGCTTTTCGATCACCATGAGGCGTTTTATTTTGCTTTCACTGCGGAAGCGAAAGGCATGTTGAAGACCTTTCCCCTCAGCATAAAGTTCCGACGAGAATACTTGCCGCGCATCTTTTTTCCCGACGTTCACGCATCGTTCGATGAACACTCGGTTTCTATTGATGGGCGCATGAGGAGATGCGTCGAGGGACACTTGGTTTTCATTGTGTGTTTTCGAAGCTGCGCCTCGGTTCTTGATGTCTCGCAGTCGTGTGAAAAACGTTTCGGGTTAAGGTCCGGTTATCGCCAGCAGCTGCGGATCTCGCGTATGAAAAACAGTTATCGAATTCGTCCTGTGCAGGATGCGCAGGAGTGGGAAGAATGTTTCAACGCGATCCAGAGACCGCACTTGATGCAATCGCATGCGTATGGCGAAGCGAAGAAGCATGCGCAGCAATGGCATATCAATCGCTACATCTTCGAGCGGTCGGGAACGCCGGTAGCAATCTGTCAGGTGCTGGAGAAAAGACTGGTGGGATTGCGGATAGCGTCACGCATCAACCGCGGTCCATTGTTTGTTGACGAAGCACCGACATGCAGCGTCCGGCAGAACGTATTGCAACTGATCCGCGACCGCTGGAAGATGTTGCGGAGCGGACCGTTGCTGATTGCGCCGGCGCTCGACATGTCCGATGAAAACAGAAGCGTGCTGACGCAACTGGGATTCAGGGACAGGAAAAAATATTGTCATTGCTCGGCGCTCGTCGACCTGCGTCCTGCAGAAAGCGAAATGCGGAAGCGGCTCGCGTCAAACTGGCGCAATCACCTGAAGCTGGCCGAACGCAGCGGGCTCGAACTTCGCACATCGAATACTGCCGAATCCGTCGAGTGGATGCTCGACCGTCATGTCGAAAACATGCAATCGAAGAATTTCCACGGCCCTGAGAGGGCGCTGTTGAGGGCGCTTTACCTTGCGAGGCCCGACGACTTCCTTGTCCTGCAGGCGGTCTTCGAAGGCGAACCCGTGGCCGGCATGATACTGGCCCGCTGCGGGCAGAAAGCCGAGTACTACATAGGGTGGTTCGGCGCAGCGGGGAGGAAATACAACTGCGGGAATTTTTTGTGCTGGAACGCTGCGCTTGAGATGAAAAAGGTGGGGTGCACGTGGTTGGATTTAGGAGGGTTTGGCTCGAACGATAAGTTCGGGCATTTCAAGCAGGGGATGCGGGGGACGGAGTATCAGTTGATTGGGGAGTGGGTTTGTTTTTAGGGGGACTCTGTAACGTGGCTGGCGTATCGCGGAGCCTCGCTTTTACTCCTTCCCCACCCAAGGGGGAGGGAGTAAAAGCGAGCCGGACCGGTTTTAGTGATTCCCGGACCCAATCGCGGCTTGAACAGAAGGCCTGATGGATGACGTAAGCGGCGGCCCTGAAGCCACCGTCAGCTGACTCCGATGCCCGACAACCACCAGCAACAGCGCCTTCGCTGAAGCGACAAATATGCTGACGTCAAACATCATCCTGCGCATCATCCTGCCGCGATGACCGGAATCCGTTAGCGCATAGCGCCACGAACGTGGCCGGAACAGCGG
>JBBWZW010000094.1:0-39105 GCA_039649305.1 Burkholderiales bacterium
GAAGAGGCCTACCAGCTGTTGCAGAATGCGTATAACGACTTCCTGAAAATCGTACTCGACAATCCCGACCTGCAATTGCGCAGCACTACGATGAGCGCCAACACGAGCGACGAGCAGCGTGAACGCATGCTCATCATTTACGAAATGCTGGTCGCGCTTTTCGAGCGCGCGTACATCGTGTCATACGAGCCCGATCTGAAAGGAGTCGCATTGAGGCGCTGGAATTCCTGGGATGACTACATGCGCGAGTGGTGCCGCCGCGAAGATTTCTATTACCTGCTGCCGCAACTGCTCCGCGGCGAAGACCCGGACTTCGCCGCGTACATACGTCGCATCGCAAATGAGGAGCATGGCGTTCAGCTTGTGGGCTAGAGCGGATTGCCACCGGATTCAAGGGTTGCGTGAGGTCAAAGGCTGGTGAGCGCAACGCCGCGATCGCCTGCCTTTGGCCTCACCCGAAGGGCCGCCCGGCTTTATCGGGCGGCGCAGCCCTTGAATCCGGTGGCAATCCGCTCTAAGTACGGTGCGCCACGCGCACCATCACTCCGCAGGATCCTAAAGCCTCAGATGCTGCTCCAGCAACTCCGGCTGCGCATGCAGTTCTCCCGAAGTACCGGCAAACGCCACCTTGCCCTTGACGAGGATGACATTACGGTCAGTAACCTGCGTCACATGCTTCCAGTTCTTGTCGACGATGACGCTGCTGATACCGCTCTCGCGGATCAACCCGCATATACGCCAGATCTCGCGCGCGATCAGCGGCGCCAATCCTTCGGTAGCTTCATCCAGGATCAGCACATCCGGGTTGGTCATGAGTGCGCGGCCGATCGTGAGCATCTGCTGCTCGCCGCCGCTCAATTGCTGTCCACCATGGCCAAGACGCTCCTTCAGGCGCGGGAAAGTTTCGAGTACACGCTCGTAAGTCCATTCACGCTGACCACGCGTGCCCGGACGCGCCGCCATTTTCAGGTTCTCGACCACGCTGAGGTTACCAAAAATACCGCGCCCCTCCGGCACATACGCCACACCGAGCTTCGCAATCTCATACGGTGCGCGACCCGTCATCGGCCGGCCCATGATGTCAACCGTGCCCGACCGAGGTTTCACCAGCCCCATGATGCTTTTGAGCAGAGTGCTTTTCCCCATGCCGTTGCGGCCCATCAGACCGATGGATTCGCCGCGCGCGACAGAGAAATCGGCGCCTTGCAGGATATGGCTGGCGCCGTAATAAGTGTTCAGGCCTTTGGCCTCAATCAGCATCTCGGCCATGTCAATGCTCCTCACCGAGATATGCTGCCTGCACCCCGGCATCTTCACGTACTTTGGCCGGCACATCGCTGGCAATAACCTGTCCGTTGACCATCACCGTCAGATGGTCGGCCAGTGCGAAAACCGCATCCATATCATGCTCCACAAGCAGGACCGCATGGCCAGTCTTCAGTTTGAGCAGCAACTCGATCATGCGCTCTGCTTCGGCCACGCCCATGCCGGCCAGCGGCTCATCGAGCAGCAGCACTTGCGGCTGGGTGGCCAGCGTCATCGCTATTTCGAGCTGGCGCTGTTCGCCGTGACTGATGGTTCCGGCAATCGCCTGCGAGCGATGTTCGAGACCTGCAAGCGCAATAGCGCGTTCGGCACGCTCGCGGACGCCGCCTGACCGTTCCGCATCCTGCAACCAGCGCAGCGGGTTCCACGGCTGCTGCGGCTGGCGTGATTGGGCGGCAAGCCGCACGTTTTCCCACACGGTAAACGGCAGGAAGATGTTGGTCTTCTGATAGCTGCGCCCGAGGCCTTCGCGCGAGATTTTCTCGGCGGTGAAGCCGGTAATGTCCTTGCCGCCCAACGTGACCGCGCCCGAGGTCGGCGGCAAATCGCCGGATAACAGGTTGGTCAGCGTCGATTTGCCGGCGCCGTTAGGGCCGATTACCGCATGGATACGACCACGCCACAAATCGACGGACACATTGTTGACTGCCGCCAGTCCGCCAAAATGTTTGGTCAGCTTCGTGGCGCTTAACAGTACTTCATTCATGGCCCGGCTCCTTCCTGCGCATCGCGCGCGCAGCCGCGCCGAGCAGTCCGCGCGGTGCAAACGTTATGAGCAGCACGATGAATATCCCCATCCACAATTGCCAGTGTTTGCCGGCCCGGAAGGCGCCGATCGCCGGTAAGTCTTTGAACGTGTGAACCAGCCACTCAAATGCAAACGCACCCGCGATCGCACCGGCGAAATTGCCCATGCCGCCGAGGATCACCATCATGATCGCGTGGGCACTCATATGAAAACCGAGCAGCTCCGGATTGATGAAACCGGTGTGCGTCCCCCACAGGTATCCGGCCAGGCCGGCCAGCGCACCCGCCAGCGTGAACGCGGAGAGCTTGTAGGAAAAGGTGCCGTATCCCATCGCACGCATCCGATGTTCATTCACGCGGATGCCAGCCAGCGCCCGCCCGAACGCGCTCTGCAGCAGGCGGCGCAGAAAGAAGTACACGGCCACCACGAACGCCAGCGTGAAGTAATAAAGGACCACATGGTTATTCAGATCCAGCAAGCGCACTCCAAACACACTGGTGTCTGGCCTGAAATTGACGTACAAGCCGTCCGATCCACCCATCGTTTTGCTGTCAAAGAACAGGTAATACATCATTTGCGCAAACGCCAGCGTCACCATGATGAAATAGATGCCGCGCGTTCTCACAACAAAAAAGCCGACCACCAACGCTGCCAGCGCGGACGCCAACACTGCTGCCGGCAAGGTCCACCATAAGCTCGCTGCTTCGTTCTGCGGAGTGATATACGCCAGGGCGTAACCCGCCAGTCCGAAGTACGCCGCATGGCCGAGCGATACCATGCCGGTGACTCCCAGCAGCAGGTCCAGGCTCATGGCAAAGATCGCGAGGATCATCATGGTCGTGACCAGCTGGATATAAAACTCGCCGCCGAAAAAAGGGAAGGCCGCCAGCGCGAACAGGCCGGCCAGCAGCACCACCCGCACGCCGCGCGGCAGGACTTCGAGATTTGCTTGAATCTTGCTCATTGCTTGAACAACCCTTCCGGCTTCCACAGCAGCACCGCTGCCATCAACATATAAACCAGCATGCCCGACATCTGGGGCAGCAGCACCTTGCCAAAATTGTCGACCAGGCCGACCAGCAGTGCAGCAATCAATGCACCGCGAACGGAGCCAATGCCGCCGATCACCACCACCACAAAGCACATGATCAACACTTCCGCACCCATGTTCGGATAGACGCTCGAGATGGGTACCACAATCATGCCCGCCACCGCAGCGAGGCCGACACCCAGCGCAAACACGATCGCGTGGATCAGCTTGATATTGATACCGAGCGACTCGGTCATGTCCCGGTTGAATGCGCCGGCGCGAATCTTCATGCCGAGCCGCGTCTTTGAAATCAACAGGTACAGGCCGATGGCGAGCGCGATGCACACGCCCGACATGAACAGCCGGTACACCGGATACGACAGGTTGTCGGTGAGTGGAAGCGACGCGCTCAACATGTCGGGTATCGCCACGTCATGCACGTCGTCGCCCCAGAGGATGGACCGCATTTCCTCGAAGATGTAGATCAGCCCGAACGTCAGCAGCACCTGGTCGAGGTGAGGGCGGTGGTAGAAGTGGCGAAACAGCGTCCACTCGAGCACCAGCCCTAACACCACCGACAGCACGACGCCGCCGATGATGGCCAGGGTGAAGCTGCCGAAAGTGCTGCTCAACGACCAGGCCAGGAAAGCCCCCAGCATGTAGAAACTGCCATGGGCGAGATTCACCACGCCCATGATGCCGAAGATCAGCGTGAGGCCGGCGGCCAGCATGAACAACAGCAGGCCGTACTGCACGCTGTTGAGCAGCTGGATAAGAAAGTTTGCGAGATCCATCAATTCCCCGAGGGCAGTACCTTGTTAAACGCGGCAGCCGCGCGCCGGATCGGCGAGCGCTTTCTGGACCACACTGACCAGCTTGTTCTCCTTGCCGACCACCTTGCGCAGGTAGGAATCCTGCACCGGGTTATGCGCCCTGGAGAGCGTGAACGCGCCACGCGGGCTGTTGATCCTGGCGGATTCCATCGCCTTGATCATGCCGGCCTTGTTGGCGACATCGCCCTTGACGGTGTCGAGGCCGGCGGCAAGCAGTTGGCCGGCATCGTAGCCTTGCACCGAATAGACATCCGGCTGTTCCTTGTACTTCTTCGCATACGCCAGGCGGAACGCCTTGTCGGCGGGGGTGTCGAGTCCATCGGCATAGTGCAGTGTGGTTTCGATGCCTTGTGCCGCATCGCCTACCGCATCGAGCACGCCGTCGGTCAGCAGGCCGGAGCCGAACAGCGGAATCTTGTCCTTCAGTCCGGCGGCCTGGTAGTCCTTGATGAACTTTGCCGCGCCGGCGCCGGCGAAGAATGCGACCACCGCGTCCGGTTTGAGCGCGCCGATTTCGGTCAGCAGCGACTGGAACTCGACTTGCGGGAAGGGCAGGGACAGTTCCTTGATGATCTGGCCACCCTGCTGTTCGAAGCCCTCCTTGAACGCGGCCAGCATCTGGTCGCCCGTGGTGAACTTCCAGGTGATGAACACCACCTTCTTGTGACCTTTGTCCTTCAGGACTTTTCCAAGCGGATGAATGATCTGCCAGTTGGAAAACGAGGTACGGAAAATATTCGGTGCGCACAATGCGCCGGTGATCTCATCCGCGCCGGCGGCCGGCACGATCGACAGCACGCCGCTCTGGCGCAGCACGCGGGCCATGCCGAGCGCGACGCCGGAGTGCACCGAGCCGATCACCACATCCACCTTGTCGCGCTGGACCAGGCGGCTGGCGTTCTCCGGCGCCTTGGATGGATTCGATTCGTCATCCACGGTGTAATACTCGATTTCGCGGCCGCCGAGTTTGCCGCCGCGTTCATCGACGTACATCTTGAAACCGTTCGCGACGGAGTTGCCGATCTGGGCGAACGAACCGGTGCTCGGCAACATCAGGCCGACCTTGATCTTGTTCGTCTGTGCGCGTGCCATCCCGGCCGGAACCAGCGTGCCGGTTGCCGCTGCGCCGGCGATAGTGGCCGCACCCATCAGGAATCCCCGGCGGTCGAGACCTTGCTTGTCGTGTTTGTTCATTGTCTTATCCTTTTGATTGAATCGAACGAAACGTATCCCCCGAAGGTGACCGGTCTTTTGTTGCATATGGAACGTGAAATTACGACTTACGCCGTGATGCGAATTCCGTCTGGGCGTAGGCAACGTTTTCAGAGAGGCCGGACGCGCGCTCGCGTTGTTCCATTTCGAAACCGGCGCTTTGCGGATGGCTCGGGTTGATGGTCGTCGGCGCAGACGTATTCACATGGAGCGAGAACACATCGGCCCGGTTGTAATGCCCGGCAAAGTCATGGATGAGTTTGGGGATCATCACCGCGTTGAGATCGACGTCGGCATATACGATGCCTTCGCCTTCCAGCGGTTCAGTGATGATCTGGCCGTTCGGGCCGACGATGGAAGCGCAGCCACGACCTTTGACTTTCTCGAGGAACGCGCGGTCCTCGCCGGCAATCTCGTACGCTTCGATAGTCGCGTCGTCGAGTACACCGGTTGAATTGATTACGAAGCAACCCATCGAATAGGCCAGCCCGCGGCTGACCGCCGACACGATCTCCGACAGCTCAAGCGCGGGCGAGACGAAGGCGGGCCAGGCGGCGACATGCACCAGCGGATAGTGGCTCATCATGACGGCGGAGGCCAGCGGGTTCGCATTTTCGGCGCATACCAGGCCGCTCACCATGCCGAACGGCGCACGATAGGCTTTCAGGGTATCGCCCCAACCGCCGGTATGCACCAGGCGCTCGCCAACGGTCGGCACCAGTTTCTGGTGCTTGCCGAGGATGCCGCCGTCAGGGCCGATGAACAACTGGGTATTGAACATGGTGCCGGTGGTGTCCGGCCGTTTCTCGCACACGCCGATCACCGCGGTGATGCCTGCGTCACGGCATGCGTCGCCGAGACGATCGGTCGCCTCGCTGGGAATCACCACTGAATTTTGAAACAGGCGGCGCGACAGGCTGAGACTGACCATGCCGGTCGCAGGGCGCACCGTGTACCACGAGGGATGGGCGGGGACGAACCCCTCAGGGAATCCAATCATGTCGGCGCCGGCGGCGCCTGCTTCACGGATCAGTTGACAAGCCTTGTCGATCGTCGCATCACGGTCGAGGTGCACCGATGCGGCCTGGACTGCGGCCAGCCTGATCTTCTTTAGTACGTCTCCCATCCGGGTGTCTCCTCTATGTTGGTTATTCGAGCGCGTTCAGCACACTATGCAAAAAGCGATCCAGGCGTCGCTGCACTATTTTGGTGTGCAGTCCCCGCATATGCACCTCCAACGAAAAAGTTTGTCAATTATGCAGGCCGTAGCGGGCGCGTTGCTGCGTTGCTCGTCGTCGCCATAGCTCGCTATGGCTCCTCCTCACGCCTTGCACCGCATCCCGCGACGGCCGCCAAATTGCCCAACTTATCCCTGCGCGGTGCCTTAATTCAGATATCCAGTACCAGCGGCCCCCGCTTGCAACGTGAAACGCACACCATCATGCTCTTGTTGGCGGCACGCTCGTCTTTGGTGAGGATGCTGTCGTGATGCTCCACCTCGCCCTCCAGCACTTTCGTTTCACAGGCGCCGCAGATACCTTCCTTGCAGCTGTAGTCATGCGCCACACCGGCGTCCAGCAACGCGTCGAGTACGGATTTGCCCGCCGGGACCTGGATCGTCATGCCGCTGCGCCGCAGTTCGACGCTGCACCCGCCTGCATCGACCGCCGCTGGAACAGGCGCGGCTGCCGCAAAACGTTCGATATGGGTGTTCGTATAGCCGAGTTCATCGCATGCACGCTCAAACGCATCGAGCATCGGACCCGGACCGCAGCAATACAGATGCGTATCGGCAGGGTGTCCCGCCAACAGCTGTTTCAGGTCGGGCGGTCCGCCTTGCTCGTCGTCGAAATGCCAGTGCACGCGAACCTGGCCCGCCGCCGAAATCGTTTTAATCTCGTCCATGAAAGCGGCTTCCTTATTGGAGCGCGCGCACTGGATGAGATCCACCGGCTTGCCCAACGCAACGAGACGACGCAGCATGCACAGCAGCGGTGTAATCCCGATACCACCGGCCAGCAATACGCTGTGCGAAGCAGCCTCCTGCAGCCCGAAGTTGTTGCGCGGCGCAGATACCTGCAAGGTCATGCCGACCCGCAGCTGATCATGCACGCAACGCGAGCCGCCACGGCTGTTGCGGTCATTGAGTACGCCGACCACGTACCGCTGCTTGTCCGTCGTCGGGTTGAGCAGCGAGTAACTACGCACCAGGCCATTCGGCAGGTGCAGGTCGATATGCGCCCCGGCGTCGAACGGCGGAAAAGGGGCGGAGCCCGGAGCCGGACGCAGTTCGAGGCTGATGATGCCTTGCGCCTCATAACGTATGGCGTGCAAAAAAGCGGTCAGGGGTGGGCTGGACATGCTTGCTGTTTTCCGTAGAACTTGTGAATCTAAAATTGAGGCAACGTCCGGGAGCGTACCCGGGGTCGCTTTGGAGCGAAGTTCATAAGCGTGAAGGGTACCCTACACCCCAATAGCGTACTGAAATCCGCTTTACTCATTTACATCGCCGACAGCCCGCCGTCGACCATGACGGTGGTGCCCGTCATGAACGATGCCTCGTCGGACGCGAGCCAGAGGATGGGGTAGGCAATCTCTTCCGGCGCCGCCCAGCGGCCGAGCAGCGAAGTATCCTGCCGCTCGTTCTTGAGTTTGTCGACGCTCTTGCCGGCGGCCTGCGCTCTCGTGACATGGAAGTCGGTCAGCGTGGAGCCGGGGCAGACGGCATTGACACGCACACCGTGCGCCGCCTCTTCGTGAGCCAGGGTGCGGGTCAGCGCAAGCTGGCCTGCCTTGGTTGCATCATAGATGCCCATGCCCTTGCGTCCGGACACTGCGTAGCAGGAGGAGACATTGACGATGCTGCCGTGCCCGGAGCGGCGCAGGTGCGGCAGCGCTGCCCGTGCGTAGTTCGCGGTGCCGATCAGATTGACACTGACCATCGCCTGCCATTCGGCCGGCGTGGCGTCGCCCACCGCCGAATAGTTACGCATCGCCGCGTTGCTGACGAGGATGTCGAGCCCGCCGAACGCTTCCACACATTGCTTTACCGCGGCTGCGGCAAGTGCGTCGTCAGCGACGTTCGCCGTCAGGTGAGCCACCCTGGCGTGGGGCAGTTCGGAACGGATGGCTTGCGCCGTCCGCTCCAGCGCCGCGCCGTCGGCGTCGACCAGCATTACTGCAGCGCCCTCCCTGCAAAAGAGCAGGGCGGTAGCGGCGCCTATGCCTGCGCCGCCGCCGGTAATCAGCGCGGTCTTGTTTTCAAGTCTGGCCATAATTCGATTCCAATCAGTCCGCTTTTGTGCCGGTATCTTTGATGACCTTGCCCCAGCGCGGTATCTCGGAACGGATCCACGCGCTGAACTGGTCGGGCGTCGTGGCAACCACCTCAAATTCCATGTCAGTGAGCCTGTCGCGCACGTCCGGCATCTGGAGGATCTTCACGATCTCCTTGTGGTAGCGGTCGATGATGTTCTTCGGCGTGCCGGCCGGGGCGAGGAAGCCGATCCATGAGGTCGCGACGAAATCCGCGTAGCCCGACTCGATCATCGTCGGGACGTTGGGTGTGCTCGGGAAGCGCTTCGGGCCAGTCGAAGCGATCAGCCTCAAGCGTCCTTCTTTCGCGAACTGCTGCACGTTGCCCGGCACCATGAACGCCGCATGGACGTTTCCGGCAACCAGGTCAGTGACGGCCGGCGCGGCGCCCTTGTAAGGGATGTGGGTCAGGTTGACCTTGGCGGCCGACTTGAACATTTCCATGGTCAGGTGTGAAGCGCTGCCCATGCTCACCGATCCATAGGAAAGCTTGTCCGGACTTGCCTTGGCCATGGCCACCAGTTCCGCGATGTTCTTCACCGGCAGGCTGCTGTTGACGACCAGGTACTGCGGCGACGTCACGGCGAGCGTGATGGGCGCCAGATCCTTGACCGGATCGTAGGGCATTTTCGTGAACAGCGTCGGGTTGATAGCCAGAGGCCCATTGAAACCGACCAGCAGCGTGTGGCCGTCCGGTGCGGACTTCGCAACCATGTCGGCGCCGATATTGCCGCCCGCGCCGGGCTTGTTCTCAACGATCACCGGCTGGCCAAGTGCCTGCTGCAGCTTCGGTGCGACCAGTCGCGCCAGTGCATCATTGGTGCTGCCGATGATCGGCACAACGATGCGCACGGTGCGGGAAGGTGTCCACTCCTGGGCGCTTGCAGATGCGGCCAGGCCGCCGAGGCTGGCGGCAACCATTGCCGCCACCACGGTACGTCTAATCATGTTGGTCATACTGTCTCCTTTATTAGTTATAGGGTGCGACGATGTTTTACAGGGAATACACCGGTTGATCAAGGCTATCGGCCAAATGCTCTCTGGCCCATTCGACCGGACTCACAGAGCGCTCCAGCAGTACGCCGGCTGCGCGCACGTGCTGCGCCGTTGCGTCCAACGCGGGCGGTTCCACGCCCTGTTCGAGGCCCAGTGCCGCCTCGGTCAGCATGCGGCGCGCCATGACGATTGCCTTGTCGGTCGGCAGCAAACGCTCCGCTTCGTGATCCTGGATCGATCCCATGCTCTCCTGCAGCGAAGCATCCTGCATCGCGAAACCGAACACGCCGCTGTACGCGAGCCTGTCCTTTTGCGCACGGCGATCCATCATGTAATCGTTGTCTTTGTTCTGCTTCGGGCGGAAGGTGCCCGGCTCGTACTCGACGTGAATGCCCTTGCCTTGCTCCATGTCGCGGCGTTCTTCGGCCGAGAGCGGCTTATCCGGATGGAAGTTGATGCTCCATGACCAGCAGTTGTGGTCGTCGATCGGCACCCAGATGTGGCCGGCCAGCGAATGCTCGCCGAACGGCGGGATCAGTGTGAACCAGGGGAACAGCCACTGGGTGACACGCCAGTAATAGGAATCGGGTTCGCCATTGCGACGGCCGAACAGCGTCAGTCCGAACGGTTGCTTTTCAATGTCGAAGATCACATTGCCGTCGGCCTTGATGTAGTCGAGCGCTTTGGTGCCCCTGTGCATCGGGTCGGCATCCACTTCGTATTTGTGCACGTAGGAGACGTGGGCGGTGTCGATGCCGCCTTCCATCGCCTGCAGGTAATTGGTCTCCTGCCAGCGCTTGGAGATGAACACATGGCTTTCCGGCAGATTGCACCACTCGAGGTCCGGCGGCGCAGGCATTTTGTCCGCGGGTCCCATATAGGCCCAGACCAGGCCAGCACGCTCAATACACGGATAGGACTTGATATTCATCCGCTCGCACGATTGCGGCGCCGACGGTACGTCCACACACTTGCCGTTGCGGTCGAACTTCAGGCCGTGATAGGAGCAGCGAATACCGTTTTCTTCATTACGGCCGAAATACAGCGACACGCCGCGGTGCGAGCAGAATTCACCGATGATGCCCGGACGCCCCTCGGTGTCGCGGAAAGCGAGCAGTTTCTCGCCCAGGATTTGCAGCCGTACCTGCGGTCCGTCCGGTTCCGCGATCTCGCTCGACGACAACATCGGCACCCAATAACGACGCATCAGGTTGCCCATTTTTGTACCCGGACCGGTGCGTACCAGCGTTTCGGACTGTTCCTTGTTCATACCGCAATCTCCTTTATTAATTTGTGGGCGGGCATTTCGCCTGTCCGACTGATAAGATATGTGTCCATTATACGGACACAGTGAGTGCTGTCAAACGATGCGTCTCGCGGCAAACCCATCCCGCCTTTGGTTTGCAGCCTGATTCATGTAGAGTTCGCAATGCGAACAGGCTTTATCGAGGAAATTGAATTGGCGACCGAGAAATTGAATGACAGCGTCCGCGCCGTGGACAGGGCGCTGGAGATCCTGATGGCGTTCACCGCCTCCGACTACGAGCTTTCGGCGGGCGAGTTGCTTAAGCGCGTCGACCTGAGTCGGCCGACGCTTTATCGCCTCTTGTATACGCTGGAACAGAGCGGATTCCTGATTTCCTCGGGCGATCCGCAAAAATTTCGGTTGGGTCCGTCGGTTGCGCATCTCGCGCATGTATGGACTTCCAGTCTCGATCTCGGAGACGTTGCCCGGCCCGTCCTGCGCGCACTTTGGGAAAAGATAGATGAAACGGTCGCCCTGTTTGTACCCCAGGGTAAATACCGGACCTGTATTGCCGAGTTGCCTAGTTCGCAACCCTTGAGCTTCAAGCGCGGGATCGGATATCGCGAACGTATCGTTCTCGGCGCCAGCGGCCGCGCCATCCTTGCACACCTGAACGAGGCGGAATTGCAGGAGTATGCCGAAGGTACCCAGGTCGACCTGGGCCGCTTTCCGGAAGAACTGGACCGGATCCGCAAACGCGGTTATGCGGTCAGCAAGGACGAACTGATCCAGGGCGCGGTGGCGGTGGCCGCACCGTTCTTCAATGCCGCCGGCCAGGTGGCCGGTTCGATCGGAGTCTTCGGTCCGGGCGCGCGGCTGGACGAGGGGCGGACTGAAGAGTGCGGAAACTTGCTGATGGCAGCGACGCGGGAACTCTCGCAGGCGCTGGGGTGCAAGTCCTAGGTTTCGTGGCGCACGTTTCATGGCGTGGTAAGCGATAATGGCGGACTTATCGAAAGCCCGCCATGTCATCAAAATTCGCACCTCTCAAAAACGACACCTTCCTGCGCGCGCTGCTACGCCAGCCGACTGAGTACACACCGTTGTGGCTGATGCGCCAGGCCGGTCGCTACTTGCCGGAATACAATGCCACCCGCAAGCGCGCCGGCTCATTCCTCGGCCTTGCCAAAAATCCCGATTACGCCACCGAAGTCACACTGCAGCCGCTCGACCGCTATCCGCTCGACGCGGCGATCCTGTTCTCCGACATCCTCACAGTGCCGGACGCGATGGGACTCGGCCTGTACTTCGCCGACGGCGAAGGCCCGAAGTTCGAGCGTCCGTTGCGCGACGAAAAAGCGGTGCTGGCATTGCAGGCGCCCGAGTTGGGCACATTGCAATATGTATTTGACGCGGTAACGCAGATCCGAACCGCGCTGAACGGCCGGGTGCCGCTGATCGGGTTTTCCGGCAGCCCGTGGACGCTCGCCTGTTATATGGTGGAAGGCGGCGGCTCGGACGACTTCCGCACGGTCAAGACCATGCTGTACAACCGTCCGGACTTGATGCACCACATCCTGAAAACCAATGCCGCTGCGGTGGCCGTCTACCTGAACGCGCAGATCGACGCCGGCGCGCAGGCAGTGATGATTTTCGACACCTGGGGCGGGGCACTGGCCGATGGCGCTTATCAGCAGTTCTCGCTGAACTACATGCGCGAGGTGGTGAGCCAGTTGCAACGGGAAAAGGATGGCGTGCGCATACCAGCCATCGTCTTTACCAAAGGCGGCGGATTATGGCTGGAACAGATTGCCGATACCGGCGCCGATGCGGTCGGGCTCGACTGGACGGTGAACCTGGGCGAAGCGCGGGCTCGCGTCGGCGACAGAGTGGCCCTCCAGGGCAATCTCGACCCGGTGGTGTTGTTTGCCGGCGCCGAACAAATCCGCACGGAAGTAACCCGGGTTCTGGAATCTTTCGGCGCACCGCAGGCCGGCGCCGGACACGTATTCAACCTCGGACACGGCATTTCGCAGTTCACTCCACCGGAATCGGTGTCGGTGATGGTCGAAACCGTGCATGAAGTCAGCCGCCGCATGCACGCGGCCTGAGCACGTGTTTGAGGGAATTGCACCCCGGATACGGCTGCTTTCCTACGGCTTCAGCAGATGAACGCGAATCTTATTCACAGTGTTCTTCTCAGTGCGAAGCAGCACAAAGCGACTTGCGGCGACGTATCCAGGTTGCATCAGGCGTCCGCAACTCATTGATTTCAAACGGATTAATTTGTGCTTTCCTTTTTAGCATTCTACTAAAACCCGCGTGAAATCAGGGTGTTGCAGCGCTCTGGCCATTGTTTTCCACAAAGTTATCCACAGGCTGTGTGGACAGTTAAAAAAACGCTTAAGAATCGGGCGCTTACAACAGCTTCGCAAGTAATACATTAGGTTTTGTCTGACAGAATGCGGAGAGTGATGTCCAGCGCATCCTGTAGCTTTTGCATCCATCGATATTCAACGTGTTTCAAATGACTCAAAACTTTTTTATCGGCAAGATTGCTTTCACCATCGTTTGAGCACGTCCGGGTGAGCGCTATGGTGGCTAAGGAAAAGACGCGGAAGTGACTCGTTTCTGAACCACTTGCGGGCAACTTATTCACAAAAGTCTGTACTCGCAATTCGCCGCAAAGGCAACGCTAATTTCAATGCATTATTTTTCCTTTACATGTTTAGGCAAATGTAAGTGCTTGATTTTAAAGGACCTAATTATTTGCTGTTCAGCTGAGCAATTTGTTGAAACCCGCATGGGATATAGCGTTTCCGCCTGTCAAGGCCCTTTTGTCCACAAAGTTATCCACAGGTTTTGTGGATAGTCGAAAAAGCGCTTATGAAACGGGTATTTAGCTCACTTCTTCAGGGATCACTTTAACTTCGTGAAACGCCGTATTCTCAAAATCGCCCTCGATACCCCGCTTGACTTTTGCTTTGATTACGCGTGGACCGAGACCGGGGAAACACCGGAACCGGTACCGGGACAGCTGGCTGTAGTTCCGTTCGGCCGACGCGAGGTGGTCGGCGTGATTGTCGCCGTTGACGACAAAACGGATGTCGCACCCGACAAGCTGAAGGAAGTACTGGCCATCCGGAGCCAGCTGTCGCCGCTGCCGCCCGATTGGCTGGCCCTCTGTGCCTTTGCGGCCGACTATTACCAGCGCCCGCTGGGCGAGGTCGCCATACCAGGCCTGCCCAAGAACCTGCGCGCGATAAAAACTGTCGCGCTTGATCGCGCGCTGAAGAAAATAGCCATGGCCGACCCCGGGCTGGACGCCACGCCTGTCGGCATGCCCCCACTGAACGCGGCCCAGCAACAGGCGGCCGACACCATCGCCGCGGCCGAGGGTTTTACTCCGATCCTGCTGTACGGCGTGACCGGCAGCGGCAAAACCGAAGTCTACCTGCAGGCTGCCGCACGCATCCTTAGCGCTGGCGACGCCCGCCAGATCCCGGCCCAGGTATTGATCATGGTGCCCGAAATAAACCTGACGCCACAACTGGAAAACAATATCCGCGCCCGTTTTCCCGGCCTGACGCTGGCCACCCTGCATAGCGGCCTGTCGGAAGGCGAGCGCATGACCCACTGGCTGGCAGCCCACCTCGGCCGCGCCCGCATCGTGCTGGGCACGCGGCTGGCCATCCTCGCATCGCTGCCGCACCTCAAGCTCATCATCATCGATGAAGAGCATGATCCCTCATATAAGCAGCAGGAAGGCTTGCGCTATTCGGCGCGCGACCTTGCGGTCTGGCGCGCACGCCAGTTATCGGTACCGATCGTGCTGGGTTCGGCTACGCCCTCCCTGGAATCCTGGCATCACGCGGAATCAAAGCGCTACCGCAGGGTGGAACTGCGCGAACGCGCGGTAAAAGACGCGGTATTGCCCAAGGTACGCCTGGTCGATATGGAACGCGACAAGCCGGCAGAGGGCATCACCTCAACCCTGATCAGTGCGTTGAAGCAGCGGCTGGAGCGCCGCGAGCAATCACTGCTGTTCCTGAACCGACGCGGCTATGCGCCGGTGATCTCCTGCGATGCCTGCGGCTGGATCAGCAATTGCACACGCTGCACCGCCTTCATGGTGCTGCACAAACCGGAGCACCGCCTGCGCTGCCACCACTGCAGCCTCGAGTTGCGCATACCCCGGTCCTGCCCGACATGCGGCAACGTCGACTTGCAACCTCTCGGCCGCGGCACACAAAGAGTGGAAGAAGGCTTGCAGCAAATCTTTCCGGACGCGCGGATCATGCGGATCGACGCCGACTCCACACGTCGAAAGGGCGCCGCGCAGGCTGCATTCGACACCGTGCATCGGGGAGAAGTGGACATTCTGATCGGAACGCAGATGGTGGCGAAAGGCCATGACTTCCAGAACCTCACGCTGGTCGGTGTACTTAATCCCGACACCGCGCTGTTCTCCCACGATTACCGTGCGGCAGAGAGATTGTTCGCGCAGCTCATGCAGGTCGCCGGGCGTGCCGGGCGCGTTGCGCAAAAGGAAGGAGGGAGCGCCAGCGAGGTGTTGGTGCAGACCCGCTATACGCAGCACCCGCTGTATGCGGCGCTGATGGCGCACAATTACGACAGTTTTGCGGGACAACAACTGGAAGAACGGCGGCATGCAGCGCTGCCGCCTTTCCTGTACCAGGCGCTGCTGCGCGCCGAGGCACGGGAGCTTTCGACCGCGCTCGACTTCCTGCAGCAGGCCACTGACTGCGTCGACCAACCGGGGGTAACGATCAACGACCCGATCCCGATGGCAATGACGCGCGTGGCCAACGTAGACCGCGCGCAGCTGCTGGTTGAGTCGCCGTCGCGTCCTGCGCTGCAGGCGTTCCTCAAGGTCTGGGTTTCAGCGCTACGCGAGATCAAGACCCGCGCGAAGTGGACGCTGGAAGTCGATCCGTTCGATATCTAAACAGGCCGATCAGGCGCGCCGCACCGGGGCAGCACCCACCTCAATCAGGTTTGGCGACGCAACCGGATCGAAATCCACCCAGTCGCCATCGCTGATGGTGCCTTCGGCGATCTCGATATCGTAGGCGCCGATTGCACGCAGCAACTCGATTGCGCGGCCACGCAGGTCTTCATCGTCTGCAGCGACAGCGACCATCATTCCCGACCGATGCTCGTGCGGCGGCGCATTCGCCGGCGTATCTTCGTCGCTATCCTTCGTCTCAGCCAGACCGCCGACCAGCGCACCTAGATAACCGCCGACCAACGGGCCGAGCGGACCTATCGCCGGCGTGGCCGCCAGGCCGGCTGCCGCGCCCATTGCAACGCCTGCGGCAGCACCCTTGTCGGTGTCTTCGGCGCCCGGCGACTTTTCAAAATCGCCGCCGATCGGATAGCGGTCGTGCTGGCCCGGGGGATTGACGTAGAAAGTAGCGATTTGCTCCTGCGAGAATCCGGCGCGTTGCAACTCGCCGATTGCTTCCTGCACCTTGGGTTGCGTTTCCAGATGGCCCGCAATAATTGTTGACATGAGCAACTCCTTATTTCATTGACAATGGAAATGTTCTGAATAAGAGCACGTACCACGCCATTTAGTTCTCTCATGGGACTGGCCTCGCGGTAACCGACGTGCGACCGTGTAAATTCTTCCCCCCAAACAGGTAAAAAAGATCTGGCGTATCCAGTGAAGGTGTGAGCTTCACCGTCGTAAAGGCAGGCCCGCTTATTGCGTCCTACGGCCATCCTTGACACTGGATGGAAACCAAGCGGCACGATGATCTCAACTTCGGAACACGGCAATGCAGCCGATGACCTGATGCACGCACGCGTCATCGATAGTGACGGTACACCGGCATCCGTCGTCTCGCTCCAGGGAGACGCAGAAAATACGCTGGTCTGGATCCGCGCCGGCGACGGACCGCAGGTACTGATTCCTGTCGACCTGCTCACGCTGGAGCCTGATGGCGCGTACCGCCTGCCGTTCTCGTTCGCCGCGACTCCTGCGGCAAACGGCAATTCGCAGATTACTTTTCCCGTGCATCAGGAGACGCTGCACATAGGAAAACGCATCGCGGACACCGGCAGGGGAGTGCGGGTTCATAAAACCGTCACGGAGCACGAGCACATCGTCGACGAGCCGTTGCTGCATGACGAGCTGGAAGTCGAGCACATTGTTATCGGCGCCATCGTTGCAGAAACAAATCCGCCGCGCATGCGCTATGAAGGAGACACGCTGGTGGTGCCCGTTCTGGAGGAAGTGCTGGTCGTGCAGAAGCAACTGCGGCTGAAGGAGGAAGTGCGTATCACTCGCCACCGTCGTGAAGCCCATGCGCCACAGACTATTGTGTTGCGTTCGGAAGAGGTGGAAGTAGAGCGTTTCGACGACAGCGTGAAGGGCGGCAAAAGCTGGCATAGCTGATGCCTTTGCTGCATCCCCGACTGCGACGCCCGGGTCAGGAAAGCGAATCCGGCAGCATCGCCGGACAACAACCTTTTGAGTAGGAGATTGATCATGGAAAACACCGTAGTTGGCGTGTACGACAACAAATCGCAGGCGCAGAGTGCGATGAATGAACTCCTCGCTTCGGGGTTTTCTCGAAACGATGTCCAGATGAATCCGGAACATGTACCCGCTCAGGCAGGGTCGACCACGGCCGGAGAACCTGCACATGGCATAGGCCATTTCTTCCGCTCGCTGTTCGGCATGGAGGACAGCAACAAGAGCAGCGACGTGTACGCAGAAGCAGTAAGGCGCGGCAGTGTCGTGCTGGTGGTCGCCGTAACGTCGGACGACCAACGCGACCGGGCCATGGACGTGATGAATCGCTACGATCCGATCGACATCGATGAGCGCTCCACTATCTGGCGCAGCCAGGGTTGGTCGAGCTTCGATACAACGGCGCCCAGGTTGTCCGATGACGAAATCGCCCAGGAACGCAGCAGGTACGCCACAGGTTCCGCTACCGCCACGGGCACCGGAACGGAAGCCAAGATCCCCATCGTGCAGGAAGAAATGAAGGTAGGCAAACGTGCAGTGCAGCGTGGTGGCGTGCGAGTGCATCAGCGCATGAGGGAAACCCCGGTGCAGGAAAACGTCCAGTTGCGCGAGGAGCATGTAAAAGTCGAGCGTCATCCGGTCGACCAGCCGGCGACGGAAGCGGACCTCGCCGCCTTCAAGGAAGGCACGGTCGAGATGCGTGAGATGGCTGAAGAGCCGGTCGTCGAGAAAACCGCGCGCGTAGTGGAAGAAGTTGTCGTCGGCAAGGTAGTCACGCAGGAAACAGCCAGCATCAGCGACACTGTGCGCAGCACCGAGGTCGACATCGAAGCAATCACCGCAGCCGACGATGCGGACTTCCGTCGCCACTGGCAAACCGCTTACGGCTCAGGCGGCGGCCGTTACGAGGATTACGATGCAGCCTATCGCTACGGCTCTACCCTGTCGGCCAGCGACAAATATCGGAATGCCCGTTGGGACGACGTCGAACCGGATGTGCGCAAGGATTGGGAAGCACGCAACCCTGGCAGCGCCTGGGAGAAATTCAAGGATGCGATCCGCTACCCGATGGAACGCGTGAAGAGCGCAGTGGGTGCGGGCGACGACGACAAGGACTATCGCAGCCACTTCCAAACCGCCTACGGCTCGGCCGGCGGCCGTTACGAGGACTACGACTCGGCCTATCGTTACGGTTCCCAACTTTCCGGAACCGAGCGTTTCAAGAACTATCGCTGGGATGATGTGGAACCCGACGTCCGCCGCGACTGGGAATCGAGCCACCCGGGAAGTACCTGGGACAAGGTGAAAGATGCGGTCCGTTATGGTGTGGAACGGACCGGGGGCGGCACCCGGCATTAAGCGTCGCTTCGTTGTTCCGGCGTGGGCGCCGGCGCCCGCGCTTCTACATGGCCGGCTCGTCGAGCCGGCCTTCTTCCGCCATCTGCCTGATGGTGCGGACCGTATCGATATCCGACTCCTGATAGGCGGAACGGCGAAACTCGTTGTAAAACGCCTCCGCCGTGTCGGCCTCATCCGACGCACCGTCATCATATTCAAACCGCACAAAAAACAGCTCCGGCTCCGGCTCTTCGATCGTCATGGTCAGGCTTGAGGCCGGAATATCCTTCTGCTGCGGCACGTAATACCGCACCTGTTCCTGCGGCAGGAACGTGACGCGATCGTGCACAACCACGTCGCCGTAATGCAATTCACGCGAGATGGACTCGTCCGTACGGTCGACGATATGGCACTGGTCCAGCCAAGGCACGAAAGCCTTCGGCTTTTCCGCGCGCAAGACCAGGCCACGCCACAACTGGTCGCGGCTCAGGGGATCGACCAGCGGATTGAGCGGGTCGTTGATTTCAATGAGGTGATCAAATTTCATGGTTGCGAATCAGGATTCAAAGGGGAATGCCCTCAAGTTTAACGCGGAGCCGGGACAAGCCGCAGATCGGGCATCGCGCGGCGTCGGCGAAGTGTGCGTGCTTCGACCGCATTTTTCAAATCGAGTTTGATCCGCATCGCAATTGCCGGCAGTACAACCTGACATGCTTGGCAACGGAGTTGACGGATTGCCAAGAATGGCACTGCGTCTACTGAATCGTCCATATTGAAAACAAGCATTTCTGCGGGGAACTTATTTACTCCCAGAAAGTCTATTTTCGCAACCCTGCGAAAGACGGGTGCATTTGCGTGGAATTTGGCAGAGAGACAAGCTGCCTGTCCATTTTATTAACTCGATTCACGGTGTCCTTGATCCGTGAGCAGGGAGTCTGAATGAAATCGATCACCCAAGCGTCTCTACTGTCATTAACGCTCATGCTTGCTGCCTGTGGTGGCAACGGACGCGATATTCCGAAACCCGCCCCAACTCCTGCTCCCGGAGCAGCCCCGGCCCCGACACCGTCACCAACACCGGCTCCGGCTCCGGCCACTTCACCGGCACCTACGCCTGCTCCTGCTCCTGCACCTACGCCCGCACCCGCGCCAGCTCCGGCAGCGAGCGCGACGCTGTCGGCGGAAACCACCTGCGCATTGCCCAACTACCAGCAGGAGATGATGAACCGCATCAATGCGGCTCGCGCCAACAGCCGCATGTGCGGCAGCACCTTCTATAACGCCGCTCCGCCGCTGGCCTGGAATGGCAAACTGTTTGCTGCCGGCGTCGGCCACGCCACCGACATGGGCAAGCAGAACTATTTCTCCCATACCAGCAAGGATGGTCGCACCTTCGACCAACGCATCACCGCCGCCGGCTATAGTTGGAGCGCCGCCGGTGAAAACATCGCTGCCGGCCAGACCAGCATCGAGCAGGTAATGAACGACTGGCTCAAAAGCCCGGGTCATTGCGTCAACATCATGAACGGCAACTACACCGAAGTCGGCGTCGCGTGCGTCAAAAACGCATCCTCGACGTACAAGCAGTACTGGGCGATGGAACTCGGTCGTCCAAGGTAAGTGAAGCAATCTCCTGCAGGGATCGGTCGATCCCTGCAGGTGTGCAAACACACGCCCCATGCGTCACAATAGGCGCTCCACAATAGGAGCGCCCGATGCGTACCCCTCTGCTCGTCATATCCCTGTTGTCCGCCATGACCATGGCTGGCGCGCATGCCGACGACCGGCTGCCATTGTTCGACGCGCACATGCATTACAACGTCGAAGCGCGCTCCCTCCTGTCGCCGCAACAAGTCATCGAGCTATGGCGCAAGACCGGCATACGCGCGGTCCTCGCCACCAGCCGTCCGAATGACGGCACGCTTGACCTGATCGCGCAAAAGGCGCCCGACATTGTCATCGTTCCGTTCCTGCGCCCGTACCGCGTGCAGCCCGACCGCCACGACTGGTTCAGCAATGCCGGTGTCGAAGCCTACGTCGAAAAGGAACTGCAGCGCGGCATCTATCGCGGCATCGGCGAATTCCATATTTTCGGCAAGGATGCGGATGCGCCTTACGTCGCAAAGATTGCGCGCCTGGCGAAGGAGCGGAACCTGTGGCTGCATGCACATGCGGACGAAGACGCGGTTGAACGCATCCTGCGCCATGCGCCCGGCGTGAAGATCATCTGGGCGCATACCGGCATGAGCACATCCCTCGACAAGGTGGAGGCGATGTTCGCGCAGCATCCGTCACTGGTCGGCGAGCTGTCGTACCGGGGAGACCTCGAGCAGGACGGCAAACTCAATCCGCGCTGGCGCGCATTGATGACACGCTATCCAAACCGGTTCGTCGTCGGTACCGACACCTGGATCACACCGCGATGGGGCCAGGTAGAGGAGCTGGCCGCTTTCTATCGCCGCATGCTTGGAGAGCTGCCGCGGGATGTCGCGGAAAAGATCGCGTATCGGAATGGGATGACGTTGTTTGATGCAAAGCAGGTCACTCCAAACTAGCTCAACTCGTAACTCGTAGGGCGGAAGGCGCTTCGCTTTTCCGCCCTACGGATTAATCCAACGTCTGCCGATACCGCCTCAACGCAACCACCCCCGCAATCAACATAAAAACCGCCATCGGCCACACCTCCGGCGCAATCTCCACCGCCCCATTCCCCTTCAACAGAATCCCGCGCACGATGCGCAGAAAATGCGTCAACGGCAGCGCCTCGCCGATCGCCTGGGCCCATTCCGGCATGCCGCGGAAAGGAAACATGAATCCCGAAAGCAGTATCGACGGCAGGAAAAAGAAAAAGGTCAGCTGCATCGCCTGCAACTGGTTTTTCGCAATGGTCGAGAAGGTGAAGCCAACGGCAAGATTAGCAGCCATGAATACCACCAGCGCCGCCGACAACAATGCGAGGCTGCCCACCATCGGCACGTCAAACAGCAAGCGCGCGGCGAGCAAGATCACCGCGACCTGCACATAGCCGATCAGGATGTACGGCACGATCTTCCCCGTCATGACTTCCAGCGGCCGCACCGGTGTCGCCAGCAAATTCTCCATGGTGCCCCGTTCGCGCTCGCGCGTCATCGCAAGCGAGGTCATCATCACCATCGTCATGGTCAGTATCACGCCGATCAGGCCCGGCACGATGTTGTAGCGCGAGACGCCTTCCGGGTTGTAGCGGCGCTGCACACGTATTTCGAGCGGGGCATCACCCGCTTGAAGAGGCGCAAGCGGCCCGTTCAGATCATGCGCAAGAGACCGGCGGCTGATCCCGTCCAGTGCCGCAAGCGCATTACCCGAGGCTGCGGGATCGGTCGCATCCGCTGCGAGCAGGACAGCAGGACGTTCACCGCGCAGCAGGCGGCGCGAAAAATCCGGAGGCACCACCAGCATGAATTGCACCCGGCCTTCCGCCAGCAAACGATTCCCTTCCGCCTCGCTCCGCGGACGATAGGCGATCCGGAAGTACGACGAATTCTCGAGTCCCGCAACCAGGCTGCGCGAAAACTCGCTTTCATCCGCCACTACGATCGCCATCGGCAAATGTCGCGGATCGGTATTGATGGCGAAACCGAACAGCACCAGCTGCAGGATCGGCACTCCGACCATCATCGCGAACGTCAGCCGGTCACGACGTAACTGTCGGAACTCCTTGATCAGGATTGCGAGAAAGCGTGACCAGCTCATTTCTATCCTTGCCGAGGGCTCGGCACACACCCAGAAATCCGCTCCCCTATACCGCGTTACAGGCAGCTGTAGGTGGTTTTAGGTAAACCCCAGCGCTCGCGGGAGGGGAGAGCTTGTCAACCCGGGTTGTCCTTCGCTTCCTGCATCAACGCGATAAACACATCCTCCAGCGTAGTCTCAACCGCCGCAATCCGCATACCACTCCCACCATACTGCGCAAGCGCCAATGCCAACGCCGCCTTCGACTTCGAACTCACATGCAGCGCGGCCCCGAACGAAGCAACATTAATTCCCGGCTGCGCGCGCAACGCCTTCGCCACCTCAGCCAGGTCCGTACCAGTAACGGAACAGGTCACCAGCGCAGCCTGCTCAATCAACTCAGCAGCAGTGCCATGCGCCAGCAGGCGCCCATACGCGATGTAAGTCAGTTGATGGCAACGTTCCGCCTCATCCATGTAATGCGTCGATACCAGCACAGTCATGCCTTTCGCAGCCAGCTCGTGCAAGTGATCCCAGAATTCACGCCTCGCTTTGGGATCGACGCCCGCGGTAGGTTCATCCAGCAACAATAACTGCGGTTCATGCAGCAGGCAGGCCGCGAGCGCCAACCGCTGCTTCCAGCCGCCTGACAATGCGCCTGCCAGTTGGGCCCGCCTCTCGACAAGTCCGAGCTGCTCAAGCGCCTTTTCAACTTTCCCGGCACGATTCGGCACCGCATACACGCGCGCAATGAAATCGAGATTTTCCGCAATGCTCAGGTCTTCATACAGGCCGAATTTTTGCGTCATGTAACCGACCTCACGCTTGATCTTGCGCGACTCGGTGCGTATGTCATAACCAAGGCAGGTGCCGCTGCCGTCATCCGGCGTCAACAGCCCGCACAACATCCGGATGGTGGTCGTCTTGCCGCTGCCGTTCGGACCGAGGAAGCCGTAGATGCGCCCGCGCGAGGCCTGCATGTCGATGTGGTCGACCACCGTCCGCTCGCCGTACCGCTTGGTGAGGCCACGCGCATCGATGACCATGTCCGCAGCCCGATTCATCAGCGCGCACCCTCCGCAAGCCGCACTTCAATCGGCTGTCCCGGATGCAGTAGCTGCGCGTGCCCGGCGGCCGGCCGCGCTTCGATCATGAACACCAGCGTCGCGCGATTCTCCCTGCTGTAGATCAGCGGAGATGTGTACTCGGGCGCGCTCGACAGGAAGCTGATCGTCGCCGGAATGGGCGCCTTGCAGCCGTCGCATTGCAATAGCACCTGCTGCCCGAGGCGCAGCCTGCCGAGCATAGCCTCCGGCACGAAGAAGCGCGCCTTGATGTTCTGCGGCGGCAATATGCTGATGACCGGACTGCCTGCCTGCACCCACTCGCCCTCGCGGTACAGCACATCATTCACCTCGCCGTTCACCGGAATGCTTTGTGTCTTTTGCGCGAGCTTCCACTCGGCTTGCCCGAGTTGCGCCTGTGCCGCATTCAGTTCCTGTTGCGCGGCATCGATTTCATCGCTGCGGGCGCCTAGCCTCGTTACACGCAATTGCGCACGCAGTTCATTCACACGCGCGCGATCCCGTTCCAGCGCACTGCGCGCTTCATCCAGGTTAGACGGCGAGATGAATTTTTCGGCAACCAGTTTTTCGCGCCGCGCCAGGGTGGCGGCGGAAAGCTGCAGCGCCGCCTCGGCCTGGGAAAGCTGCGCTCTGACCGCAGCCACTTCATCCGGCCGCCGGCCCTTGGTCAGATCGGCAAGCTGCGCCTGCGCGCGGGAGACCCGCGCCGCAGCCTCTTCGCGCGCGGCACGTTCGTTATCCTGTTCGAGTATGAATGCGGGCGCTCCCTGTTCAACCCGGTCACCACGCTGCACATGCAGTTTCAGCAACGAGCCTGCAATCGGCGCGGCGAGCCTCACATACTCCGCTTCCGCATACCCGGAAAAGTAGTCATCCGACTTTTGCGCGCAAGCAGGGAGCAGGGCAGACACCGAGGCCGAAATGCTCCAGATCGTCATAGCGCGCGCCAGCTTCATCGCAGGACCGTATCAATTAGGCATGACCAATGTACCCCAAGCGCCGCCGCAATACCAAAAAAATCCACTTGCGGAAAATACCGGCGCAGAACATTTTTGTGATGGCAAAACTGGCAAGTCCGGAAGCCCGGCGCCGATGCGCTGATACAATGGCCCGCTTTCTTCACCGATTTCCCGCATGTCAAATCCCTCGCAGTCCGGTATGAATGTTCCGCAGCGCGAAGCCGTCAGGTACATGGATGGTCCTTGCCTGGTGCTCGCAGGCGCCGGTTCCGGCAAGACGCGCGTGATCACACAAAAGATCGCGCACCTGATCGAAGAGTGCGGTTATGAAGCAAAGAATATTGCCGCAGTCACGTTCACCAACAAGGCCGCCGCTGAGATGCAGGAGCGTATCGCCAAGATCCTGAAGGAACCGAAGGAAGCGAAGCACCTGACAGTCTGCACCTTCCACTCGCTCGGCGTGCAAATCCTGCGGCGTGAAGCGAAGGAACTCGGCCTGAAGGATCGCTTCTCCATCATGGATAGCGACGATTGCTTTTCGATCGTGCAAGACCTCGCGCTCACGACGGACAAGCAGATAGTCCGCCGTATCCAGAACGCGATGTCGCTATGGAAGAACGGCCTGGTCGATCCTGAGACCGCATTGAATCAGGCGGTTACCGAAGATGAAGCGCAAGCCGCGCGCATCTATCGCAACTACGTCGCCACGCTCACCGCCTACCAGGCGGTCGACTTCGACGACCTGATCCGCCTGCCGGTTGAACTGTTCCGCAACAGTGAAGCAGTACGCGACAAATGGCAGCGCAAGCTGCGCTACCTGCTGGTCGATGAATACCAGGACACCAATACCTGCCAGTACGAACTGGTGAAGCTGCTGGTCACCGGCATAGGCAAGAAACCGATGTTCACCGCGGTGGGCGACGACGACCAGGCGATTTACGCATGGCGCGGCGCCACCATCGAAAACCTGAAACAGCTGCAGGTCGATTTCCCCGACCTCAAGGTCATCAAGCTCGAGCAGAACTACCGTTCCACCACGCGCATCCTGCAATCCGCGAATGCGGTGATCTCCAACAACCCGAAACTTTTCGACAAGCAGCTCTGGTCCGAGCACGGGCTGGGCGATCCGGTCAAGGTGATGGCGATGCAGGATGACGACCAGGAAGCGGAGCAGGTTGCGATCATGCTGTCGGCGCACAGGTTCGAGCGCCGCGCCAAGTTTTCCGACTACGCGATCCTGTATCGCGGCAATCACCAGGCGCGCGTGATCGAACAGGCACTGCGCAAGGAGCGCATTCCATACACCATCTCCGGCGGACAAAGTTTCTTCGACCGCGCCGAGATCAAGGACATCATCAGCTACCTGCGCCTGATCGCCAACCAGGACGACGATCCCGCATTCATCCGCGCTGTCACCACGCCGCGTCGGGGCGTCGGCCAGTCGACGCTGGAAGCGCTGGGCGCATTCGCCGGCCAATGGCAGTGTTCGTTGTTTGATGCCGTATTCAAAGGCGGCATCGAATCGAAGCTCGCCGATCGCCAGCTCTCGCCGCTGCGCGACTTCTGCAATTTCATCAACCAGCTCGAGCTGCATGCCAGCCGCCCCGGCGAAAACGCCGCCCAGCTGCTCGACGACATGATGAAAGAGATCAACTACGAAGCCTACCTGTACGACACCTTCGACGACCGCCAGGCGCAAAACAAATGGCAGAACGTGATCGACTTCACCACCTGGCTGAAGGAGAAAGGCACCGGCGGCAAGAACGGCGATGACCGCGAAAGAAGCCTGCTGGACCTGACGCAAATGGTCGCGCTGATGAGCATGCTGGAAGGCCGCGACGAAGAGCCGGATGCGGTACGCATGTCCACGCTGCATGCATCGAAGGGCCTCGAATTCCCGCATGTGTTCCTGGTCGGCGTGGAGGAGGGCATCCTGCCGCACAAGGGCGATCCCGATGCGCCGATCGAAACGCTCGGCGCGCGCATTGAAGAAGAGCGACGCCTCATGTATGTCGGCATCACGCGCGCGCAGCGCAGCCTTCACATCAGCTGGTGCAAAAAGCGCAAGCGTGCGCGCGAAAGCGTGAATTGCGACGTGTCTCGTTTCATCAAGGAGATGAAGCTCGACGAAGGCGATGCGGTGCCCACGGAGGACGAAGTGATCACGCCGCAGAACCGGTTGGCGAACCTTAAGGCGTTATTGCAAAAGCCGAAGGTGGCCTGACCGGGGCGCAGCGGGATCAGGCTGCGGCACGTTTGTAAACGCCAACTTTCTGGAGAAACTGAACCAGCTTCACTTCACATGCGCGCGTATAAAACCAGTACGCGCCGCAGGCGAAAATCGAACTGCCAAATAGCGCTCGCCAGTCGTGTCCTTCGCATGCGTAAAGGCCGAGGCAAGTTGGTATGAACACGATATTGGCCGCGACCATCGCGATGAAATTCACATGGTAAGTAGCCCAAACCACTTTGGATGCGTCCTCATCCCCGGCCTTTTCGCTGGCACGAACGCCGCGCTCCACTTCATAAGACAGGCTGGCAAAACACCACAAGGCCAACAGGCTTACCGCGCCATACCAGCAGAACTCAAGTAGCGGGAAATCAAAAATCGGGGTGTTCATGATGGATACCTCGTCCTGTCAGATGAGCCTATATTTGGGAAACTGCAATGTTGCATTATAGGCAACACCATAAAACGTTGCAATTATGTCAATAGCTGCTGTGGTTTATAGGGACCATCGAGCTTCAACGTCGGTATCCGCCACAAGTTCTGATCGACTGCGGGCTCAGGCCCGTTTCCATTTGACGTAAAAAAGGAGTGGCCATGCGTAGGCCACGCATGACCACTCCCATTACCGGTGCCGGCATTACTCTTCCTTGCTCTTGCCCACCAATTGCTTCTCAAACGCCACGTCCAGCTTGCTGACCCGCACCTTTTGCTGCGGTCCCGTCCGGTTCGCAAATTGCACAAACTCATCAAGCGCTAAATCTTCACTGATTCGTTCCGGTTTCCCTGTGCCCGTGGCACGCAGAAGAAAGAAGAAACCGCTGGCGGTCATTCCCATCGAGTAACGATGTTCGGGGTCACGCGTGTTCAGGCGGCCGACCGCTGCACTGGCTCTGGTTGATCTCATTGAAAAATTTTATTCAGGTTAAAAGGTACGCTGACGTGGGAATACCGCCGGCTTTTTCCTTCATCATAATGCACGTGGCGCTATCCGCCATTGACGTGGTTTGCGGGAAGGCTCTTAATTTGGTTAATATGGCGCCCCTGACTGCGGCCGTCCGCTCTTCGTGCCGGCCAGGCCTTTTTTAAAAACCCGGGAGAATTGCAAGTGAGCACCGAAGACCGTTTAGTCGATATTGAAATCAGGCTCACCCGCCAGGACGACATGGTCGACACGTTGAACAAGACGATCTACCAGCAGCAAAAGAAGATCGACGAACTGGAGACGCTGTGCACGGCGTTGGCCCGCCATATCAAAGACATGCGCGCCATGGCGTCGGAGCAGGGCGCCGCGGACGAAAAGCCGCCGCATTACTGACCAACTAATTTGAAACCCCGTATCAATGACTGACCTCGATAAACAAAACGACCTTCTCCGTGCGAAGCTGAACCAGGAAACTGCACGTATGCCGTGGAGGGAATTGCAAAAATACTTCGCCGGCGGCGCGGTGATCGGTGTGAGCCCCGAGCTCGATCTCGTGGAAGTTGCAGTACGGATCGCCAACGATGACAAGGCCGCCGTTGCGCAATGGATGGCCGAGAATCGCATTGCGAAGGTCAGCGACGCGCAGGCGTTGGCATGGTGGGACGCCGACATGCAGTTATGGGCAGTCGTAATCAAGCCATGGATCCTCGTACAGCCGCCCAAGCCTTCCTGAAGCCGTGCGGCAAGCCGCAGGATGCCTGACTTCCGTCATAACCCCGGTTCTTCCCTGAACATATTCTCTTGATCTCGCTGGATATCACTCATCAGAAAAAGGGGAAGGCCATGACGTTTGTTGTGACGGAAAACTGCATCAAATGCAAACACACCGACTGTGTAGAAGCATGCCCGGTGGATGCGTTTCGCGAGGGGGAAAATTTCGTGGTGATCGCGCCAGACGATTGTATCGATTGCGCATTATGCGTATCCGAGTGCCCGGTGGAAGCGATTTTCGCGGATGCCGAAGTGCCCGCCGATCAGCACCAATTCATCGCGCTCAATAGCGAGCTCGCCCTTGTCTGGCAACCAATCATGAAGAAAAAAGATGCGCCGCCCGACGCGAACGAATGGGCCAACGTGAAGAACAAGCTCGAGCAATTGGCGCGGTAAAGTGCGGCGCGACCTTACACCTCGTTACACTCTGCAACTGTCAGGCGGCAACGTTACCGGAACTTTCGTTCTGAACTTTCGGTCGGTCGGATGTGGGCACCGCTACGCAGGTTACCCAACAGAGGCCTTTCCATCTGGTCACATCGATGTCTCCACGTCTATTGTTCCTGAAAGGAGTTGGTATGCTTAAACAACACAAACTATTGCTCGCTACCGCCGTGATGGCTTTCACGCAGTTTGCGTACGCACAGTCCTCCGATACCTCCGGTACCACAGCTGGATCGACCGGGTCCGCTACCAGCGCGCCACTCGGTACGACATCGCCTACGGTGACATCGCCGGCTCCGGCCGACGCATCATCAGGCGCATCTTCGTCGGCTACACCGTCAACAGCGACGTCGCCAGCCGCAACGTCAGGCACATCGGCGCAAGCCAAAGACCCGTTCGTGGAGCGACGCGAAGCGCGTAAGCAGGCGAAGGACGATTACAAGGCCAATAAGAAAGCCGCAAAAGCGGAATACAAGGCAGACAAGAAAAGCGCCAAAGAAAACTACAAGGCAGAGAAGCAGAGCGCAGATGCAAACCTGAGCGGCGTGCGCCCGACCGAATCGGCTGTGCAGCACGACACGCACGGCTCGACTTCAGGAAAGTAATCCGATAATGCCTTCGCTACGCCACCGTTTCACCGGTGGCGTGGTTTAAAGCTCAGTGCCTCTTATGGACCGGCGGTGGCCGGTCCTCTTCTTCACCCGGATAAGCCTCATCATTGTCGATCGCCGGATCGACAATGCCACCTAGCGTGTCGATGCGATCGGTATCGATATCCTGTCCGTCCGATGCGAGCTGGTCCCGTGCGCTTGTTGCGGTCTCGCCGGTGCCGGACGAGTCGGAATCGCTATCCAGATTCGCGTCGCCGATGTCGGGCCCGTCCGTATAGCCCGCTACGCTCTCCTCCGGGTCGGAGGTGGTGCCAGTACTCAATCCCTCGATATAAACCTGACGGGCCAGGCCGGGCGCACCGTGGATGTCGCTCCCCGTGTCGGAGGTATCGCTCGGCCCCAGCGCATCGGTGCCGTGCCCTGACCCGAGCTGGCGGTCGTTTTCGATGAAGTTATCGGGGTTGAGGGTGCTTCCTGCGCTTTCCGGTCGTTCGCCTGGTCGTGCCATGTTGAGCTCCTAGTCTTTTGCAATGTGTAGAAAAGTCCCGGTTAGAGGGAAGCGCGCGAAGTATAGTTTCGACAATGAGAAATATTTTGTCGCGCTGAATTTTCGTGTTGCCGCAGCAGCCGGAATTGCTGGCCGTTAAAATACTCATCACCGATACCCGTCACGGCGAATCATTCGCAATCATCTCTTCCACCTTGAACGCACCTTCCCGAAAAATCATCCATTGCGATTGCGACTGTTTCTACGCCGCGGTCGAGATGCGCGACGACCCGTCACTTCGAGGTAGACCGCTCGCAGTAGGAGGCCGCGCCGACCAGCGCGGCGTCGTGGCCACCTGCAATTACGAAGCCCGGCGCTTTGGTATCCATTCGGCGATGGCAACCTCGCAGGCCTTGCAGCGCTGTCCCGACCTGATCGTGCTGCCGCCGGCGATGGACAAGTATCGCGTCGCATCGAAGCAAATTCTGGCGATCTATCGCGACTACACCGACCTGGTCGAGCCGCTGTCGCTCGACGAAGCCTATCTCGACGTGACCGAGTCCTCGCACTTCCAGGGCAGCGCCACCCTGATTGCGCAAGACATACGAGCGCGCATCGCGGAAACCGTCGGTATCACCGCATCGGCCGGCGTCGCGCCAAACAAATTCCTCGCCAAGATTGCAAGCGACTGGAACAAACCCGATGGCATGTTCGTCATCCGGCCGCACGAAGTCGATGCATTCGTTGCGACACTGCCGGTTAAAAAACTGTTCGGCGTTGGCAAGGTCACTGCTGCAAAACTGAATCGCCTGGGCGTGAATAACTGCACCGACTTGCGGGCCTGGTCGATGGCCGACCTCCAGCACCACTTCGGAAAATTCGGCGAGAGCCTGTACGGACTAGCCCGCGGCAACGACCGGCGCCAGGTGAGCCCGTCGCGGGAACGCAAATCGATCAGCGTGGAAGAGACCTACATTGTTGATTTGCCCGACCTCGATGCATGCCAGCGTGAATTGCCTGCCTTGATCGAAAGGCTGATGGAGCGCATACGCCGCGCGAAGGCGGAGCGGCAACTGCACAAGCTCTTCGTCAAAATCCGTTTTGCGGATTTTCGCCGCACTACCGTGGAGTCCGTCGGCAGCGGCATCGACCCCGCGGTTTACAGAAAATTACTGGAGACCGGATTCCAGCGCGGGAACAAACCGGTACGCCTGCTCGGCGCAGGTGTGCGTCTTTCGAGCGAGGAAGAAGAGAACCAGCTTGGCCTGTTCGGTGCCTTAGGTGCCGAAACGACGTTGGTGTCGCAAATCGACGACTGACTTTCCCATCGGCCAACAGGTAGAATGGCCCCTCTTTTTTTGCGCGGGCTTCCACATGTGGTTCAAGAACCTCCAGATCTACCGACTCTCCGCCCCATGGGCGATGACATCCGAACAACTTGAAGAGGCGCTCTCCAAACACGCGTTCGCAGCATGCAGCAGCCTCGACATGCAAACCGAAGGCTGGATTTCGCCGCGCGACAACGGCATGCTGGTGCACACCGTCAACCGGCAAATACTGCTGCAGCTCGGCACCGAAAGAAAACTGCTGCCGTCCACCGTGATCAACCAGGTGAGCAAGGCGCGCGCCTCCGAACTGGAAGAGCAGCAGGGCTTCAAGCCCGGCCGCAAACAGATGAAGGAACTGAAGGAACAGGTCACCGACGAACTGCTGCCGCGCGCATTCAGCATTCGCCGCAACACCTCGGTATGGATCGACCCGGTCAATAACTGGCTGGTAGTCGATGCTTCCAGCCCGACCAAAGCCGATGAAGTATTCAAGGCGCTGCTGAAATCGATGGACCAGCTTCCCATCGGGACCCTGCGCGTGCAACTGTCCCCGGTTGGCGCGATGACCGACTGGCTCGTCGCGGATGAGGCGCCTAGCGGTTTTACCGTCGACCAGGATACCGAGCTACGCGCCACCACCGAAGGCAAGGCCACGGTGCGCTACGTGCGGCACACGCTCGAAGCGGATGACGTACGCCGCCACATTGCGGCGGGCAAGCAATGCACGCGGCTGGCGATGACCTGGTCGGATCGTGTTTCGTTTGTGCTGACTGAATCGCTGACGGTAAAAAAGGTGACGGCGCTGGATGTGCTGAAGGAAAACAGCGACGGCATGACGCAGAATGATGACGAGCGGTTCGATACGGATTTCGCGTTGATGACGGGCGAGCTCAGCAAGCTGATGGGCGACCTGGTGCAGGCGTTGGGCGGGGAAGTGCCGGCGCACTGAGGGTGGTGAGAATGGAGGGGTAATCGCGGAGCGATCACCCCTGGACTAAAAAGTGAAAAAAAAAGACGAACCTTTCGGTTCGTCTTTCTCATTTCTGGCGGAGCGGACGGGGCTCGAACCCGCGACCCCCGGCGTGACAGGCCGGTATTCTAACCAACTGAACTACCACTCCTTAAATCTGATCAGCTGTGTGTCACCACATCTGAAGGACGCGAAGTCTACAGGAGATTTCTTTTTCTGGCTAGTGCCTTTGCAACAATCCCCGAACCTGTCCATCGACGCCGACTCAAACAGGAACAATAAGGAGGCGACATGGAAACCGGAGAGTGGAACTACGTCCACGCGGCAAAGCTGGCATTCCAGCAGATGGATCGCGATCGCCTGCGGCAAGGAGTGATGCTCGACCTGGCCGGATTTGCGCCGAAGGAAGCCCCGTACCGGATCCTGCATGAAGAAGCCGGCTTGCGATTGCGGTGCTACGCCGATGAATCGCACCAAGGACCCGCCACGCTGATCGTGCCGGCGCCGATCAAGCGGGCGTACATCTGGGACCTGGAGCCGCGGGTCAGCGTCGTCAGGCGTTTCCTGGAGCTTGGCTTCCGGGTCTATATGGCCGAATGGCTACCGGCAAAAGAAGACCAATCGGCGCACAACTTCGGGCTGACAGATTTTGCCGGCCGGCTTCTCGGGAAATGTGTCGATGAGATCGAGGCGGACTGCCGACAACGGAAAGTGATGCTTGCCGGCCATTCGCTGGGCGGCACGTTGGCAACCATCTTTTCCTGCCTGTACCCTGAGCGTGTACGCGGGCTGGTTTTGCTGGAGGCGCCACTGCACTTCCCGAAGGCTGACGGCAAACTGGGCGACCTGGTTGCGGCTACGCGCGAAGTGAGCTCCATCGCAGAGAGTTTCGGTTATGTGCCCGGGTCGTTCCTCAACATTGCCTGCCTCGCCGCGGCGCCGTCCGAATTTTACTGGGAGCGGCTGGCGGATTTATGCGTCTGCGCATCGAACCGCGAGGCGTTCGCCACCCACATGCGGGTGGAGCGTTGGACGCATGATGAATTTCCGCTGCCGGGGCAACTGTTCACGGAAGTCGTCGAACTGCTGTACCGCAATGATTGCCTGATGCAAGGCACCCTCTGCGTCGCAGGTCGCCAGATTGGCCCGCACAATCTCGATGTGCCGCTGCTCAGCGTGGCCGATCCGCGAAGTACCATCATTCCGTCCAAGTCGGTCATCCGCTTCCATGAGGCGGCCGCAGGCGCGAACAAAAAATTACTCATGTATGGCGGCGACATCGGCGTCGCGCTACAGCATGTCGGTGTGTTGGTCGGCACCGGCGCGCATGAGCATCTTTGGCCGGCCATTTTCGACTGGCTATCCGGGGTGGATGTGCCTGGCAGCATTTCGGAATAAAATGAATTGACACCCATCATGAAGGCCGCCGCCATGATCCTCAATTCATCCAATGAACCGTCGCTGTTTCCACCGATCGAACCGTACCGCACAGGCATGCTGCCGGTCGATGAACTGCATACGCTGTATTGGGAGGAGTGCGGCAATCCCAACGGAGTGCCGGTATTGTTCCTGCATGGCGGGCCGGGCGGTGGGCTGTCGCCCAAACATCGGCGCTTCTTCGATCCGACGCATTACCGCATCGTATTGTTCGACCAGCGTGGCGCCGGCAAGTCGACGCCTCTCGGCGAATACCGCAATAACACCACGCAATTGCTGATCAGCGACATCGAACGCATCCGGCACATGCTCGGCATCGAACGCTGGCTGGTATTCGGCGGCTCCTGGGGTTCGACGCTGGCGCTGGCTTATGGTGAAGCGCATCCGCAGTGTTGCCTCGGCTTCGTTCTACGCGGGATATTCCTGTGTACACGCGAGGAGGTCGACTGGTTCCTCAATGGCATCCGCTGGTTCTTCCCGGAAGTGCATGCGCGGTTTGTTGAATCGATACCGGAAGAGGAGCGCGGTGACTTGTTGCGCGCATATCAGAAGCGCCTGTTCTGCGACGATCCGGCGGTCTACACCAAGGCGGCGCACGACTGGAGCCGCTATGAAGGCAGCTGCCTGTTCCTGCGTCCCGATCCGCAAGCGATCGACGACTTCAGCACCGACACCGTGAGTCTCGGGATCGGCAGGCTGGAGGCGCATTATTTCCTGCATGACGGCTTCTTCAGCGACGACCAGCTGATCCGCAACGTCGACCGGATCCGTCATCTTCCGGCCGTCATTGTGCAAGGCCGCTATGACGTGGTATGCCCGCCATTGTCGGCATACCGTTTGCACCAGGCATGGCCGGAAGCGAAGTTCCACATCATTCCGGATGCGGGCCATGCGGGACTCGAGCCCGGCATTGCCGAGGCATTGGTGGCGGCGACCGAGCAATTCAGAACGCGCGGGGGTTTTGACTGAAGCATTCATCGCTCGAGAGACGATATGTTCCTTCCCCTTCAAGGGGAGGGCCAGGGTGGGGATGGGTTTCGTTAGATCGATAAGAAACGCATCCCTCAGCCGGGCGCCCCCATCCCGGCCTTCCCGTTGAAGGGGAAGGAGCGTAGGCATGCCAACCATCAATTCCCCGCGCCCCGTTTGTTAATCTCCGTAAGCACCGCATTCACCATCCGCCTGACATTCACCTGGATGATCGCGCTGCCGACCAGCGGTGGCACGAAGAAATCCGGCTCCATCGTTCCTGAGAAAACAATGTGTGTACCTTCGATGCCGTCCCGTGTCGTCGGGACAAGCTCCCAGCGCGCGGTGTAGTTGCGCATGTCGCCGGAAATCAGCGCGACGTCGATGATGGAATGCGGCTGCTCCGTCACGCGCACCACCATATGTATCGTTTGCGAAAGAAACAGGAAGCCGGCCTCGCTGTGTTGCTCAACGATCGCTTCCGCCCCGTTGCGTGAAATCAGGATCGAGGACTGCAGGTCCGGCACAAACTCTTGCAGCCGTTCATAGTCGGTAAGCACCCGCCATGCTTGTTGTTGCCCGGCTCGCACAAAGCCAGTGGCGTTTACTTCAAACATAGGCTGCTCATTTTTCTTCAACCGTTTGACCGTCACTTCGGTGTGATGGCTTTCGTCATGTATGGCTTGAGCGGACGCAAACGGCACTGACAGCAGCGTCAGCCACAAGCAGAACAAGCGCACCATTGTTTTCACATGCGTGGGTCCTTATGTTGCTATTCGCGTATTTGAAGAGTAGGTAAAGCGTGTCAATATGCAAGCGGTGTCGCGCGGGAGCATCTGATTATCCGCAAGGTGTGGTCCAGTGGTGCTGGTTAACTTTCTTCGGTGTCATCTCACTTTTATGAGAAGCAGAATCACGATTTTTCTGGCCGCGAGTGTCCTCGTGGGCTGCGGCACAGATCCCTCCAATCGCGAGAACGATGCAGGCGTTGCAGCATCAACGCCGCCCGCAGTGGCGCCTACGCGGGTGGAGAAGGTGGAAACTACTCCCGATGCCACTTCGACTGCTTCCACGTTTGAAGGTTACAAACGTGACCTGGCGCAGCGGATCTCGCAGTCCAATTCAACCAAAGTCTACGAGGGCCGTCCGCAGGCGCTCCTGCGCTCGGTCATAGTTGTGAAGTACATCGTCGACAGTCGGGGCCACCTGGTGCGCAGTGAAATCATGCGCTCCAATCGCGACAAACAGACCGAGTCGATAGCGCTCGCAAGCCTGAAGACGTCGGCGCCGTTCCCTAAGCCGATGCCGCATCTGCTGCGCAACGGCCGTCTCGAAATATCGGAAACGTGGCTGTTCAACAACGATGGCCGATTCCAGCTACGCACCGTCGCGCAGCCCCAGATGGATCAATAAATTCCCAAATTGGGCAGGCGAGCCCTGGTCCGCTTGCCTTCCATCACACTTCCCTACGCGGCATTACGCAAATTCGACCGACGCACCCCTCTGGCGGGAGCTGCGTTACACATTCTTACATTGTCAAAATTCGTTTTGATTCAAAGAGTTATAAAAAAATTAAGGATATTGGCCGCGCGCTTTGAAAGAACTGCTGAACGAGGTCGGAGGCACTGCATCCAAGCTGCTGCATCGACGATGCTTATTTTTTAACTTAAGGAGCTACTCATGACGGTGAAATCCACACTTCAATCTTTGTCGTTTGTACTGATTGCGTCGGTGTCTTCGGTTGCACTGGCGCAAGGCACGGGTCTGAGCGCAGGCGCCGATTCAAAGACCAGCGGCAGCGCATCGAGCCCGACAGCGCAGGCAGGCAGCCCGACCGGTTCATCGGGATCTACCCCAAGCAGCAGTGACGCTACGTCATCGGGTGCATCGGGTACAGCCGGCACTTCCGCCGGTTCATCCTCCAGTCCGAGCGCCAGCCCGAGTTCGTCGGATAAAGGCAGCATGGGCGGCGCATCCGGTGCATCGGGCACAAGCAGCTCTGGCGCGTCAGGCACAAGCAGCCCTGGCGCAAGCTCAGGTGCTTCCGAAAAAGACAGCACATCGGGCGCGTCGTCCACAGGCGGCACTTCCGGCGCAAGCTCCGACAAAAAATCGTCGGCCACTTCGGGCGCATCGGGAACCGAATCGACCAGCGGTGCTAGTGGCGAGGAGAAAAAGAAAACCAAAAAAGCAAAGAAAGACAAGAACGCGCACAAGGAAACCACTCCTGGCGCGAGCGGCTCGAGCGACGCAACGACAACGCCATCCAAGTAACAAACAGGTTGAGCGCTGGCTGGTGATAGCAGCACAAGGATCTGAGCGGCCTGCGGGCCGCTTTTTTTATTTCTTCGGTGTATGCTGAATTGCGGCGGGTCTTCGTCGCATGCGAAGTCCGGTCAAGTCAAAACAGCAAGCTTTACATCTGTTAAATTACCAATGTTAATTTGGAACCGTCGTAATTACGTCCGATTACGCGGTTCCGGCCCGGGAAAATTTCCGCGCCTTTCAAGAAAGGGATGTGTGTTTGTTAACAAAAAGTAGGAGTATCGACATGCTGGAATCCAACATCAAAACTGTAAGAAGCGACATGAAAACCCTCGTCAAAGATGCGCAAGACCTGTTCCGCGAAGCGACCTCGAGCACCGGCGAAAGAGCGGATGAGCTCCGTCAACGGGGTTTGTTACTGCTCGATGCCGCAATGGAAAAAGCGCAGGAAGTGCAAGCTGCCGCGATGGAAACGGGCAAGGAAGTGGTGCATACCGCTGACGAATACGTGCAAAAGAACCCCTGGCAAGCGGTGGCAATTTCAACCGGTGTCGGCGTGCTCGTTGGCATGCTGCTCGCGCGGAAATAGACTGGCGCCATGGAACATCGGCAAACTGATGAAAGTCCCGGCCTGATTGCCGGCCTGGCAGGAATTGCGAAAAACTCCTTCGGTTTGCTGGTAAGCCGAATCGAACTCGCAGCACTTGAGCTTGGCGAAATTCGAACCAACGTCGCCAGGCTCATGCTTGTTTCCGCATTAGGCGTCGTCGCGGTCTGGTTTGCCGTGGCCTTCTGGACCGGGTTGGTCGTAGTCCTCGCGTGGGATAGCTGGGGATGGAAAATTCTATTGCTCATCGCCGCATTGTTCACCGCGGCCGCGGTCGGCATCTTCCTTTATGCGAAATCGATGGTCGACCGCAACAAGCTGTCGATGGCCGCCACGCTGAACGAATTGCGTAACGACCGCGACGCATTGCTTTGAAAAGGGACGGAATGCATAACGACATCGAGCAACGCAAGAAACAATTGATTGCGGAAGGTACGGCCTATCGCGCGCTGGTGGTCCAGGCAAAGAATGATGCATATGCCGGCATGCGTCCGGATTTGTTGGTGAAAGGTGCGATCGAACATGCCGCTTCGACCGTACTCGCCGCTTTCAGGAATGGGAACGTTGTGAATATGGTGGGCGATCACCTGCCTACGATATTGCCGCTTGTCGTCACCGGCATATCCGCGTTGCGGAAGCTGTCTTTGCCCAAGCCAGTCATCCGCGGGCTGTTGCTCGCGGTTGTGGCCGGCGCGGTCGGGACGCTGGTGTTCAAAAAAATGAGGGCGCGCAAACGGCCGTCTTGATCAAGTTTTACAAGATGTAACTTGTCGAACTTACACTTCCCCATCTGTGTCGAACCTTTGGTTAATTCACGCAAAGGGGAAACGTATGATGCTAAATAAAAAACAACTTACCGCAACAACACTCGGCCTGCTGGTGCTCGCCGGGTGTGCAGACATGAGTCCGGTTCAGCGCGGCACCGCGCAGGGCGCAGGTGTTGGCGCCGGTATCGGTGCCGTGCTCGGAGCCGCGACTGGCGGTGGCGGTGGACGCCGTGCCGCGACCGGTGCTGCCGTCGGTGGTGCGGCCGGCGCTGTCATTGGCAACATCTGGAGCAGCAGGATGGAACAGCAGAAGCGGCAAATGGAACAGGCTACACAGGGCACTGGCGTGCAAGTAACGCAGACTGCGGACAACCGGCTCAAGCTCGACATCCCGTCCGATATTTCTTTTGACACCAACCGCTCCGACATCAAGTCGAATTTCCGCCCGGTGCTCGACAAGTTTGCCTCCAGTCTGGTTGAGAATCCCTACACCCGGGTCACGATCGTCGGCCATACCGATAGCACCGGCAACGACGCGGTCAACAATCCGCTCTCGATCAACCGCGCTTCGCAGACACGTGATTACCTCGCTTCGAGGGGCGTCGCATCGAACCGCTTCAACATCGACGGCCGCGGTTCACGCGAACCGATCGCATCCAACGATTCCGAAGCCAACCGTTCGCGCAATCGTCGTGTTGAAATCTATGTGGCCGAACAACAGGCCACGGCGCAGGGGCCGCAACAGCAGCAGATGCTGCAGCCGCAGAGGTGAATCGGGCAGGGAAATAAGAAAAGCCGACCTGCAGGTCGGCTTTCTTATGGGCGAGGACCTTAATCGCGCGCGGCGCCGGCGAACGGCGAGTTCCAGCGGTTAGTCGACTTGCTCGATAGCGGCCAGGATGAAAGTGGCCTGACCCTGATGGACGATCAGCTCCCCAAACGAAGACGGGCGCGGAAGAATTCTCCCAACGCTTTCTGATGGGCAGGGTACTGCTA
>JBBWZW010000100.1:0-7404 GCA_039649305.1 Burkholderiales bacterium
AATATCCTGGGGCACACATTTTTGCCAGTTCTACCGGACAAAAGAGGATTTGGCGGAGACTTTAGTCCCGTACTTTGAAGCAGGTCTGAAGGCAAACGAATCATGTCTGTGGGTCACGTCCGAGCGCCTTGAGGCGGACGTCGCGGAAGAGTTGATGGTGAGCGCGGTACCGGATTTCAAGCGATATTTGTCCTCAGGGCAGATGCAAATTCTATCCATCAGGGACTGGTACTTGCCAGGACAAACCTTTTCTGCAGATGAGGTATTGCAGGGATGGGTGGACAGGGAAGCCGAATCCAAGGCCAAAGGGTTTTCCGGGTTGCGTCTGACTGGCGATACGTTCTGGGTTGAACGATCGGGGTGGAATGACTTTATGGAGTACGAAAACCAGGTTAACCATGCGTTCCGCCGGTACAACCTCGTAGCATTGTGCACATATTGCATGGACAAATGCTCTGCGCAAGACGTCATTGATGTGTGTTGCCATCATCAGTTTGCATTGACGCGCCGCAAAGAGAACTGGGAGCTCCTTGAAAGCTCATCGTTGAAGATAGCCAAGGAAAATCTGCATCAGCTCAATATGGAGTTGGAATCGCGGGTAGCCGGCCGCACCGCGGAACTCAACAACGCGTTACGGGCAAGGGACGAGTTTCTAGCCATGCTCGGTCATGAATTGCGTAACCCGCTCGCTCCGATTAGCACCGCTACCGAGATTATTCGTACCCTTACCCCGCCCGACTCGCCAATAAGCCCAGCCGCTGCAATTTTAGACCGCCAGGTTGGCCATATGACCCGGCTTGTCGACGATCTGTTGGACGTGGGCCGCATCACGCAGGGACAGATTCATCTCAATCGGAGCGTCATATCGCTTTCAGAAGTGATCGAACAGGCAGTAGAACTGTCGCGTCCACTAATCGACCTCCGTGGACACTCGCTTGCTGTCTCGCTTCCAAGTCGCCATGTGAAGGTAAATGCCGATGCGTCGAGGCTCGCCCAGGTCTTTGGAAACCTGCTTCACAATGCAGCAAAGTACACGCCTGATGGCGGCAATGTGAGCGTCGGAGCCCAACTTGAGGGCGAGTTTGTCGCAGTCACCGTACGCGACACTGGCTCTGGAATTCCAAAAGAAATGTTGGGTTCGATTTTTGACCTGTTTACCCAGTTGCCCCGCTCACTGGCACGCTCGGATGGCGGTTTGGGGATAGGCTTAACGCTGGTCAAGCGGATCACGGAAATGCATGAAGGCGAAGTCATGGCGTCCAGTGTAGGCATGGGTGCCACTTTTACAGTGCGCTTGCCACTCGCCGAGGTACAGGCTTCGGAACCAGATTCTTCGCAGAAGCGAAGCATCAAAATGCCGCTCACAGGCCGTCGTGTTGTAGTTATCGACGATAACCACGACGCCAATCGGACACTTACGATGTTGCTGGAAATAGCCGGACACGATGTGGCCTCAGCGTTTGACGGTTCGAGCGGGTTACAGTTGATCAAGTCGTTCGAACCTGAGGTAGTCGTGCTGGATATCGGGCTGCCCGACGCCAACGGGTATGAAGTTGCGCGGCAGTTGAGGGCTGACAAGACCATGCAGGATCTCTACATCATTGCGTTGACCGGGTACGGCAACGATGGGGACGTAGTACAGGCACGCGAGGCAGGTTTTGACGCTCATCTGTTGAAACCGACGCGAATGAACGATGTCCTGGAACTCATAGCAGCCCGTCCTAAGAATCATTTTCATTAAAGCAGGACTAGTCCACCGAGAGGCCGGGCCGCGCGATTTATATCGTCTGTCGGCGCTTTATGACGTGGTGACGCAGGAGGGCTCCAGCAAGCACATGCTGCATCGGAGAACGCGGCCGCGAAAGCACGCTGGAGAATGCCTTTTCCGATGTGTGTCGCATGGGGACGCGCCAGGATGCGGCAGCGACGATCGCCGAGAAAGTCCGGAAGGTTGTTGATCTCCGCGGTGAACACTACGACAGGGCAGGGCTTAACGACAACGAAAAGGTCGCCCTCGAGCGGTGCCTGAACTGGCAACGGGGCCTGGCACCCGATCGAACGGAGGGCGCCGGTGACGATATTGTCACGACCTCGTCGCCGACCATGGAAGGATAGGGCACTGTGCAGGTGCATGCTAGAATCCGGCGGCCTTTGCCGCAAAAGTTGCGCTGAGGTTGTACAACACTAAACTTTGCCGGAAGTGAGCGAGACGTCAACTCCCCCGGTCTGAAGGCCGGTGGTCGTGCAAGGAATCAGCCATCGACATTGCACCATCGTGCAGCGTGCCGACGGCTACGGATATTCATTTAACAAGGATAGCCTCAGACAAAGGCAAAGCGAGAGCAGGTCACGCTTCGCGTGACGCGCTATCCCTCCCCGCCCTGAAGGATGGGGTATCTCGCGCAAAACTGATGAAATTCAGCCTGCGCCAAATGGAAGTTTTTCGGGCGGTCATGCTCACCGGCTCCATCAATGGCGCGGCCAAGCTTCTCTTCGCTTCGCAGCCGGCTGTCAGCCGGATCATTTCGCATACGGAACTCACGTTAGGCATTTCACTATTCAGCCGCATCAAGGGCAAGCTGGTGCCCACGCCAGAGGCCGAGGCGCTGTTTCGCGAAGTCGATGAGTTTTACCAGCAGGCCTTGCGCGTGGACGACTTCGCACGCGGACTGGCGCAAGGCCCGTCAGGCACGCTCAACATCTCCTCGAGCCCCTGCCTCTCACGCAGCCTGATTCCGCAGGCGATCACGAAGTTCGCGCAACGCTACCCTAATATCCGCATCAATTACCGCACTACGCTCCTCAACAGCATGGCGCAGGAGGTGCTCAGCAACAAGGTAGATATTGCCGTTTCGGTTCTGCCAGTGGAACATCCCAACCTCACGGTGGAGCCCTTCATGGAAGGCCGCATGGTTTGCCTGGTCCCTCTCGGGCACGAACTCACACAGCAGGCCACCGTCTCCATTGCTGACCTGGCACGCTATCCACTCATCGCCCACCATCCATCCATTCCATTCGGTCAGTTAGTGACAGCCGCCTTCCGTAAGGCCAACCTGACGCTGTCCTCCCGCATCGACATCCACCAGACCGATGTGGCGTGCTCCCTTGTGCGTTCGGGTGCCGGCATCGCGATGGTCGACCAATTTACCGTCGAGGGGATCGAATACCCTGATCTGCAGGTGTTGCCGCTGGCCGATGAGATCCTGCTCACGCCCAGCATCGTACGGTCCGTGTTCGATACGCGCAAAACACATGCGGACAAGTTCGCCGAGATCCTTAAGGGCATGTCAAAAAGTTAACTGGCGTGGATTGGGGCGTGCCCCACCATTTATAGCCTACGTACGATCCGAACCGGTTTTGGCATAGGTCTCTTAACACAAGGTTATACCCTTCCCCACAATCCGAAATTGCTGCGGACTCGCGCCGCCCCTAATATTGGTTGAACGCTTACATGCCGCGACATACATGCGCATGGCAGGCACCAACACCAACTTAGGAACGCTTCATCATGAAAATCGGACTCATTGGCCTCGGAAACATCGGTGTGCACTTCGGCACGCGCCTGCTGGCCGCCGGCCACGAACTGCTGGTCCACGACCGTAACCCGGCTATGCAGCAGCGCCTGGTGGATAAGGGCGCTCAGCCAGTCGCGGGCGCAAAGGAACTCGCTTCGCAAGTCGAGATAGTCCTGCTCTGCCTGCCTATGCCGCGCATCGTCGCCGATGTGGCCGCTGAAGTGGCCCAGGGTAGCGCCGTACGTATCGTGGTCGACCTTTCCACCACGGGACCGTCGGTCACCAAGGAAATCGAGACTCTGCTCAAGGCTCGCAACATCTCCATGATCGGCGCGCCGGTCTCCGGTGGCACAGTGGCGGCCGAGAAGGGCACGCTGGCTGTGATGCCCGCCGGTCCTGAAGACACTTATAAAGAAATCGAGCCGCTGCTGCGTGTCATCGGCAAAAACATCTTCTACCTGGGCGCCGATCCAAGCCTGGGCCAGACTATGAAGATCATCAACAACACGCTGTATGCAACCAGCATGGTCGCGAGCTGCGAAGCCCTGGTCTATGGGGTGAAGGCCGGCCTGGATTCCAAGACCATGCTCGACGTACTGAACGTCTCGAGCGGCCGCTCCTTCGCCACACTGGAGCGTATCCCTCAGTGCGTGCTGGACCGCAGCTTCCCGGTCCGCTTCACGACTGAGTTGCTCCACAAGGACATCAAGATGTGTATCGACGAGGCCGAGAAGCTGGGTGTTCCCATGCTCGTGAGCCCGGCGGCACGCCAGTTCCTCGCTTTCGCCATCACCCAGGGCGATGGCCAGCAAGACAACGTCTATCCCATCCGTCACTTTGAGCAATGGGCAGGCGTGCAGTTTGGGGAAGCGCCGCCAGAAGCGTAAATCCCAGTCCCTGTTTTCAAATCCATTAATTGCTTAGGAGTCCCGCATGTCGCCGCTGATCAAAATCCGTAAAAAACTGCTTAACGTTGAGTCGGTCTACCACGAAGGCGGTCCCGCCCGTACCGAGCCGATCCTGATGGGCAGTATCGCCGTCGTGATCGAGAATCCGTACGCCGGCCGCTACGTCGAAGATCTGACCCCGTTCGTCGAAGCCACTGCAGAATTGGCCAAGATCCTCGTGCCCGAGCTGATCGAAGCCCTCGGCGGCGCCGACAAGATCCAGGCCTACGGCAAGGGTGCGATCGTTGGCCTGAATGGCGAACTCGAGCACGGCGCCATCTGGCACATCGGCGGTGGTTATCCGATGCGCGAGCGTCTGCCTAAGTCCAAATCGATCGTGCCGGCAGCAAAGGTAGTCGCCAGCGCGGGCACACGACTCCAGATTCCGTTGCACCACATCGAAGCCGCTTACGTGCGCAGTCACTTCAGCACCATCGATGTGGGAACGATCGACGGCCCGCGCCCGAACGAGCTGCTCTATGCACTCGTCATGGCAACTGGTGGTCGCGTGCATGAGCGCCTCGGCGGACTGCGCGCCGATGAAATCAAGATCGGTGACGGTCAGCGCTAATACCGCCCGCGGCGCAGTGTGAACTGCGCCGCCATCTCATCCAATAAAGAATAACGGAGACAAATCATGAAAAGATCCACCTTCCTGCGGTCCCTCATTGCAGTCGCGCTGGCCGCGACCTTCGGCGCTTCCCATGCAGCCGAATGGCCGGAGCGCTCTGTCACGCTGGTCGTCCCCCTTGCTCCCGGCGGCAGCACCGACTACACCGCCCGCTTGCTGGCCCAGAAGCTCGGCGACGTGCTCGGTCAGCAGGTCATCGTCGACAACAGGCCGGGCGCTGGTGGCAACATCGGCGCTGCCTACGTCGCCAGGGCGGCCGCGGATGGCTATACGCTATTGATGCACACCAGCACCGTTGCGACCAACGTCACGCTGTACAAGAGCATGGGCTTCGACCTGCAGAAGGACCTGATTCCGGTCTCGCAGGTCAGCCTGATTCCGAACGTGCTGATGGTCAACAACGACGTCCCGGCGAAGGACCTCAAGGAGTTCGTCGAACTGGTAAAACAGAAGAAAGTGCCGATCAACTTCGGATCCGCCGGTAACGGCACGTCCCAGCACTTGTCCGGCGCACTGTTCAACAGCCTGGCGGGCGGCGACATGGTCCACGTGCCTTACAAAGGCGGCGCGCCGGCCAACACCGACCTCCTCGCTGGTCAGATACAGGCTGTGTTCTCGCCGCTGGTCGAGGTGCTGTCGTACATCGACAGCGGCAAGCTGCGTCCGTTGGGTGTCACCACCAGGAACCGTTCGACGCGCCTGCCGAACGTGCCGGCGATGTCCGAGGCGCTGCCCGGTTACGAAGTCGTACTGTGGAACGGCGTGTTTGCGCCTGCCGGCACGCCACAGCCGATCGTAACCAAGCTTAACGCGGCGATCCGCAAGGTGCTGCTGGACCCCGCCGTGCGCAAGACGCTGGCTGACCAGGGCTCCACACCGGTGGGCAATTCGCCGGAAGAGTTCAAGCAGATACTGGGCAGCGAGATCGACAAGTGGGGCAAGCTGGTGAAGTTGTCCGGCGCACGCGTCGACTAATGCCGCATTGAATTTGTTGGGTGGGCACGGGGTGCCCACCCAACGCACTGCGATGCATCTCTTCGGCTCTATCGTGCAGACGGCGGTGCCTGAGTACAAGCGCTGGAATACGTTGTCTGGCCGTCATATGAACAACTCATACCTGCGCGGGCCCTGGCCCACATTTTTCAGAACATTGCACCTCTCCAGATTTATGAAGCTTAACGATTCCAACATGAAGCCCCTGCTGCTCGTCCTCGTCTTCCTGTCTGAAGAACACCGCGCCCTGGTCTCCGAGCGCTTTGAGATGATCTATGCGCCTAATGCCGCACTCGGCGCCGACCGCTCCAACGGTCAGGCGCAGATCGCCGCGCGCGGCGCCGACATCCGGGTCGTCCTCACCAATGGCACCAACGGATTGCTGGCCGAAGAGTTGGCCCAGCTGCCCAAGGTCGAACTGATCTGCACCGTAGGTGTGGGCTTCGAGAACGTGGCGGTAGATGCCGCACGCGCGCGCGGCATCCCGGTGTGCAATGCCGCCGGCACCAACGACGACGCGGTGGCTGATCATGCTATGGCGATCCTGCTGGCCGCCATCCGCCGCGTGCCCTTTCTCAACAACGGCGTGCGTCACGGATTGTGGCGCGATGACATCCCGCGCCCACCGCACGTCTCCGGCCGCAAGATGGGCATCTTTGGCCTGGGCGCCATCGGCAAGAAGATCGCCAAGCGCGCGTCGGGCTTCGATATGGAGATCGGCTATCACAGCCGCACGCGCCGCGACGAGACAGGCTTTCGCTGGTTCGACGATATCCAGTCCCTCGCGGCATGGTGCGACTTCCTGATCATCGCAGCGCCGGGTGGCAAGGCGACGTACCACATCGTCAATAAGGAAGTGCTCGATGCATTGGGCCCTCAGGGCGTCGTTGTGAACGTCGCTCGCGGCACACTGGTCGATACCAACGCCGTGGCCGATGCCTTGCGCAACAAGAGCATCTGGGCAGCCGCGCTCGATGTGTACGAGAACGAGCCTACACCGCCCGCGCCGCTGCTGGAATTCGAAAACGCGATCCTCACACCGCACATCGGCGGCATTTCCCCGCAGGCGATCCACGCCTCGGTCGTGCGCTTTCTGGAAAACGCCGAAGCGCACTACAGCGGCAAGCCGCTGCTGACGCAGGTGAACTGACACTACGGCTCCGCGCAGGGATATGTTGGGCAATTTGGCGGCCGTCGCGGGATGCGGTGCACGGCGTGAGGAGGAGCCATAGCGAGCTATGGCGACGACGAGCAACGCAGCAACGCGCCCGCTACGGCCAGCAAAATTGACCAACTTATTCCTGCGCGGTGCCTAAGC
>JBBWZW010000114.1:0-15605 GCA_039649305.1 Burkholderiales bacterium
AGCAGTTCCGTCACGCGTGCACCGCGGTCGAGCTGTTTGCGGGTTGCTTCGTCGAGGTCGGATGCGAACTGCGCGAACGCAGCCAGCTCACGGTACTGCGCCAGGTCGGTACGGATGCCGCCGGACAGGCCCTTGATGACTTTGGTCTGGGCAGCGCCACCGACGCGCGACACGGAAATACCGGCGTTAATCGCAGGACGGATACCGGCGTTGAACAGCGAAGTTTCCAGGAAGATCTGACCGTCGGTAATCGAAATCACGTTGGTCGGAACGAATGCGGAAACGTCGCCTGCTTGCGTTTCAATGATCGGCAGTGCAGTCAGCGAACCGGTCTTGCCTTTGACTTCACCCTTGGTGAAGGCTTCGACGTAGTCTGGGTTCACGCGTGCGGCACGCTCAAGCAGACGGCTGTGCAGGTAGAACACGTCGCCTGGGTACGCTTCACGGCCCGGTGGACGGCGCAGCAGCAGGGATACCTGACGGTATGCCACAGCTTGCTTGGAGAGATCGTCATAAACGATCAGTGCGTCTTCGCCGCGATCACGGAAGTATTCGCCCATTGCGCAACCGGAGTAAGCCGAGATGTACTGCATTGCGGCGGATTCGGAAGCGGAAGCGGCTACGACGATCGTGTATTCCATCGCGCCGTGTTGCTCGAGCGCGCGGACGATGTTTTTGATCGTCGATGCTTTTTGGCCGATTGCGACATAGATACATGTCACGTCCTGGCCTTTTTGATTGATGATCGTGTCGACCGCAACGGCGGACTTGCCGGTCTGGCGGTCGCCGATGATCAATTCACGCTGGCCACGGCCGATAGGCACCATGGAGTCAATCGCCTTGAGGCCGGTTTGCAGCGGCTGCGAAACGGATTGACGGGCAATAACGCCTGGAGCGATTTTTTCAATCGGGGCGGACAGCTTGGCGTTGACCGGGCCTTTGCCGTCGATCGGTACACCGAGTGCGTTGACCACGCGGCCACGCAGTTCCGGGCCGATGGGCACTTCCAGCACGCGACCGGTCGTCTTGACGGTGTCGCCTTCGGAAATGTGTTCGTATTCACCCAGGATAACGGCGCCGACCGAGTCGCGCTCGAGGTTCAGCGCGAGGCCGAACGTGTTGCCCGGGAATTCCAACATTTCGCCTTGCATTGCGTCGGACAGACCGTGAACGCGAACGATGCCGTCGGTCACGGAAATGACCGTGCCTTGATTGCGAATCTCAGCGGTGTCGCCAAGGCCTTGGATCCGGCTCTTGATCAGTTCGCTGATTTCAGACGGGTTGAGTTGCATGTTAACTCCTAAAATTGTTTCTCTGCTTGGCAGCTTTATCAGGTGGAGGCAAAGCCGCCAGTCACGAAGCCAAGGCTGTATGCATCTTTTGCAGTTTGGCGCGCACCGAAGTATCGAGCACCTCATCGCCGACGGCGACGCGTACGCCGCCGATCAGCGAAGGATCCACCGTCACCGACGGATTGAGCTTGCGGCCGAATTTCTTTTCCAGCGTCGCCACCAGGTCTTTCACTTGTGCGTCTGATATCTCGAACGCGCTCGTGATTTCCGCATCGGCTGCACCTTCCTGGGCATTCTTCAGCTCATGGAACTGCTCGGCGATTTCGGGCAACAGCGTCAAGCGGCCGTTTTCAGCCAGCATGCCGACAAAGTTGCGGGCTTCCGGCGTGACGTCGGACCTCAACAGCGACAGGAATGTGTCGGTGGCCTGTTGGTCTGAGACCTTCGGGTTGATGGCAAATTCCTTGACGTCGGGATGACTTGCCACCTGCGCCATTTCCGACACGAGGTTGGACCATGCCCCCAGGTTGCCGGATCTGGCAACGCGGAACAGGGCCTCTGCGTAAGGACGAGCGATCGTTGCGAGTTCTGCCATGATTACAGCTCTGCCTTCAATTGGTTCAGCAGGTCGGCGTGTGCCGCTGCGTTCACCTCACGCTTCAGGATCTGCTCGGCGCCACGAACCGCGAGGGTCGCGACCTGACCGCGCAGCTGGTCACGTGCTTGAGTCACTTGCTGGTCTGCATCTGCTTTGGCGGCAGCGACAATGCGCGCGCCTTCTTCAGATGCAGTACGCTTGGCTTCTTCGATAATCGCTTGTGCACGCTTTTCAGCGTCCATGATGCGCTTCTGGCCTTCGTCACGAGCGGTAGCCAGTTCAGCCTGCGCACGCTTTTCTGCAGCAGCCATCTCTGCTTTGCCGCGATCAGCGGCGGCCAAACCAGCTGCGATCTTCTCGGCGCGCTCGTCGAGCGCTTTCATCAACGGCGGCCACACGAATTTCATCGTGAACCCGGCGAGGATGAAGAAGACCACGAACTGTGCAAACAAAGTTGCATTAATGTTCACGGTGTTTTTCCTTCTCAGAATAACGATTGCCGAACCTCAGGTTCGGCAGATGAGAATCGACTAAGTGTCAGTGACATGACACTACGCCGAATTACCCCGCTACGAACGGGTTAGCGAATGCAAACAACATCGCGATACCAACGCCGATCAGGAACGCCGCGTCGATCAGGCCAGCCAGCAGGAACATCTTGGTTTGGAGAGTATTCATCAGCTCAGGTTGACGAGCAGACGCTTCCAGATATTTACCGCCCATGATTGCGATACCGAGGCAAGCGCCGATAGCGCCGAGACCGATGATCAAACCGCAAGCCAAAGCAACAAAAGATACGTCAGTCATGAGAGTTCCTTAAAAAGTAAGATTAAAACAAATGGTAAAAACAAAAAATAAAACTGCTGCTACTACTATCTTTCGATTCGTTACGTTACTGCCGGGTATTAATGCGACTCGTGAGCCTGACCGATATACACGATGGTCAGCATCATGAAGATGAATGCCTGCAGCAACACGATCAGGATGTGGAAGATCGCCCATGCCGAACCGGCGATCACGTGGCCGATGAAACCGAAGGTGGTGGCCATCGAACCCAGCAACGCGATCAACAGGAACAGCAACTCACCGGCGTACATGTTGCCCCAGAGTCGCATGCCGAGCGACACGGTGCGTGCGATGTATTCGATCAAGTTCAGCAGCAGGTTGAACGGCGCCATCCAGATGCCGAAGGGTGCGGCGAACAGTTCGTGGATCCAGCCGCCGAGGCCTTTGATCTTGACGCTGTAATACAGCACCACAGCCAGCACGCCGAGGGACATGCCGAGCGGAGCGTTGAGGTCGGCGGTAGGCACGACGCGGTGATAGGGCAGGGTGTCACTCAGACCGAGATAGTGAAAGGCCTGCGCAAACAGGTCGACCGGGAGGAAGTCCAGCGAGTTCATCAAAAATACCCAGACAAACACTGTCAGGGCCAGCGGTGCGATGAAGCGGCGGTCGCCGTGGACGATGGCTTTGGATTGGTCTTCAACCATTTCAACCACGATTTCGACCAGTGCCTGGAAGCGGCCGGGAACGCCCGACGTGGCGCGGCGCGCGGCCATGTACATGAAGAAACAGCCAACCACACCCACCAGGACGGACCAGAAAATGGTGTCGAGGTTCCAGATCGAAAAATCGACGATCTTGTCTTGATGTTGGGTGGAGAGATGTCCGAGGTGGTGGACGATATACTCGGAGGCAGTTGGAGCATGCCCCGCAGCGTGTGCTGCGCCTTCAGCCAGTTCAGTTGCCATGTCAGTGCCTAAATAATAAGAGGATGTAACTTTTTAGCGCCACGATGAAAGCGGCAATCAACGCCAGCCAATTCAAATCGCGATACAGCCACGCGACCGCGCCCAACAGCGCGATCGTCAATGCAATCTTGATAAATTCACCGATGAAAAACGTCATCGGATTGGCGCCGCCAGGTTTCTTCGTATCGGCGAACAGGCGCAATGCGAACAATCCATTTGGCACCACGCAGCACAGCCCACCCAGAAGCGCCGAGAACAATGCATGCTTCCCGCCCAGCATTCCGGCAACAGCGCTGACTACGGCCGTAGTGATTAATTGCATGAGCACGATGCGCAGCATTGCTTATCCAGGATCGTGCAACCGGGGAGTCTGAGACACCCACTACGGGCCGCGTTGAATTCTTTGTGGTTCGTTCTTGTGAAACTCCGGGATTACAAGGGTTATCCAGAAGGCCAGTCAATTATTTGCTTCGATGCATGACCAGGAAAGCCGTGTGGAAATATCGGAAAAACCTGAGCAAAAAACTCGGCAGGCTGCCAGTTGGGCGAGCCATGACTGGCCTTGTGGCCAGGTACCCATACCGCTCGCTGCATTGATGTGACCGCGCGCGCCGATGTCGTAAAACCGTGCGCCCCACCCGATCGCCCACGACTGAGCGCGTGCCGGTGTACACCATGGGTCATCGGAGGATGCGGCAACAATGCTGGGAAACGGTAACGCCGCGCGCGGCATCGGGGCGAACCCCGGCACGAAATCCGGGAAGTCGGCGCGTTCCACGTCAGGCGGTGCGACCAACAAGGCACCGGTCACCCTGGAGGCGTGCGGCGCATCGTGATGCATCGTCGCCCACCAGGCAGTCAGTGCGCAACCGAGGCTGTGCGCCGCCAGGACGATGGGACCTTCGCTACCCTTGATGGCCGCGTCGAGGGTAGCAACCCATTCGTTGCGGTCCGGGCGATCCCAATCGCGTTGTTGCACACGGCGCGTATCCGGCAACTGGTTTTCCCATATGGTCTGCCAGTGCCCCTCGGTAGAGTTATACAGGCCGGGCAGCAGCAGGATGGTCATCCCTGTTGATCCGAAGGCGTCATCCTCAGTTTGGCAATCACTACGTCGAGCACGTCGAGATTGGCGAAGTCGATGATGAGCTGCCCCTTGTTTTTTGCGCCGAGCTTGATGGCCACCTGGGTAGCCAGTGCGTCCGACAGTTCTTCTTCGAGGCGGGCGATGTCGCGCGTCTTTTCCCTGGCTGTACGCGGCTTCGTCGGGTTGGCCTGTTCGCTGGTGGTGCGGACAACCAGCTTTTCGGCTTCGCGTACCGACATGCGCTTGGCGACGATCTGATTGGCCAGCGTGATCTGGGTGGCGGCGTCGACCGCGAGCAGTGCGCGGGCATGGCCCATGTCGATGTCGGCGGCCATCAGCATGGTCTGCACCGGCTTGGCAAGATTCAACAGGCGCAGCAAATTGGATACCGCGCTACGCGAACGACCGACCGCACCGGCCGCCTGCTCGTGAGTGAAATCGAAATCGGTGATCAGGCGGTGTATGCCCTGCGCTTCTTCCAGCGGGTTAAGATCCTCGCGCTGGATGTTTTCGATCAACGCCATGGCCGCGGCGGCCTGGTCGTCTACATCCTTGACCAGCACCGGCACTTCGGTGAGTCCTGCCATTTGCGCGGCGCGGAAGCGACGCTCGCCGGCGATGATTTCGTAACGGTCCGCGCCATTGTGGTCGATCGGACGCACCAGGATCGGCTGCATCAGGCCCTGAGCCTTGATCGACGCGGCGAGTTCGTTCAACGCGCCCTCGTCCATGCGCGTACGCGGCTGGTATTTACCCGCCTGCATCTGGATAACATTCAATACAGTCGGAGCACCGGCAGGCGTCGGTGCCGCCTCGATGATATCGCCCGACCCGCCAAGCAGCGCATCGAGTCCGCGTCCGAGTCCTTTGGATTTTTTGGTGACCATGATTTCCCCGCCGCTTTACATTGATTGGATGCGCTCGACCATTTCGGCGCCGAAGGTGATATACGCTTGCGCGCCTTTCGACGTCGGGTCGAAGGTGACGCCGGGCACGCCGTAGGACGGTGCTTCGGCCAGTCGCACATTGCGCGGAATGATGGTTTTGAAAACCTTGTCGCCGAAATGCTGTTCGAGCTGGGCCGACACCTGCTGGGACAATGTCATGCGCGGATCGAACATCACGCGCAGGAGCCCGATGACCTTCAGCTCCGGATTCAGCTTGGCATGCACCTTCTTGATGGTGTTGACCAGATCGGACAGGCCTTCCAGCGCGTAGTACTCGCATTGCATCGGGATGATCACCCCATGGGCCGCGCACAGGCCGTTGAGCGTCAGCATCGACAACGCGGGCGGGCAGTCGATCAGTACGAAATCGTAGTCGTCATCGACGGTGGCGAGCGCGTCCTTCAAACGCGTTTCGCGGTTGTCGAGCTCGACCATCTCGACTTCGGCGCCGGCCAGTTCGCGATTGGCCGGCAAGATGTCGAACCTGCCCGGCCCGGACGTCTTGCGCGTGGCTTTGATATCGGTCATTCCGAGCAGGACTTCATACACCGACGCCTCGAGAGCCGACTTGTTGATGCCGGCTCCCATGGTCGCGTTGCCTTGCGGGTCGAGGTCGACCAGCAATACACGCTTGTCGAGTTGCGCGAGACCGGCGGCGAGATTGACTGCGGTTGTGGTTTTACCGACGCCGCCTTTCTGGTTGGCGACGCAGAATATTTTGGCCATGTGTGCTTGGTTGGGTGACTTAATTTGTGGTGAGTTTGATGCCGAAGCCGATCAGGAATACGCCGGCGGCGCGTGATGCGAATGTAGCGATCCGACGATTACGCGCCAGGCGTTTGGCGGCCGCGTTGCCCGCTACGACCAGAAGGCTGCCGTAGAACAGCGTGCAACTGCAAATGACGGCGGCCATCGTGATAAAGGTCGCTGCGCCCTGATGCGTGGCGGGGTCGATGAAGAGCGGAAAGAACGCCATGTAAAACACGATCGCCTTCGGGTTAATCAGTGTGACCAGGAAGCCGCGACGAAAATCGGCGGCGTTCGAGAACGGCACCACGGCAGCGCCCTGCTCCGCTTTGGCGGTCAGCAGTTTAAAGCCGAGATAAGCAAGATAGGCTGCGCCGAGATACTGCATGCCCTTGAACAGCATCGGGTTTGCCTGCAACAGTGCGGCTACGCCGATCGCGGCCAGGAACATCAGCACCAGGTCGCCGAGGATCAGTCCGGCCAGCGACATGAATCCGCCGCGCAGTCCGTGTTTGCCGGTACAGGTCAGCACGCAAAAGGTGCCGGGGCCGGGCAACATCAGGAATACCATGGTGGCGACAATCAGTTGCCATACGTCGGTGATGCCGATCGAGTGAAACAATGCGCTCATTTGTTATTGTCTCCTGTCGTCTTCCACGCGCTTGATGAAAACCAGGTGCCGCTCCGCATCCAGTCCGGGCACATGCAACTGCCGGACTTCGGTCACTTTCCACCCCGCCGGCAGCCGCGCGATTTCTTCGCCAGGCATGACGCCCTTCATGGCAATGAAACGACCGCCGTCGCTGAGCAAATGACCTGACCAATTCACGAAGTCGGCAAGCTCGGCAAAAGCGCGCGACGTGATGACGTCGTACTTGTCAGCGACCTGCAGTTGTTCCACGCGCATGGTGTGAACCGTGACGTTCTTCAATCCCAATTCTGCTTTCGCCTGCGTCAGGAACGCCGTCTTCTTATGCACAGTGTCGATCATCGACACTCGCATGTCGGGGCGCGCAATCGCGAGCACCATGCCGGGCAAGCCGCCACCGGCACCTACGTCCAATACATTGTGCGCATCGGCGAAGGCCGGCGCCACTGTCAGTGAATCGAGCAAATGCTGCGTCACCATCTGCGCCGGATCGCGTACCGCGGTCAGGTTGTAGACTGCGTTCCACTTCGACAGCAGCGCGAGATAGTCCATCAACTGCGTGATCTGCGTATCGCTGAGGTCCAGTCGCAACGCGCGCGCTCCATCGGCGAGCACGTTCCTCAATGGCGCATGGTCAAGTGCTTTCATCCGGATGACTTTCAGGCCGCGGCCGAAGCAGCGACGAACTCCTTGAACCCGCCTTTTTTCAGATGCACCAGCAGCAGCGAAATCGCCGCGGGAGTGACGCCTGAAATGCGCGATGCCTGGCCGAGCGTTTCCGGACGATGCTTGTTGAGCTTCTGCCGCACTTCCACCGACAGTCCGCGCACTTCCATGTAATCGAAGCTGGCCGGCATCTTCAGGTTTTCATAATGGTCGTGGCGCTCGACCTCCTTCGCCTGGCGATCGATGTAGCCGGCGTACTTCACCTGGATTTCCACCTGCTCCTTGACTGCATCATCGTCGACGCCCGGTCCGGCTAACTCCTGGCCTTCCGGTCCTTTCAGAGTCATCAGGCTGTCGTAGTTGACGTTGGGGCGACGGAGCAAGTCAGCGAGCGCATACTCTCGTTCAATCGCCTTACCCAGAACGCGTTCAGCTTCTGCTTCCGCGAGCAGACGGGGATTCACCCAGGTCGACTTCAGGCGTTCCATCTCAAGTGCAACGGCTTCCCGCTTCTTCTCGAAAACCGCCCACTGCGCGTCGCCGACGCAGCCGAGCTGGCGACCGATTTCCGTCAGCCGCAAGTCGGCATTATCTTCGCGCAGGCTCAAGCGGTATTCGGCGCGGCTGGTAAACATGCGGTACGGCTCCAGTACGCCCTTGGTGATCAGGTCGTCGACCAGCACGCCGAGATAGGCTTCGTCGCGACGCGGTGTCCAGGACTCGCGGCCCTGGGTCAGCAATGCCGCATTCAGGCCGGCCAGCATGCCTTGGGCGGCAGCCTCCTCATAACCGGTCGTGCCGTTGATCTGGCCGGCAAAGAACAGGCCCTGGATGGCCTTCGTTTCAAGCGATGCTTTCAGACCGCGTGGGTCGAAGTAATCATATTCAATTGCGTAGCCCGGGCGCAGAATGTGCGCGTTTTCCAGCCCGCGCATTGAGTGCACCAGTTCCAGCTGCACATCGAAAGGCAGGCTGGTCGAAATCCCGTTCGGGTAAAACTCGTTGGTCGTCAGTCCTTCAGGCTCCAGGAAAATCTGGTGCGATGACTTGTCGGCGAACCGATGGATCTTGTCTTCGATCGACGGGCAATAACGCGGACCGACGCCTTCAATGACGCCGGTGTACATCGGGCTGCGATCGAGACCGCCGCGGATGATGTCATGCGTACGCTCGTTGGTGTGGGTGACCCAGCACGGCAGTTGCCGTGGGTGCATATCCACGGAACCCATTACGGAAAACACCGGAATCGGGTCCAGATCGCCCGGCTGCTCGGCCATCACAGAGAAATCGATGGATCTGCCGTCAATCCGGGGCGGCGTACCGGTCTTGAGCCTGCCCTGCGGCAATTTCAGCTCTTTCAATCGTGCGGACAACGAGATTGCAGGCGGATCCCCAGCGCGACCTGCCGAATAGTTATTCAGGCCGACGTGAATCTTGCCGTTGAGGAATGTGCCGGCCGTCAAGACCACCGCCCTGCCCCGGAATTGGATACCTACTTGTGTGACAGCTCCGACGACACGGTCGCCCTCCACCATTAAATCATCCACCGCCTGTTGGAAGAGCCACAGATTCGGCTGGTTTTCGAGGCGTTCGCGGATTGCCTTCTTGTAGAGAATGCGGTCGGCCTGCGCGCGGGTGGCGCGTACTGCCGGGCCTTTCGAGGAGTTCAGTATACGGAACTGGATGCCCGCCTCATCAGTGGCGATCGCCATCGCGCCGCCCATTGCATCGACTTCCTTTACCAAATGTCCTTTGCCTATTCCGCCGATCGACGGATTGCAGGACATTTGGCCCAGGGTTTCAATATTATGGCTCAGCAGCAGCGTCTTCTGCCCCATACGGGCGGACGCAAGCGCTGCTTCGGTGCCGGCATGACCGCCGCCGACGACAATGACATCAAATTCGGTAGGAAAAAGCATAGTGCGCCTCAATGAGACGGTGGGAAGTGTATCTGGAAAAATTATCGCACCGGAGGCAAGATTATAAGGTCTTTTTCGACCCTCCCGTGTCTATCCGGTGGATTACTTCGGGATTACTGCTTGATTGTTTCACGTGAAACAATCGCCCCCATGTGATTAGAAGTTCCCAATTGTTTCACGTGAAACAATCGCTTATTTGAGGAAGGCGTCGTATCCGGTTTTGAGTATCAGTGCCGATACCACCACAAGAAAAAGCTTTCGCACGAATGCACTTCCATTTCGAATTGCAAGCCGGCTGCCAAACAGTGAGCCCACGACATTACAGACGGCCATCACTGCCCCAATTTGCCAAAGCAGGTGGCCGCTATATCCAAACCATAGGAGTGCAGCGGTATTACAGGCAACATTGACCACCTTTGCGACTGCTGACGCCCCGAGGAAGTCAAACCCAAAGAACCGCACGAACAGGAACATCAGGAAGCTGCCAGTCCCCGGGCCGAAGAAGCCGTCATAAAACCCGATACTCGCACCGACTGCAATAGCAATAGCCTTTTCTTTAAATCCCTGGTGAAGCGGCGCGTGAATACTGCCGAAGTCCTTCTTTTTAAACGTATAAAGCGCGACCGCGATCAGTACGAAGGGCAGGAGCTTGCGGATAAAGTCCGGCGGAATCTTGGTAACGGTGTAGGCCCCGAGAAAAGACAGCGCAAAAGCCGCCACGGCTGCAGGCGCCGCCGTATTCCACTCCACCCGTACGCGACGCGCGTAGCTAATTGCCGCTGCGCCTGTACCCCAGACGCCGGCCAGCTTGCTGGTGCCGAGCAAGGTTGCCGGCGCCACGTTCGGCAATGTCGCAAACAATGCAGGAATCTGGATCAATCCCCCTCCCCCAACCACGGCGTCAATCAAGCCCGCCAGAAACGCGGCTGCGCACAAGATCAGAATATCCGTCATGCTCAGCCGATCTCGTTAAAGCCAATTACTGCAGGGAAATAGTCTAGGTCTCCCGACCGTATATTTATTTTCATTATTCGTTGGGAAAGAGGTGCAACAATTGACGAATCCGCTATTTTACCTGCGAGTACTTAAGCCGACATGGAACGGGCGGAGGTATCAATACGTCGTTCCCACTGAGTTGCTACAATGAGAAAAAACCAAGGAGACAACATGGACACGTCCCAAACCTTCGGTGCATTCGGCTTCAGCACGGTTCCGAACGTCGTATGCGAACTGGGCGCCGCGAAAAGGCTAGGAGCGCAGGTAGCGCAACGCTTCCCCAATGCACGCCGCGCGCTAATCGTGACCGACGCCGGATTCCTGAAAACCGGCCTCGTTGACAGCCCCATCGCAAGCCTCAAGGAAGCCAACCTCTCCGTCACCATCTTCTCCGACGTGATCGCCGATCCGCCGGAAGCGGTCGTCCTGAAGGCGGTCGCCGACGCCCGGAGCAAGGAAATCGACCTGGTGATCGGCCTGGGAGGCGGCAGTTCGATGGACGTTGCCAAGTTGATTTCGGTTCTCGCAAACAGTGATCAGGATCTGAAATCCATGTACGGCATCGGCAACGTGAAAGGCGGGAGATTGCCGTTAGTGCAAGTGCCCACTACGGCCGGGACTGGCTCGGAGGTTACCCCTATCTCAATCGTCACGACGGGCGCAACGACGAAGATGGGAGTGGTGTCGCCCCAGCTATATGCCGATCTGGCGATCCTTGACGCGGAGTTAACGGTCGGATTACCCGCCAAGGTAACAGCGGCAACCGGCATTGATGCGATGGTGCATGCGATCGAGGCGTACACTTCGAAGCACAAAAAGAATCTGCTGTCCGACATGTTGGCCCGGCAAGCGCTGACTTTGCTTTCGAGAAACCTCGTTGCTGCCTGCGAGGACGGATCAAATCTACGGGTACGACAGGCTATGTTGCTCGGCGCAATGTTGGCCGGACAGGCGTTCGCCAATGCGCCGGTCGCTGCGGTACACGCCCTCGCCTATCCGATCGGCGGCATATTCCATGTGCCGCATGGCCTGTCGAATTCCCTGGTACTTCCGCACGTGATGCGTTTCAATGCACCGCAGGCATTTGGTTTCTACTCTGAGCTTGCGGAAATCGTCGCTCCGAAAGCAACCGGCAGTGCCGAAGCGCGTACGCGTGCATTGATCTCCGAAATGGAACACATGGCACAGCGAGTCGGCATCGAAACCCGTCTAAGCCAAGTTGGCATTACCGAATCTGACCTCGACCGCCTGGCCGACGATGCGATGTTGCAAACGCGGCTGCTGGTGAATAATCCGCGCGAAATTACGCGGGCGGATGCGCGCAAGATCTACGCCGCTGCGCTCTAGACTTTCTCGGACACCGGTGCGGAAACGGTCGGCGAACTCGACTGGGGCGGCCGTCGGCGGAAGCGTTCCGCCAGCTCGCCCACAATGCCGCGCCTGAAGGCCAGCACACAGACGATGAAGATGAGACCGGTGACGATGGTCACCGACTCACCTATGGTGCGGAACCACTCGATACCAGTCACGGCTGCCAGCCAGTTGCCCAGATCGCCCAGCTTGTTCTCCAGTGACACGATAAGGAATGCCCCGACCACTGGCCCGGTAACAGTGCCCAGCCCACCTAGTAGTGTCATCAGGATCACCGAACCGGACATGGTCCAGTGCACATCAGTCAGCGTCTCGAAACCGAGCACTGTGGTTTTGGTCGCGCCGGCCAGTCCGGACAAGGCCGCCGATAAGACGAACGCCAGCAGTTTGTACCTGTCGGCGTCGTAGCCTAGCGAAATCGCGCGTGCTTCGTTTTCCTTGATGGCCTGCAGCACCTGGCCGAACGGCGAATGGATCGCGCGCACGATCATCGCGAAACCGGCGACAAAAATCGCTAACACCACGTAATACATGGTCATGTCGTTCGACAGGTCCAGGATGCCGAACAATCTGCCACGCGGCACGCCCTGCAATCCATCCTCACCACCGGTGAAAGGCAACTGCAGGCAAAGGAAGTAAATCATCTGCGCCAACGCCAGCGTGATCATCGCGAAATAAATCCCCAGCCGCCGGATCGCAAGGCCGCCGATGATTACACCCAACACCGCGCCGGTCACCATACCCAGTACGATACCCAGCTCGAACGGCACACCCCAGGAGCGCAGCGCATAACCCGCGATATATCCGGCGGTACCGAAGAATGCCGCATGTCCGAACGACAGCAGGCCGGTATAACCAAGCAAAAGGTTGAAGGCGGACGCAAATAGTGCAAAGCACAGCGCCTTCATCAGGAATACCGGATACACAATGAAGGGAGCAACCAACGCGATGATGAACGCGATTGCGTAGCCGATTCTCTTGTCCATGGCCCTACCTCACCCTGCCGAACAAACCCGCAGGACGCAGCATCAGCACGATCGCCATCACGATGAACACCACGGTCGCCGACAACTCGGGATAAAACACGCGCGTCAGTCCTTCGATCACGCCCAGCCCCAGTCCCGTGACGATCGCACCGAGTATGGATCCCATGCCGCCTATTACCACCACAGCGAAGACGGTGATGATAAGGTTCGATCCCATCAACGGTGACACCTGCACCACCGGTGCCGCCAGCACGCCTGCAAACGCCGCAAGGGCCACGCCGAAGCCATAGGTGAGCGTCACCATGCGCGGCACATTGACGCCGAACGCTTCGACCAGCTTCGCGTTTTCTGTGCCTGCACGCAGGTACGCGCCGAGCTTGGTTTTTTCAATGACGTACCAGGTCACAAGACACACGGAGAGCGATGCCAGAACCACCCATGCACGGTATTTCGGCAGGATCATGAAGCCGAGGTTGATGGCGCCCGACAAGGCTTCCGGCACCGAATACGGCTGTCCTGATACGCCGTAGAAGGACCGGAACAATCCCTCCAGCATCAGGGTGACACCGAAGGTGAGCAACAGGCCATACAGGTGGTCGAGGTTATACAAGCGGCGCAGCATGGTGCGCTCGATCACGACCCCGAATGCGCCGACGATTATTGGTGCCGCGATCAGCATTACCCAGTAGTTCATCTCAAAATAATTCGCCCCCATCCATGCCAGGAATGCACCCATCATGTACAACGCCCCATGCGCGAAGTTGATCACATTGAGCAAGCCGAAGATCACAGCGAGCCCTAGCGACAGGATGGCGTAGAAGGAGCCGTTGACGAGGCCCAGCAGTAGCTGGCTCATCAATGCTTGCAGGGGGATACCGAAGAATTCCATGAGGGAGGAATGATGGGTGGGCGACCCACCAATAAGCTATATCACTTCCAAAGCGGACACTTCGTCTCAGCCTTCTTCGTAAAAATTTCATCACCCGGTATCGTCTGCGCCACCTTGTAATAATCCCATGCGTACTTCGACTCTTGAGGCTTTTTCACTTCCAGCAGATACATGTCGTGCACCATGCGACCGTCCGGACGCACCATCCCGTTTTTCGTATAGAAGTCGCTTATCTTCATCTTCTTCAGCTGCGCCATCACCTTGTCCCCATCGTCGGTACCGATCGCCTTCACCGCATTCAGGTACTGCGTGGTTGCAGAGTTGTCCGCGGCCTGCAGGCTCGACGGCTGCTTCTTCATCTTCGCGAAATAGCGCTTGGCCCACGCCCGGGTGTCCTCGTTCAAATCCCAGTACCAACTGTCGGTCTGGTACATCCCCTGCGTCAACGGCAAGCCGAGTGCATGCACGTCGTTGATGAACATCAGCAGTCCTGCCAGCCGCATGGTCTTGGTAACGCCGAATTCATTGGCAGCTTTGATGGCGTTGATGGTGTCGCCGCCGGCATTGGCCAGCCCGAGGATCTGCGCCTTTGATGATTGCGCCTGTAGCAGGAAGGAAGAAAAATCCGATGCGCCGAGTGGATGTTTCACGCTGCCCAACACCTTGCCGCCGTTGGCAGTCACGACCGCCGCGGTGTCCCTTTCCAGCGAAGTCCCAAACGCATAATCGGCGGTCAGGAAAAACCAGGTCTTGCCACCCTGCTTCACCACCGCGCCGCCCGTACCGCGAGCGAGCGCTACCGTATCGTACGCATAGTGAACGGTGTATGGCGTGCACTCTTCATTGGTCAGCCTCGACGTGCCGGACCCGATCGCTATGAACGGCTTCTTCTTTTCCGCAGCGACTTTCGCCATCGCCAGGCTGGTCGCGGAATTGGTGCCGCCAATCAGCATATCCACGCCCTCGCGATCGAACCATTCGCGCGCTTTGCTGGCGGCGACATCCGCCTTGTTCTGATGGTCGGTAACGAGGACCTCAATCTTCTTGCCGTTGACGTTGCCGCCGAAATCCGCGATGGCCATCTTGATCGCTTCGGCGCCGCCTGCGCCATCGAGGTCGGTGTAGACGCCGGACATATCTGTGATGAATCCGATTTTCACCACGTCGCCGGAGATTTGCGCGGAAGCGACGCTGCTAAGGCCTGCCATCGCAAGTGCAATAAGTTTCGATCCCATCACCGATATCCCTTTACCAGTAGTCCGGCTACACCCCAAGCAAGGAGTGCAGCACCGGCATCTTTGATTCCAATTCGGATGCAGCGAAGCTCTCGACGATCTGTCCATGCTCCATTACATAAAACCGATCGGCCAGCGGCGCGGCGAAGCGGAAATTCTGTTCCACCATCACGATGGTGTAGCCCTTGGCCTTGAGCGTCTTGATCATGCGCGCCAGCGCCTGTACGATCACCGGCGCCAGGCCCTCGGAAATTTCGTCGAGCAGCAGCAAGCGGGAACCGGTGCGCAATATGCGCGCGACCGCAAGCATCTGCTGTTCTCCTCCCGACAGGCGCGTTCCCTGGCTCGCCCGCCGCTCCTTCAGGTTCGGGAACATGTCGTAGATTTCTTCGACCGACATGCCTTTCCCGTTCTTCGACGTGGCCGGCGGCAGCATCAGGTTTTCTTCTGTCGACAACGACGCAAAGAT
>JBBWZW010000148.1:0-4352 GCA_039649305.1 Burkholderiales bacterium
CACCTGAACCAACGCATTCTTCATCTGCGTCGCTTCTTCCACTGGCGTGCGGCCGAAGAACCGTTTGAATTCCCTACTGAACTGGGACGAGCTTTCGTACCCCACGCGTACTGCAGCAGTCGCCGCATTCAGTCCATCTTGCACCATCAAAAGGCGCGCCTTATGCAAGCGCGTGGTTTTCAGGTATTGCATCGGCGACGTCGTAGTGACTGCCTTGAAGTTTGCATGGAAGGCCGCCACGCTCATGCCGGCCTCTTCCGCCAGCGTTTCGACGTCGAGGTCGCCGGTGTAGTCGGCATGGATGCGGCGTATTGCCTTGCCGATTTTTCCGAAGTGACTTTGATGCGTGAGGGCCGCTCGCAACGCAGGGCCCTGTTGCCCCGTCAGCACGCGGTAGTAAATTTCGCGGACGATGCCGGGTCCAAGGATGTTGGCGTCGCCCGGCGATATCAGTGTCTCCATCAAACGCAGTACCGCATCGCTTAGCTTGTCGTCCAGCGGCGTGGAGCAAATGCCGACCGGAGCGGCGTGTACCTGGTGTGGCGACTCATCGAGTGCGAGCACAAGCTCAGCTGCCACCGGCAGGTTGATGCTGATGGACACAGCCAGCAGTGGTTCCTCGGGGCTCCCGTGCGTTTCGCATTCAAATGGTAGAGGAACGGAGAGCACCAGGAACTGTTGCGCGTCGTAGGTGTAAACCTGGTCGCCGAGGAATCCGCGCTTTCTTCCCTGGCAGACCACCACGATGCCCGGTTCATACAAGACAGGCATACGCGGCAGCGATCGGTTCGAGCGCATGAACTTGACGCTGTCCAGCGCGGACAGTGTGGAGCCTTCCGAAGGTGCCAGTTTGCCCATCAATTCGACCATTCGGTCCTGGCGCGTTATTGTGTTTTCGTCAACTTTAGACATCCTCATTTCCACTCTCTGAAAGGGGTATACAGCAGGCATTAGTGTAACGCCTGCGATGTCGGCTCAATCGGTGGAAAATAGGATTAGGCAAGAGATCAAGAAGATCAGGTATTCATGCGGACGGCGGCGGCTCGTAAACTGCGTGGACTGACCACCCGAATGCACGGTGGCACGCAATCATCTATCATCTGCCGCCAATCTACATCCACCCAAGGAACGAATCATGACCAAACTGAGCATCAATGGCCGCGACATGGAGGTGGACGCCGATCCGTCGACGCCGATTCTATGGGCGCTGCGCGATAACCTGAACATGACCGGCACCAAATTCGGCTGCGGCGCGGCGCAGTGCGGTGCCTGTACCGTCCACCTGAATGGCCAGCCGATCCGCTCCTGCATTACGCCAATTTCCGCAGCGGCAGGCCAGAAAATCACCACCATTGAGGCAATGGAAAACGACAAGGTAGGCAAGGCGGTGCAGGACGCATGGGTCAGGCATGACGTCCCGCAATGCGGCTATTGCCAGAGCGGCCAGGTAATGAGCGCGACCGCGCTATTGAGGACGAACAAGAATCCATCCGACGCCGACATCATCGCTGCGATGAGCGGCAACATCTGTCGTTGCGGAACTTACCAACGCATACACGCCGCCATCAAGACGGCCGCCAAAACAATCGCCTGAAGGAATTGCCATGCGTATCGAATGGATGAATGCCCCAACAGGGGCGCAGGAAGGCTTCACTCGCCGTACGTTTTTGAAAACCGCCGGTGCCGCCGGCGGCGGGCTGGTGCTCGGTTTCTTCGTGCCGGGAGCTGGCCGCTTCGCGCTGGCCCAGGCCGAGAAAAAAGTGTATCCGCCGAATGCGTTCCTGCGTATCGCGCCGGACAACACCGTCACCATTGCGGTCAATCGGCTGGAGTTCGGACAGGGCGTGCATACCGGAATGCCGATGCTGATCGCCGAAGAGCTCGATGCTGACTGGTCGCAAGTGCGCGCGGTGCTGGCGCCCGCAGGCGATCTGTACAAGGACCCGCTGTTCGGCATGCAGATGACGGGCGGATCGACCGCGATCAAAAATTCCTACATGCAGTACCGCGAGATCGGGGCCAGGGCCCGCGCCATGCTGGTGGCGGCTGCTGCGGATCAATGGAACGTGCGCCCGGAGCAGTGCACGACTGCGAAGGGTATGGTTCTCGGTCCCGCGGGACAGAAGGTGACCTATGGCGCATTGGCGGATGCCGCGATGAAGCAGCCGGTGCCGGAGAAGGTGGCGTTGAAAGACGCCAAAGATTTCCGCATCATCGGCAAACCGACGCCGCGGCTCGATGCACGCGCGAAGTCTTCCGGCAAGCAGCAGTTCGGCATCGACCATAGCGTTCCGGGAATGAAGGTCGCGGTCGTTGCGCATCCTCCGGTATTTGGCGCGAAGGCGGTCAAGGTCGATGCCGGCAAGACCAAAGCCATCAAGGGCGTGATCGATGTACTGCAAGTGCCGGTCGACGGTGGCGGCATCGGTGTCGCAGTGATCGCCGATGGCTACTGGCCGGCGAAGCAGGGCCGCGAGGCACTGGCGATCGAATGGGATAGCAGCGGCCTCGGCAAGGTCAGCAGTGAACAACAGATCGCGGAGTACAAAGAACTGGCGAAGAAGCCCGGCCTGGTCGCGCGCGACGCCGATGTGTCGAAACTCGCGACGGCGCCGCGGAAGATAACCGCCGAGTACGAGTTTCCCTATCTCGCGCATGCGCCGATGGAGCCGCTCAATTGCGTGGTTGATCTCAAGGCCGATTCCTGCACGGTGTGGGCCGGCACGCAGTTCCAGACGGTGGACCAGGCAGCGATTGCGAAGACTGCAAACCTGGCGCCCGAGCGCGTGACGGTGCATACCATGATGGCGGGTGGCGGTTTTGGCCGCCGCGGGGTGCCGACGTCCGACTATATCGTGGAGGCGGTGAACGTAGCCAAGGCTTACCGTGCCGCAGGGAAGGAAGGAGCGGTGAAGCTGATCTGGAGTCGCGAAGACGACATCAGGGGCGGCTACTACCGGCCGTCGCATGTACACCGGGCGGAGATCGGCCTTGACGAAAAGGGCAACATACTCGCATGGAGCCACACCATAGTCGGGCAGTCGATTACCACTGGAACGCCGTTCGAAGCCTTCATGGTAAAGAATGGGGTCGACGCCACGATGATCGAGGGCATGGGGGCGCCGTACGATTTGCCGATGAAGCTATCCGTGCACCATGCGAAGGCCAATGTGCCGGTCCTTTGGTGGCGTTCGGTCGGTTCAACCCATACCGCCTTTGTCATGGAAACGCTGATCGATGAGGCAGCACAGATCGCAGGCATCGATCCGGTCGCTTATCGCAAGAAACTGATCGGCGCAAAACATCCGCGTCATCTGGCTGCGTTAGACCTTGCAGTCGCCAAATCCGGCTATGGCAAGAAGCAATTGCCCAAGGGGCGTGCATGGGGCATTGCGCTGCATGAATCCTTCGACAGCGTGGTGGCGTATGTAGTAGAGGCCTCGCTTGAAAAGGGCGTGCCGAAACTGCACAAGGTAACGGCCGGTGTTCACTGCAATCGGGCGGTGAATCCGCTATCGGTCGAGGCGCAGGTCGAGGGCGCGGTGCTCATGGCGGTGGGCACCACACTCCCCGGCGCGGCGATCACCTTGAAGGATGGCGTGGTGCAGCAGCAGAACTTCGGCGACTATACCGTTGCGCGTATGCCTGATATGCCGCAAGTGTCCGTGCATATCGTGCCGTCCAACGATCCTCCTACCGGAATGGGTGAACCCGGGTTTCCACCTCTTGCGCCGGCATATGCCAATGCGCTTGCCAAATTGAGCGGCAAGCGGCTGCGCAGGTTACCGTTCGATACACCTGGCGTGTGATTGGAATGGCCGTCGTTATCTCATGATCGAGATGGCGACGGCCGATGGCGCGCAAGGCCACAGTCGATGGAGGACACGTTGAGGTCGCCCGGTTTTCAACGGACAGGATGCAGAACTGGCCGCCCTTGCAGGCGTCGCGAAAGCTCGGCTTGCTGACCCCGGAGCCCCGGGCAATTGCCGCCAGCACAGTAATTTTCAAGTGCCAATCACTGCACGACGGCTGGCCTCCAAGACTATGTGTGGATTCCCGTTCAAAGGCTTCGCTACGCGTCAAGATTCACAGGGTATTTCACCTCTGAACGAAAGCGGCTGCTACGGCGGCCCAATCGATGCAGGAACTGGCAGCGAAACTGGAGCAGTCGGTTAGCGTGTTCAGAATTAATTAGTGGCGCAAAACAGGTAGGGCGGGTCGTGAACCGCCCTATTTTTTTGCCGGACCGAACCTCAAGCCGCTTCCTTCATACTTGTGGACCAGCTTACTCCGGCTTAATCCCCCCATCCTTAATCACTTTGTCCCACTTCGCCGCTTCCGCCTTAATCAGC
>JBBWZW010000153.1:0-3905 GCA_039649305.1 Burkholderiales bacterium
GCCGTTCGGGCAAGCATCGTCATCTGGCGGAAGAGTGCGTGTACGTGCTGGAAGGTCGTGGCTACGACCTGCACCAGGATTGCGATGTCGAGATCACCGACACCTACCACTGGAAGCCGCAGGACGAGGTCAAGCGCTATGAGTGGGAAGCGGGCGACGTGATCTACATTCCGCCCAATACCATCCACCAGCATTTCAATGCGGATCCGGATCGTCCGGTGCGCCTGATTTCGGCGATCAACCGCATCTATGAAAAGTTCGGCCTGAACGACCTGGAGCAGATCGAGAACGCGCCCGAGTACAAGCCGGGCGTGGTGGTGACTCACGAACTCGTGGCGGAATTCCTCCAGAAGAAGGTGTCCGAGCCGGCGTAATCCGGGCTGTCGCATCGCGGGTAAGAAGAAATACCAAGGAGACAATCATGAACATAATGAAAACAACGAAACGGTTATGCGTTTCGCTCGCAATGTTGGGTTTTGGTTTGCCCGCGATCGCGCAGGATTATTCGCTGCTGACATACACCGGCGCCGATCGCGCCGAAAAGGTGCTTGCCGCAGCGAAGAAGGAAGGCACGCTGACGCTATACACATCGATCGCCGAAAAAGACATCGCACCGGTGATCGGACCATTCGAGCAGAAATACGGCATCAAGGTCAAAGTATGGCGGGCGGGAAGCGACAAGGTCTTGCAGCGCACCCTGACCGAGAACTCGGGACGGCGGCATGAAGTTGATGCCATCCACATCAGCGCCCCGGAGCTAGAGGCACTGAAGATCGAGAAAGTCCTGCAACCGGTGAACAATCCGGGATTCAAGGACCTGCTTCCCGGCATGGTGCCGGCGCATCGCGAATGGGTGGCCACGCTGCTCACCGTGTTCGTCCAGGCCTACAACACCAACCTGGTGAAGAAGGAAGAACTGCCGAAGACGTACGAGGATTTGCTGAATCCGAAATGGAAGGGCAAGCTTGGTATCGAAACCGAGGACTTCGACTGGTATGCGGCGGTCGTGACCGACATGGGCGAAGCCAAGGGCACGAAGCTGTTCCGCGATATCGTCGCGACCAACGGCATGTCGGTACGCAAGGGGCACTCCCTGCTGAACAACATGGTCGGTGCGGGCGAAGTGCCACTGGCGTTGACCGTCTATAACTACATGCCGGAAGCAGCGAAGAAGAAAGGTGCTCCGATAGACTGGTTCGTCCTTGAACCGGCTGTCGGTCGGGCCAACGGCATCGGCATTGCGCGCAAGGCGCCGCGTCCGAACGCCGCATTGCTCTTCTACGATTACATGTTGTCGGCTGAGGCACAGAAGATCCTGGCCTCCATCGATTACGTGCCGGCCAACGCGACCGTCGAGTCGCCGCTGAAAAGCATCAAGGTCAAGATGATCGATCCGGCAGTGATGTTGGGCGAGATGGAAAAGTGGACCAAGGCTTACGACGACGTTATCGTCCGCAGCAAGAAGTAAGTTTCGAGCGCCTGGTACAGCATCAAAACTGTCATCCCCGCGCAGGCGGGGATGACAGTGGAAGTTTTAGCTGTGTCAAAGAAAAGCGCTTGCTAAACACCAACAAGGAGAACGCATGACAGCCGCCGCAATTGCTCCGGAAGCCGCCCCGGAAAAATCGCTGAAAGAAGTGTGGATCATCACCATAGGCCACGCTCTCACACACTGGTATCCGGCCACCTTCTACCTGCTCATGCCGTTGATCGGCAAAGAGCTCGGCCTGTCCTTCAGCCAGATCGGCCTGATCATGACCTGCCAGTATGTCGCCGGCGCGATTTCGAATGTGCCTGGCGGTATGCTGGTCGACACCGTCGGCAAGAAGGGATTGCTGATGGCGCTGTCGCTGTTCTGGATCGGCTTTCCCTATTTGCTGATGGGGTTCACGCATAGTTACCTGATGCTGCTGGTCTGCGTATCGCTGGTTGGCATCGGCAACAACCTCTGGCATCCGACAGCCATTCCGATGCTGGCGCAGCGTTATCCGAAACGCAAGGGACTGGTGCTGTCGCTGCACGGCATGGGTGGCAATGCGGGTGATGCAATTGCACCCCTCGTTGTCGGCGCATTGCTGGTGACTTTCACCTGGCGCGAAATCGTGGTCATGAACGTCGTGCCTGGCGTGGTCATCGCGCTCCTGATCCTCGCTTACATGGGCACATTGAAGCTGGGTTCGAAGAAAAAGGCGGCGCCTGTCGAAGACGATCGCCAGAGTACGCAGGAGTATGCGAAAGGCCTGCGCTCGCTGGTGAAAAACAAGGCGCTGATCTTCCTGACGGTCAGCTCCTCGTTCCGTTCGATGACACAGACGACCCTGCTGACTTTCCTGCCCGTGTTCCTGGCCTATGAAATGGGTTACTCGCCGGTGTGGGTAGGCGCCTGCATGTTCGTGTTGCAGGCGGCCGGCTTTGCTGCCGCACCTATCGCCGGACACATGTCGGATAAGATCGGACGCCGCAGCATTATTTCGGCCAGCATGGCCATGAGCGCAATCGTGCTCGCGTCCATGGCGTTTGCCGGCAAAACCAATGTCTTCGTACTGTTCATCGCAGTGCTTGGCTTCTTCCTTTATGCGGTTCGTCCCGTGCTGCAGGCATGGCTGCTTGATGCGACGCCGAAAAACATGGGCGGTACAAGTATCGGCGCGCTCTTCGGCATGCAGGCGGTTGGCTCGTCTATCGGGCCGATCCTCGGCGGAGTGATTGCGGATCAATACGGCCTGATGTCGACCTTCTACTTCCTGGCCGGCACCATCGTCGTCGCCAACCTGTTTGTTTTCATGCTGCCGAAAGGCGAGGGCAGTGCGCCGCCGTCAGTGGCAAAGGCTTCATAAGGCCGTAGCGTGGACACTCCGTGCCGACGCTGAACCGTAGTGAGGACCGCGTGGGCACGGGGTGCCCACCCTACCGCTAGCGAGGTGGGTTTTTCCTGCCGCCTCCCCGCAAAAAGAGCGCGTGCTCTTATCCGCATCATTCCTATCTGAACTAATAATCATAGAGGGAAAACCAAGCACCATGGGTGAGCTATTAGCATTTCTGTCGACTTGTTTTTTTGCGACAGCCAACGTGACGATCTCGCGTGGCACCGGGCCCAAGGGCCAGGAAAACGGCGCCTTTCTTTCGATCCTGATGACGGCCGGCATTGCCGCCATCGCCTGGGTCTACGTCCTGATGACCCAAGGCTGGCCGCGGATCGATCCGCTGGCTCTTGCGTGGTTTGGCGGCGCCGGGATATTGACGATCTTTATTGGACGCGTATTCCTTTACGCGTCGGTTCAGCATTTGGGCGCGGTACGGGCATCGGCCGTCAAGCGCCTCAACCCGGTCTTTTCCGTCATGCTGGGTGTGCTCGTGCTCGGGGAACCGGTCAGCTCATCGATGACGGTGGGCATGCTCCTGATCTTCGCGAGCTTCGGTGTCCTGATATGGCAGGCGATGTCGTCCAGCAAAGCGGGCAAGGCGGATACGTCTTCGCAGTCCTGGATGGCGACAATGGCCAATCTCGGATTCTTCTATGGCCCGATCTCGGCGTTGGCGTACGCAACCGGTTATGTGGCGCGCAAACAGGGGCTGGATGTGATGCCGGATGCCGCTTTCGGGACCATGTTCGGTTCGGTGGTCGGCGCTGTCTGCTTTGTACTTGCCGGGCAATTCGTTGACAGCTATCGCACTGCGGTGCGCGCCACCTTCACCACCTTTAATTCATGGCTGTTTGCGGCCGCTGTGTTGAGCTCGATCGGGCAACTGCTCTACTTTGCCGCGCTCACCCGCAGCACCATCTCGCGCGTTGCGTTGATAGCTTCGATGGAGGTGTTTGTGACCATGTTCCTCACGGTGCTGCTGTTTCGTTCGCGGGAACAGTTGACGGGGTCGGTGCTGGTGGCGGCGGGGCTGGGGGTGAT
>JBBWZW010000317.1:0-5446 GCA_039649305.1 Burkholderiales bacterium
GTGCATGAGTCGCCGCTGCATCTGGTGCCGCATTCGCTGCGCCCCACTTTCCGCGAAACCTACGGAGTGGAAATCACCGGCGAGGTATGCCCGCACTGCCGCACGCGCCTGGAAACCCAGTACGACGGCGATTTCATGAAGATGCCGGTGGAGCGCATTTTCATCTCCGAGGCCGGTCGGGTCGGGATCGGCACCTACGCGCCGCACGATCCAACCACGGCCGACCTGGCCGACCTGGTCGGTTCGGTCGATCTGTCGAAGGTCGCGGAATACGGAGATGAAGGCGACCCGCGCGCATGGTCATGGTCGGGCGCCGTTTATGCCGCCAGCCGCGGCATGCTGGAGATGATCGAGATCCTGAAGGTCAAACGCGAATTCCTCTACCTGCTCCTGACCCTGACACAGGAAAAGAATGTGAAGGTATCGCGCTTCCCGTTGATCTATCTCGACGAGACCATCCTTGCGCACACCAACCTCGCCGAGTTCCGCCGCTTCCTGCAGGAGAGCGAGAATGAAGCGCTGCTGGATCGCATGGTCATCATCCAGGTGCCGTACACGCTGAATTACAAGGATGAAGCGCGGATTTACAAAAAGCTGATTTCCTCCGCCGCGCCGGCTTTCCGCGAGGTGCATCTCGACCCGCATGTGCTGCATGCTGCCGCAGTCTTCGCGATCCTCACCCGGCTCAACGAAGGCGAGGAAAAGGATCTTGAGCTGAGCAAAAAAGTGCGGCTGTATGGGAACGAAGAAGTGGAAGGCTACGCGCACGCCGACGTAGAACGGATGAAGCAAAAGGTGCCGGATGAAGGACTGGCGGGTATCTCGCCGCGCTTCGTCATTAATGCGCTGTCGAACGCAATCATCCAGTCCAATGTCAAAAGCCTGACCACCATGGATGTCCTGCTGGCCATCAAGGACGCAATCGAATCCGATGCGCGCATCGACCCGAAGAAAAAGCGCAAGTGGGTCGATTACCTGGTGCTGGCCCGCAAGGACTTCTACAACCGCTGGGTGAAGGAAGACGTGCACAAGGCACTGTTCGTATCGTTCGAACAGGAAGCACAGGACCTGCTAGACAAGTATCTGGATGAGGTCGAAGCCATGCTGGACAACCGTCATATCAAGGATCCGATCACCAATGAGGAGCGCAAGCCCGACGAGCGCTTCCTGCGGGCGGTCGAAGAAAAAATCCATATCTCTGATTCGGGCAAGCAGTCGTTCCGCCAGGAAGTGGTCCGGAAAGCGATGGGCGCGTACAAGCGCGGCGAAAAATTCACGCTTGACAGCCATGCGCAACTCCACAACGCGGTACAGCAATACCTGTTCGAACAGCGACGCGATGTGCTTCGCCTGGTCAGTTCCACGACCCGGCCGGACGAGGAAGTCCGTCAAAAGATTTCGGTGGTCGAGAAGCGCCTGGTTGACGAGTATGGATACGACAGCCATAGCGCACGCGAGGCGCTGAATTATGTCACCACGCTGATGGCGCAGGAGTAGGTGCGAAAAACCGGCGTGGTTCACGGCCGATAGCGAAAGCAGTCGGTGTTTTAGGGCTCATATAATGGTTAATCACATTACGATTTCTGCTGAAACGCCCTGGTACGACTTGTTTTCCCGCGGCGCGCGCGACTGGCTGCGCCACAATGAAAAGGTACGTGAAGCCGTACAGCAGAACCTGCCGAACCTGGTTGCCGGACCGGACGTCATGACCGGTTCGCAGGATCGTACTGTGCAGGTTCCGGTGCATCTGCTAGAGCATGCGCGCTTCAGGCTGGCCGACTCCCCCTACCAGACACATACCAGCGCCGGACAGGGCAAAGGCAAGCCGGGAGACGTGCTGCGGCAGGCCCAGCCCGATATGGGCGACGAACGCGGCGAAGGCGGCAATAACGAGGGCGAAGTGAAGTTGCTGCTCGAATTCAAGGTCGACGACATCATCGATTGGCTATGGGAAGAGCTGCAACTCCCGGATCTGCAACCCAAGCGCAATACCAGCATCAACGACGAAGATATGGTGCGCGAGGGCTGGGACAAGCATGGCGCACGCGCGCGGCTCGACCGGCGCCGCACGGTGAAGGAAGCAGTAAAACGTCGCGCCATCCAGGAAAATCCGGTTGCATTCACCAACGAGGACCTGCGATTCAGGCAGCTGGTGCAAAGGCGCAAACCGGCGACCAATGCGGTCGTTATCTTCGCGCTGGATGTATCGGCCAGTATGACCGATGCCGAGCGAAAACTGGCCAAGAGCTTCTTCTTCTTCGTGCTGCAAGGTATACGCCGTAAATATGCCAGAGTGGAAACGCGCTTCATCGCGCATACCACCCAGGCATGGGAGTTTTCGGAAAGCGAGTTCTTCAATGTCAGCGGCACCGGCGGCACCGGGGCATCGACCGCGTTCAAGCTGGCACTTGAACTGGTTGAGTCGGAATACGATCCGGCGCAGTACAACGGTTACCTGTTTTACGCGTCTGATGGCGAAAACTTTACCGAGGATCGTCCCGCGGCAATCGAGAACCTGGCAAAGCTGAGCAGCTTGTTGAATTACATCGGCTATGTCGAAACCGTCCCGGGCTCGCCCCGCACCAGTGAGACGGAAATGAAAATGCTGTGCACCGAGCTGGAGCACACCGGCGCTCCGATCGGCAGCAGCATACTGACCAGACACGAGGACGTGTGGAAAGCGATCCGCAAGTTCTTCGTGCAGCAGCAGGCGGATTAGAGGAATCGTTCATGTGCACATCCACAGCAGGCGCCAGCATCGAGACACTGAAAGAGTATTCGGCGCAAATCGAAAAACTCGCACGGGAGTTGGGGCTGGATTACTATCCGGTCGATTTCGAGGTGGTGCCGAATAACTTCATGATGGAAATCGCGGTATACGGTTTGCCGGTCCGCATGCATCACTGGTCGTTCGGCGTGCGTTACATCCATCAATTGATACGGCAAGGCATGGGGCATTCACGCATATTCGAGGTGATGTTTCCGGGCGACCCCTGCCACGCCTACCTGGTCAACAACAATACCCTGCCGGAGAATACGCTCGTCACCGCGCACGTGCTTGGCCACGCCGATTTTGCAAAGAACAACCACCTGTTCGCGCAATTCATGAAAATGGCCGGCGGCCATATACTCGAGCAGGCTGCTGCGCGCGCACACCGTATTGAAACGGCGATTGAAGATTTCGGACAGGAGCGGGTTGAAGCGGTACTCGATGCGGCGCTGGCGCTGGAAGCGCACATCGACACCAATCGAGAGTTGCACCGGTCGTTGTATCCGACAGACGTCCCAAAAAATGAACCGGAACCGGAGCTGGATGCATTTCATAAGCGCTATCGGAACCTGCCCGGTGAAAAGCACACTCACGAAGCGGTCGTGCATAACAAGCGGGTCTCCATTCCGCCGCAACCGGAGTACGACCTGCTCTGGTTTATCGCGCACTATGCGCCTGAGCTGGAAGGCTGGGAGCGCGACATCTTCCTGGCCGTGCGCGAAGAGTCGTTCTATTTCTATCCGGTGTTCGCCTGCCAGATCATGAACGAAGGCTGGGCCTCGTATTGGCACGCGCGTCTGCTGCGTGAAGCAGACTTCCTGCCGCATGACCTGTATCTGTCTGCAATCAAGGCGCATTCCGATGTGGTGCGCCCCTACGCGGCCGAGCGGCAACTGGCGCTTGCCGTGAATCCGTATCACCTCGGCTTCTCGATATGGGAAGACATCATCGAAAAATATGGCATGGAGCGAGCCCGCCAGATCTGCAAGGAAGAAGATGACTTCGGCTTTATCCGAAATTACCTGACCCGCGAATTGATCGAGAAGCTCGAACTGTTCGTCTATGAGGCGCGTGACGATGGCGACATACGGATCGCGGAAAACGATATCCATGCAGTACATGAGGCCATACTTGCGCCAAAATTTAATTATGGCGCGCCGCGTGTGGCGGCAAATCATCTGCATGTCGACGGCAGCCTGCAACTGGTACATGACCATCAGAGTGACGGGCGCGGCGTCGACCTGGCCCGGGCGGAACGTGTGCTGGAATATATCGGGCGGATATGGCGCCGGCCGGTTACGCTGCATACCGTGGGCGAGCGTGGCGAGGCACGCGTGGTGACCAGCAAGCGGATGTGATGGCAAGAAGCAACGACCCGCCCCCACCTTCGGGCAGGTCGTCATCTTCGTAACTGACTAAACCCTCAGTCAGTTACGAAATGGCGTAAACGGGAAATGTGGCAGCTCTGCGCCGCTGAACACCGCCACCAGCAAATAAATGCAGATGAGTGCATAGAGGTCACCCAGGAGCATTGCCAGGACAAAATGTTTTTTCATGGTAGTAGCGGCCTCTCCGGACGATCCGGCCGCTTTGATGTCGAAGCCTTAGGAAAGGAAAGCATAGCTCGGCTGCCAGATAAGTAAATGCCTCGAATGCAATCCTCGTGCCAAACGCTCAGGTTTCGTTACACGAGATCACATCGGATCGTCGCCGGCTCGTTACACAGCTTCTGCAACAGTTCTTTCGAAATTTCCGCATCGACGTCTGTGATCACATAGCCGATTGCGCCGCTCGTCTGCAGGTGCTGCGCAACGATGTTCAGGCCCGCCTCGGCAAAATCCGCATTCATACGCGCGATGACGCCGGGCACGTTTCGATGCACATTGAGGACACGGCTCCGGGTATTCTTTTCCACATGAGAAATCTCCGGGAAATTGACCGCCCCGCGGGTGGTGCCCGCCTTCAGAAAGCGCGTCATCTTGTCCGCCACTTCGCGCCCGATGTTTTCCTGCGCCTCTTCGGTGCTGCCGCCGATATGCGGCGTGAGAATGACATTATCGAGCCCGCGGAGCGGCGATATGAACTCTTCCTTCTCATTGCGCGGCTCGACGGGAAACACATCCAGGGCTGCGCCACCGATGCGCTTCTCGACCAACGCATCATGCAGGGCACTGATATCCACGACGCCGCCGCGTGACGCATTGATCAGGATCCCGGACGACTTCATCAGCGCAAGCCGCTCACGGGTAATCAGGTTCTCCGTCACGCTGCCGCCGGGAACGTGCAATGTGACGACGTCGGCGATTTTCAGTAGATCTTCAAGGGTTTCAGCTGCCTTTGCGTTCCCAAGGGGGAGCTTGCGCTCGATGTCGTAGTAATGGACCTGCATGCCCACGCTTTCGGCGAGGATGCCGACCTGCGCGCCGATATTGCCGTATCCCACAATGCCGAGGATCTTGCCACGCGTTTCAAAGGAGCCCTGCGCGGCCTTCTCCCATCTACCGCGATGGGTAAGCGCGTTTTTTTCGGGGATGCGTCGTAGCAACAGGATCGTCTGCCCAATCACCAATTCTGCAACCGAACGTGTATTCGAGAACGGCGCATTGAAAACCGGGATACCAACCGCCGCCGCAGCTGTCAAATCTACCTGGTTGGTGCCTATACAGAAGCAGCCGA
>JBBWZW010000241.1:0-6494 GCA_039649305.1 Burkholderiales bacterium
ACTCCTGCAATCACCGTGAGGATCACAAGGCTTGCCATGACCAGCGTCATGTTGAAAATGTTTTGCCCGTAGATGATCAAGTAGCCCACCCCAGCGTTCGCCGCCAGAAACTCACCGACGATGGTGCCAGTCAGCGCGAGGCCGATATTTACTTTCAGCGTGGCGATGATGGTCGGGATAGCGGACGGGAAGACCACCTTTTTAAACTGCTGCCATTTCGTCCCGCCAAGTGCCGCCACCAGTACGAGCTTTTGCTGATCAACCTGGCGAAACGCGCTGTAGACCGAGAGAATGGCGACGAACAGCGTGATCGATACCGCAAGCGCGATCACTGCGCTGACTGAGGCTCCGAGCCAGATGATGAAGACGGGACCGAGTGCGATCTTTGGCGTCGCATTCAGGATCACGATGTAAGGATCAGCCACATCGCTGAGGAAATCCCACCACCAGAACATCGCTGCCAGCACGATCCCAAGGGCGGTGCCCAAGACGAATGCGACCAGCGTTTCAGCCAGCGTAATGCCGACATGACGCACCAGCGAACCGTCTTGAACCAGTTCCACCAGCTTTTGTGCGATTGCGGTCGGATGGCTGGTGATGAAAGGGTCGATCAGGCGCCACGCGGCGGCGAAATGCCAAATTCCGAAGAAGACAACCAGCACGCCCACCTGCGCGACGATCAGCCAGATTTGACGCAGCCGCATCGATCGCAAGAACTGCGCATGGCGGGCCGACACTGCGCCACGGGTCAGGTAGCCACTAGTCTGTACGTTGTTCAACTTCGAGATCCTCCCAGATCGATTTGCAATAACTGCGGAATTCAGGTGCATCGCGCGACGTCATCGGCGTGCGTTCGCCTCTCACCGTGAGCGCAATGTCGTAAATTTTCTTAACTCTCGCCGGGCGATTGCTCAATACGATCACGCGGTCGGACATTGACACGGCTTCTTCGATGTCGTGCGTTACGAGCAGAGCGGTTTTCCTGTTGGCGCGGATGATGGCATGCACGTCGCGCTCGAGGACCAGCGTGGTTTGATAGTCCAGCGCGGAGAAGGGCTCGTCGAGCAACAGGATATCCGGATCTGTCGCCAGCGTCCTGATGAGGGCGACGCGCTGCCGCATCCCGCCGGAGAGCTGGTGCGGATACGAGTTTTTGAACGCGCCGAGGCCGTAGGTCTCCAGCAACTGGTGTGCCTTGCGCCGCGCTTCCGCTGTGCTGTTGCCGATGATTTCGAGGCCGAGCTCCGCGTTTTGCAAGACCGTACGCCAGTCGAACAGGTGGTCCTTCTGAAGGAAGAGGCCGACCTTGCCATCGGGCCGGCTGATGCGTGCACCATCAAGCAGGACTTGGCCATCTGTGGGCTGCATCAGTCCGGACAAGAGCGACAGCAGCGTCGATTTTCCGCAACCGCTCGGTCCGACGATGCTGCAAAACTCCCCAGCGCGGACGTTGAAATCCAGATTCTGCAGAGCAGGGGTTTCGCCGGCTGCGGTCAGGTAAGTGTAGGAAAGGTTTTCAACGCCGATCTTGACCCGCCCTGATGCGGCCGGGGCCTCCGGTAATATCTTTGCGTACGCTGTCACGGCTTGACGTCCTGCCTTGCCTTTTGCGCGAACTTCGGATTCACGATGCTCTCATACGGCACGCGCGCCTTCAGCACGCCTCCGTCCACCAACATATCCACCATCTGGTTCATTCCTTCAGGGTTGATGGAGACGTCCGCGGTCCAGACCTTTGCCTTTTTATATTCGGCAATCACAGTCTGGATTGTCGTCATCGGGATGTCCTTGAAGTAGGGCGCGACAGCCTCGGCGATTTGTTCCGGCGTATGCGTATCGGTCCAGATCAGCCCCTTGTAAATCGCATTCGTGAAGCTCTGGATGATCGCAGGATTCTTCTCGATGAAGCTGGCCGGCGCCATGTAGGTGGTATAAGGGACGGCACCGAGCAGCACGCCGACGGAGGCGACGCGATGCGCACCAGTCTCATTCACGGCCTTGACTACCGCCGGCTCAAACGCTTGGGCAAAATGCGCCCCTCCCTCCAGATAAGACGGGATGATGTTTGCCGACACCGGAATAGGCCGGATATTCACATCCTTCTTCGGGTCGAGTCCGGCCTTCTTCAGCAGATGGATCAGCGCGAGATATGGCGTGGAGCCGGTACCGCTGGTCACGATGGTCTTGCCTTTTAAATCGGTGATCTTGAAGTTGGGGATGGGGGTCTTCGATATGATGAAGGAACCATCGCTATTGGTGAGCTTCGCAAAATTGACGAGCCGCCGATCGGGCCCCGCATCCTGCGTCAGCGCCGCAGCTTCCGGCCCCAACAGTACAATATTGGAACCTCCACTGATGACTTCAGTGATCGACGCCTGCGTTCCCCAGGTCGTTTTCGGGCCAACGATGTTGAGACCCTCCTGTTCAAAAGCGCCGATCTTCAGCGCCACGTATTGAGGTGCGTAGAAGAGGCTGCGCAACACCTCGTTGAGTTTTACGTCCTGTGCGGCAACCGCTTGGCCGGTTGACATCAATGCACTGGCAGACAACAGCGTCAGGAATACGCGGCGTGAGAGCGTCGTGCCAAATCCTCGGCCGTTAAGCGACAATCGTTTCATCTCATTTCCTCATCGGTTGTTGTTGGTTATTGCTTGGGATGGGTGTGCCATGCATCCAGGACTTCTGCGACCGTGGTCACAGTGCCGAACGCGAGCGCGATGTTGGAGAGCGTCCCGTCGTGCTGCTCCTTGCGGTAGGTCGCTGACGCATCATCCATAAAGGCGACGTAGTAGTTCTTCATGAAGGCGTCACGCGCTGTAGACTCGACGCAGATATTGGTAGCAACGCCGGCGACGATGACCGTCTGGATTCGCTGACTCCGTAGAATCAGGTCGAGCTCCGTGTCCACGAATGCGCTGTACCTGTGTTTGCGGACGATCGTCTCCCCGGGCAGCGGGGCCACTTTGTAGAATTCAGCTCCCCAGCTTCCCCCGACGCAGCGCGGCGTTTCGAAGCCGATACGGGCGTTTCGCTCATGCCAGGCCGGGGGCAGATACACCGGGTCATAGATCGCCTGGATAAAGATGACGGGAACCTTGGCCGCGCGGGCCCCTTCAATCAATTGCTGGAGTTTCGGCACCGCTTTCTGGACCATGGTGAGGTCGTTTCCGGTTCTTCCGAAAACCCCGTCGTCAGCGCAGAAGTCGTTTTGTACATCGACTACGATCAGCGCAGCATTGCCGGGCGCGACTTTATCGTTCAGTGTTCTGAGAATTTGGTCTTGCAATGTCTTCTCCGTATATGACTTTTATCTGTTTAAGTAGCCGGTTGAATGTTTTGTCCTCATACCGGGGCAGAGAAAGAAACGGTTCACTCGGGCGATGTCATACAGCAAGGCGTATGCCAGCGTTTTTTGTGCTTGACCACCGCTGATTGATCGTGCCCCGTTGCAGATTGGTGCGCTTGGTACTTGCGCCGGTGGATTACGCACTATGAGTGTGCAAACCTCTGGCACCGTGAGCGGCTGCGGACGGTGCAAAGCGGTGCGACGGGCAGATGCCGAGTAATCGGCTGGGTACGATCAAGGCGAGCATGTTCTCGACCTGGCGCCAGGCGTTTTGAAGGAATAACTGAATAGCGCTGCGCCAAACACGACACAACTCTCCAATTTCCCGTGTCTTATCATTGTCTCCTCCAGTGTGTGCTGGTTCAATTTTTGGAACGACGGCCGCTAAGCGGCTCTTTTAAGCGGGACTGCTGTTAAAGGGAATGGTACCTTTATTGCGATTCATCGAGCGTCGTCGCGAAATCAAATTGGATTTAGATTAGCACAGGTTAATACGTTTGTTTAGTGATTACTACATTTTTATGACCTCCGATTTTATTCGCTAAACGGCACGTGCGATGGGGTTGCGGCTGCTCAGGAGCTTAAGGAAGCCAAGGGAATCGAGGACACGACGGTTCCGGACCACTTCGATTTAACCGTTCTTCCTTTGCGATAGCACCACCAGCACCAGGCGAAAAAATTGAATCAGCTTTCCGACGTTGATTGCTCGACCCGATATGGCGGTCAACATACCGAATGAAAGCCTCGTAGCCGAAGTCGATCGTTCCTTCCTCGCGTGATGTTTTCCAAATCGTTTTGATGGGCGCGGCATTAAATTGCAGGGTATCGAAGGTGCGGTCCGGTCCGATTGCATCGCGGCGCACGCCGTCACGCCCGCCGATCAGCTCCAATCGGCGGATTGTTTGCTAAGCGCTATTCGATTTTTGCGCCTGTTTCGTGCACCAGTTTGCCCCACCTGTCGTGTTCGCTCTTCAAGTACGCCGCGAATTCCTCGGGCGTGCCTTTTAAAATTTCCGCACCTAGTGCGAGCAATCGTTTTTGCGTTTCAGGCTCGTCAAGGACGGCATTGAGCTCACGGTTCAGTTTGTTAACGATCGGTTTGGGCGTGCCGGTCGGCGCGAGCATGCCAAGCCAGGCGCCGGCATTGAAGCCCGTAACACCAAGCTCATTGAGCGTCGGAATGTCGGGCGCCATCTTGGAGCGGGTCTCGGTGCTCACCGCCAGCGCTCTCAGCTTTCCGGCTTTGACGTGAGGCAGCACGGAGACCAGGGTATCGAACGTCATGTCGACCTGGCCGCCCATGAGATCGCCTTGCGCCTGTCCGCTGCCTTTGTACGGTATGTGAGTTAGCTTCATGCCGGTGCGTTGCATCAGCATGGCTACCAGCAAATGGCTCGTCGTACCGTTGCCGATTGTGGCGTAGGTCAGCTTCCCACTCTCCGCCTTTGCGCGCGCCGTCAGATCAGCGAAGGTTTTGATCGTGGCATTGCTATTGACGACCAGCGCATAGGACAGCCACGAGTGCAAGCCGACGGCTACGAAGTCACGGGCCGTGTCGTAGGGAAGCTTGGGATAGACATGCGGGTTGACGGCCAATGGGCCGTTCGAGCTGAGAAGGAGCGTATAACCATCCGGCGCCGCTTTTGCCACTGCGGCGGCGCCAATGCTGCCGCCCTGGCCCGGCTTATTGTCGATGATAAAATTTTTACCGAGTCGCGTGGCCAGGCGTTCGCCGAGAATACGTCCAACACTATCGGCAGCGGTCCCCGGAGGAAATCCGACTACTATCGTCACGACCTTACTGGGATAGTCGGTTGCCGCGTCTTGCGCCTGAACGAGTGTGGCGGCGCCCGCGTTAAGCAAAACAAGGGCTGCGAAGATGCTTCTTTTCCAAATGCTCATGTCGTCTCCTATATACGTTTATATTTTTTGGTTATGCAATTACGTCTTTGACTCCTGCTTTCAAATCGATTCGTAGCAATGACTTCGACCGACGTGGCTGGCTGCGTCTGATGCTGTTTTATTGTGTGTTCTGGCGTCGTAAACCGGGTTCACCCTCCTGCCGATGCCAACATCGGCGTCTTGGCGGTGCCGGTCACCTGTGGCGGGCCGACAGTAATATATTCAGGGCCCAGGTTGCGCAACGCCGCGCATCCAATCTGCGCCATCACCATGTCGATTTCCCGACGCACGATCTCGATCGCCTTTTGAATACCCTTCATGCCCCCTGCGGCAGCGCCATAGAGCGTGGGCCGGCCGAAGGTTGTAAAACGGGCACCGAGGCACAGCGCAATCACGATATCCGAGCCTCTGCGGACGCCGCTGTCGAGCATCAACTCCACGCGGTCGCCGACGGACGCGCGGATGAGCGGCAGCATGTCAACCGGCGATGGGGCTGCGTCAAGTTGGCGCGCGCCGTGATTCGACACCATGATCGCATCGCAACCGAGGTCGGCCGCCCGCACAGCATCTTCGGGATGAAGAATGCCTTTCACCACGAGGGAACCTTGCCAAAGCGTGCGCACCCGCTCGAGCGTCTTCCACGTCACCATCGGGGCCGGGGTCAGGCTGCCGTACAATTCGGCCACCTGCGCCGCGCTTGCACCTTTTGGCGCGTAGGGCTTCCAGTTTTCCATCATCGGAAGGCCGCCGTTCATCACATATCGCAACACCCACGCGGGATGACCTAATGCTTCAAGCACGGTCGATGCCGTCATCTTCAATGGCCGGGAGAAGCCGTTCCTTCGGTTGCGCTCACGATTGGCGTTCACCGGCACGTCGACGGTGACGACGAGGGTCTGGACGTTCAGGTCGCGGGCGCGACGTACCAGATCCTCGTTAATTGCATCGTTAGAAGTTCCGTAGATCTGAAACCAGGTGTTATCCGGCGCGACCTTCACCGCGTCCTCGATCGAATTGGTGCTTGCGCTCGACATCAGGTAGGGGATGTTCGCTTCAGCAGCTGCCCGGGCCAATAGCAGATCCGCGTCCGGCCTGAACAATCCGGCCAGACCGGTCGGCGAAATACCGAAGGCGCTCGAATAGGTGCGGCCTAGCAGCGTAACCGACTGATCTCTTTTTGATACGTCGCATAGATAACGCGGCACCAGGATATGCCGCCGGAACGCCTCCCGATTGCGTTCCAGAC
>JBBWZW010000255.1:0-3992 GCA_039649305.1 Burkholderiales bacterium
TTCCTGATCTTTTCCGGATGCCAGAGATCGTCGGCATCTATGGGGGCAATGAACTCTCCACTCGCGTGGGCAATTCCATGATTGCGAGCTGACACCAGGCCGCCGTTCGCCTTTTGCAGGAGCTTGATCCGACGGTCCACCTCCGCAATACGCTGGACCAGGGCGGTGGTCTCGTCCGTCGAGCCGTCATTGACAACCAGGATCTCCAGATCCGAGTAGGTCTGGTTGAGCACCGAGGAAATAGTCCTCTCGATGGTCGCGGCCGCATTATAAGCAGGGACTATCACCGACACCCGCCCAGGGAACTGGCGCCGGTAACGGCTTACGTCAAGAACATGGTCCGCTGAAGGACGCCGTCGCGACCTGAGTTCGCTTTGGGACCCTGCGTCCGGCATGTACCAGACCCGCCAAAATCATAACGACCGATCCTGCAACTATATCGCTGCTTTGCGCGCACATTTGGGCAGCCGGTCGACCCAATGAAGAGGAAAAGGCCAGCGCTTCTTGTCAGGCGACAGGATGGACAATAGTTCGTGAATGGGCTGATGCTGTTGGATCGGCGCCACGTCGCGTAGAATGCTTGCCTGCGGCCATTCACGTGGAGTGACGAGCATGGAAACCGGGTCCATTCGTTTGCGGCAGCTGCCTAGTGCGGCAAAGCATCTATTATCGCCCCATGTAGCGTTCGAGATGGGTTGGAGGTTCGGCGCAGCCTCCGACTGGAATCGCGTCGGTACGTCAACCGCGTCTGAGAGGACGGACAATCCGCTGATGAACTACTTTGTGACTCACAATACCGGCGCGGGTATTTGGAAGTGGCTGCACTATTTCGACGTTTACCATCGGCACCTGCAGAGGTTTCGAGGCAGACGGCTGAATGTTCTCGAGATCGGAATCTATAGCGGGGGAAGCCTTGCAATGTGGCGGGAATACTTCGGCCCTGGAGCAACAATCTACGGCGTCGATATCGAGCCGGCCTGCAAGGCATATGAGAATGATTGGACACGCGTTTTTATCGGCGATCAAGGCGACCGGAAATTCTGGCGGCTATTCAAAGCTCAAGCTCCGGCAATGGATGTCATCATCGACGACGCGGGGCATGAGCCCAATCAACAAATCATTTCCTTGGAGGAACTTTTGCCCAGCATGAAGGAGGGCGGGGTCTACATTTGCGAGGACATACACGGCACCCGGAACAAGTTTGCTTCGTTCGTTTACGGTCTTGCTGATCGCCTCAACAGCGGAACCGCAGCTGGTGACCTTGACGACGCGGAACACAGATTGTCGATCAAGGCGATGGGCGTTCAGTGTCTTATCCAGGGTATCTCGCTATACCCGTTCATCGCCGTCCTCGAGCGGACATCTGGCCGGGTTTCCGAGTTCGTAGCACCAAAGCATGGAACCGAGTGGCAACCCTTTCTAAGCTAGTATCATTGCGCATCTGACATCGGCATACGGCGAGGCAGAAGCGAGCGGCCGTAGACCACGGCGGCACCGCACATCATGACTGCAACGATGACGCCTCCCGTCGCCAGTATGCGCACGATTGGATGCCAATCTTGCGCGATGAAGGTCCTCAGGACATAAGTGGCGCCAACTGTCACGATCATCAATGCGAAGCTGGGCAACATGGCTTTCAGGACATCGGTCAGCCGGATTAATGTGCCGCTTGCGGCGTAGACGAAACCGGGAAGAAACAGCAGGACATTCGCCGCGCCGAGCCCGGCGGCGACGCCAATTGCTCCCCATGGAAGACCGAGAACGAAGCATGCGAGATATGTCGTGGTGCTGATGACCGCCCAAATGAACGCGCGGTCCGCTCGTCCCTGCGATCGCATCAGCCAGTCGATAGTGGCGTAGCCCACCTGTAGCGCGCAAGCGGGCGCGAGCAGCCGTAGAATGTCAGCGGCCCTGACCCATTGGGGACCCGCGACCAAATATACGACATCATCGGCGCAGATCGCCAAGCTGAACACGGGGGGGAACGCGACAAAAGTCACCAACCGAAGAAGTTTTGAATACCACCTTCTCAGCCGATCGGGGTCATCCCGAAGTCGGCTGAGACTTGGAATCATGACGTGGCCGAGCGGCGATGAGATCTGATCGACCGGAAGGAAAAAAAGTCGGCTGGCCAGTGCGTAGGGCCCTAGTTCGGCGCTCCCAAACCGCCAGCCGATCAATACGCTATCCGCTTGCCGGCCGATCGAATAGAGCAGAGTAGATCCCAGGTAATATCTACCGTAGCGCAGCAGGAACTTCGTAGTGTTGTCCCACTCGGCGCGGCCGGGCATCCAGGCTGCGGAACTCCAAACGACAACAGCGTAAGTCAAAGGCTCAGCCAGGGCGCGGGCGGTCAAGGCCCAGTAGCCGGCGCCGTAGAGCGCAAAGATGATGGCAGCCACCGACGACACGGCGGAGGCGGCAATCTGCGCGCGCAACAATGCACCAAACTGCAAGGCTCGGCGAAGCAGAGCCCGCTGCACGGCCGTGAATCCGGAGAAAACAAACGTGAGACTCAGGATGGCTGCGACCGGCGCTACCCGAGGGTCTCGATAGAAAACGCCGATCAACGGAGACGCTGCCAGGAACAGCCCGGCGAAAGCGAATCCGGCCAACAAATTGACGCGAAACACCGCGGAGGCTTGCTCCTCGTTCAGGTCGCGTTGTTGAAGCACCGCAGAGGCCAGCCCTAAGTCGCCGAAATTCATGATGATGTAGACGAAGGGTGTTGCCATCGCGAACACCCCGAAATCGGAGGGCGTGAGCAACCGCGCGAGAATGGCCAGGGCAGCGAACTGGAACAAGAACTCTATGCTGCGGCCGGTGAGGTTCAGAACGCTCGCGCGTTGAGCGTCCTGCTTCAGCCGATGGCTCGAAACTTCAAAGAGCGGATGCATCTGACACTCCGCCACCAAGAGCTGAACTGAGTTCGTACCTGGAGGAGCTGCGCAAGTCGGATGTGCGCACCCCGGCTCCGTGTCCGCGCGTGACCTCAAATCGTGCTTCGTGTATAGTTCATGCGCCGAGCGCCAACGCAATGGGCTACGCACGATGGCCAATACTATCGCGGCGGTAATCCCAGTCTACAACAAAGAACCTTATGTTGCGCGGGCGATCGCTTCGGTCCTCGCGCAGACTAGGCCTGTTGACGAAATCATCATCGTCGATGACGCGTCCACCGATGGCGGCCTTGCACGGATAGCGGCATTTCGAGATGCGCGGATACGACTGCTTCGGCGCGCTAAGTCCGGACCGGGTCCATCTCCGGCGCGAAACTTGGCGATCCGCTCTGCAAGATCGGAGTGGATTGCGTTCCTCGATGCCGATGATGAGTGGGACACGGAGTTCATTGAGGAGCTTGCGAACGCAGAGCGCCAGGCGTCCGAGACCGTCGGATGTCTGTTTACGGGCTGGCGGAATATCTGGACAAATGGATCCATAACCCGGGATGAGTACAGCGAGAAATACGAGGGCACGCGCTTTGGGCGGCTGAATTTCGATACTTTCATTTCCAATTGGCTGGATCTTGACTCATGTCCCATGTGCGCCTCGGCGATTGCTATTCGCCGCGACATTTTGCTGGCGGCGGGCTTATTCCCGACGCGTTGCGTGCAGGGCGAGGATAAAGACACATGGGTTCGAGTTATGGCGCTGACGGATGCCATGAGTTCGTCAAGAGTCTGCAGCTCTTATTACCGGGAGACGACAAACCAACACAGTCGAACCGGCAGCTCTAACCTCCGCCATTGCTTGTGTGCTACACTCGAGGAAATGATATCAAACGCCTCGGCCATGCGCCGTCGTCTGCTCATGCGGCTTTTTAATCACCAGGTGTTCGAATATGCCCGTCATGTCGCCCCACCCGAACGCGTATCGCCGGACATTTATCGTGGCTTCTTTGTTTCGGTCGGTCTGCAACGGTACTTGTTTTTGCTTGCGCTCTCGTACCTGCCCCTCCCCATGCTGCAACTATGCCGCAGCTGCATCCTTGG
>JBBWZW010000256.1:0-2887 GCA_039649305.1 Burkholderiales bacterium
GACGACAATCGGTTGTTCGACCAATTTGTGTTTGGTGATGATGCTCTGGACCGCGCGCGCAAAGTTATCCGTGCCGCCGCCCGGCCCAGCGGTTGCAATGAATTCGATCGGTTTGACCGGTTGCCACGCGGCATTTGCCGCTCCCGGCAGAGCGATTGCGAGACCGAAAGCGATCGCAGCGAATTTCTGGTTTCGAGACATTCAGTTCTCCCATTTATTTCTTGTCGACTTTGTTTTCTTGTCTTCGGTTTTTTCCGTTAGCTGACCTCGTCCCGCACGACGCTTGCTACGGCCACAGCGCCTTCTTCCTGGAGCGCAGAAATTTCCTTGGCGTCAAATCCGTAGGCGCTCAAGATAGCGGCAGTATGCTCGCCATAGAGCGGGGCGCCTGACCGTACCTTGCCGGGCGTCGCCGAAAACTTGATCGGCAATCCCAGCGTTTTGATCTTGCCGAGGGTCGAATGCTCGACCTCGACCACCATTTCGCGCGCAATCGTTTGTGGATCGGCGAGTGCCTGGAGCATATTGTTGACGGGCCCGCAGGGTACCCCGGCTTCCTCAAGCGCGCTCAGCCAGTATGCGGCGGGCTGGGTTCGAAAGCGCGCACTCAGCGAGGTTTCCAATTCCTTCAGATGAGCCATCCGGTCGGCGCCGGTCGCGAAGCGAGGATCGCGCGCGAGTTCCGGCGCGCCCAAAACTTCGAGGGTGCGCAGCCAGTGCTTTTGATTGGCGCCACCAACCACGATCCACTTATCGGAGCTCTCGAAAGCCTGATAGGGGGCATTGAGCGGGTGGGCCGAGCCCATTGCTTTCGGGGCCATGCCGGTTGCGAGCGCAATGGCGGCCTGCCAATAGGTCTGAACAAGCGCGGCCTCGAACAAGGAGGTTTCGACCCATTGGCCATGGCCGGTTTTCAGGCGGTGCGTATAGGCTGCGAGAATGCCCATGGCTGCGAGAATGCCGGCCGTGATATCGGACAGCGGCGCGCCGCATTTCACCGGCGGTCCGTCAGGCCTTTCGCCGGTAAAGCTCATGATCCCGCTCATGGCCTGCGCCACGAGATCGAAGCCGCGACGATGCTTGTAAGGGCCGGTACGTCCAAAGCCGGACAGCGAGCAGTAAATCAGCGCGGGATTGGCCTTGCTTGTTTCCTCGTAACCGAAACCGAGCCGATCCATAACGCCGGGACCAAAATTCTCCACCAGCACATCCGCCTTCCCGATCAGGCGCCGCAGAACTTTTGCGCCGCCCGGCGTCTTCAAGTCCAGAGCAATGCCCTTCTTGTTGCGGTTCATCATCAGGAACGATGCCGCCTCGTCGCCGATTTTGGGAGGAACCATGTAGCGGGTGTCGTCGCCTGCCGGGATTTTCTCGATTTTAATCACCTCGGCGCCCATGTCTGCGAGCATCAGCGTACAGGTCGGGCCTGCCATGACGTGCGTGAGATCGACAACCTTCAATCCGGTCAGAGGGCCCATTGTTTCTCCCGCGATATTGTTAGTGGTTGTTGCGATCATTCGAATTTTGAATGCAAAAACTGGCTTCTGCAACAGAATTTTGTAGAATACGGCCTTCATGCGGACATTTTGCATTCAAAATGCATCGACGCTACACTGCCCGGAGGGAGGTCGCCATGATGCATGATGAAGTGGTGTCCCGTCTCAGGCACTTACTGACGGAAGGCGAAATTCCGCCAGGCGCGCGAATTCCCGAGCGCGAACTGTGCGCTTCGCTGCGCATATCACGCACTCCGCTGCGCGAGGCCCTCAAGGTCTTGGCCGCCGAAGGGCTTGTAGTGTTGTTGCCCAACCGCGGATCGCGCGCCGCGAAACTTACGCAGAAGGACGTCAAGGAACTATTTGAAGTCTGCGAGGCACTCGAGGCAACGGCTGGCGAATTGGCCTGCCCACGCATTTCGGACGAGCAGCTGCACGAAATCGCGGTGTTGCAGGCGACTATGGTCGAACACTATCGCGCGCGCGACCTCTTGTCGTACTACCGCTGTAATCGATTGATCCATGAAAGTATCGTGCGGGCCGCCGACAATGCGGTCCTCGCCGGATTTTATGAATCGGTGGCGGCGCGCATTCGCCGCGCGCGATTCATCACGCCGATGTCCTCTGAGCATTGGGCGTTGGCGGTGAGGGAACACGAAGGGATGCTGAACGCGCTGCAGCGACGGGACGCCAGCGGACTTGCACATATTCTGCGGACGCATCTTCGGCGCAAGGGCGAGGAACTCGTGCAGGCAGGATTCGCCGAGCCGAGTAGCTCCGGAGGCTCACCTGCGATGTCCGAGATTTCGCCGAATCCCAACTTGCGGATCGCGTGAGGCTGGACGCCGGCGCGGCGGCAAGAACCGGACGATGTTGCGTTCGGGTGGGGGCGCCTGGGCGAGTGGAACCCGCAGCCACCGCCGCGGTTAATTATTGGAGCATGTTTGAACCTAGAGCCTCTGGCGGAGACCTAGCTACCAGAGGCAGGCTCCAGGAGGCTGTCATGACCCACTGGCACGATACCATGGTGGACAGGCCGGAAACGGATGGTGCGGTTTACGTGACGGGCTGGACGATTTCCGGCTTGGCCGTGCTCGGGACCATCGTTGCGGTTTGGATTTTGGGGATTTAGCCAAGAGCTACTCCAGCTGCTCCGGCGCAGCGCGTGATCGGATGTTGACGCCTCGGTCATGCCGGATCTTATGTCGGGCAATATCAACGCGGCGGTCGTCATGATCGCTGAAAAAGCCTCGGAAATGATTTCGCTGGATGCGCGCTAACACGGCAGCGCCGGGCATGCCCTTGCTCTCCAGCGCAATTAAATAAATCGCGCTCAGTCAAAGTCAGAGCGCGCTCTTGTATCGCGCGGGCGCGCCGCGGCTACATAGACC
>JBBWZW010000260.1:0-5174 GCA_039649305.1 Burkholderiales bacterium
CCATCGACGGCTTGCGGGTCGAATATGCGGATGGCTTCGGCCTGGCGCGTTCGTCCAATACAACGCCGGTGGTGGTGATGCGGTTTGAAGCGGAAACGCAGGATGCCCTGCAACGCATCCAGCAGGACTTCAAGCGAGCGATCCTGGCAAGCAAGCCGGATGCGGAACTGAGCTTCTGAGCGCGTCACTCGCTTGCTGTTGTACCGGAATCAAACTATGGCTTCGAGACCTTGATGGCCACGGTGGTTTTCTAATGTATATCAAGGTCAGCGATAGAGAATCACATAATCTTCGATACGGCTATTTACATTAAGGGAAAGCACGCTCGACCGGTTGGCTGAAGGTTTTTGAGGTGGCGCTAGCCGCAGGCGGTGCTTGCACAGTGAGCTGAATATGGTGACGACAGTCCCTACTTGCGAAGAACATACGGCGGTGGCCCGCGAGGTCGTCGACGGCGATAAGAGTTGTCTGCAACGTTCCAACCCTGAGACAGCAGATCCGCGACGCCATCCGTCTTTCGAAGCCGGCACCTGTTCAGTCGAGAGCACAATATGAAAATCATGTGGCCCCCTCAGCGTTTTCACCGGCCGGCCGGACGGCGCAGCACATGTCAAATCAGGGAAGAACTACAATAATGTTTATCGATACACGACGCGTTGAAGAAGGGTCCGTTGTGGAGACGACGGTGTGCATCATCGGCGCAGGCGTCGCCGGCATCACGCTCGCAATGGAGCTGGACAAACAGGGAGTCGATGTCTGCCTGCTGGAAAGCGGCGGATTCAATCCGGACGACGATACCCGTGATCTCTACCGCGGCGAGGATGTGGGCGAATGGCGCTACAACTTTGCCGACGGAAGCCGCAGCCGCTACCTCGGCGGCAGCAGCAACTGCTGGGGCGGCTGGTGTCGGCCCCTGGACCCGTGGGATTTTGAAAAGCGCGACTGGATCCCGAACAGCGGCTGGCCATTCGCCCTGAGCGAGCTCATGCCGTATTACGAGCGTACGCACGAGCTGCTCAAACTTGGCCCAAACAATTTCGATCCCGAATTCTGGGAGCGCTCGATCAACCGATCTGACGTGCGTCGCATACCGCTCGTCTCCGGCAAGGTCAGGGACACCATTTCGCAATTCAGCCCGCCGGCGCGTTTCGGAAAACTGTACCGGGAAACGCTGAAGCTTTCGCAGCGTGTGCGGGTGTTCCTGTATGCAAACGTAACCAATATCGACACCGACCGCACCGCCCGTACCGTCTCGCGCGTGCAGGTGGCGACACTGACCGGACGCAAGATGGAAGTGTCGGCCAAGACCTATGTGCTGGCCACCGGCGGCATTGAAAATGCCCGCTTGCTGCTGGCATCGAACAAGGTTCACTCGGCCGGGCTCGGCAACGGCAATGATCTGGTCGGCCGCTACTTCATGGATCATCCGAGGTTGTTCTCCGGCAATATCCAATTCAACCGTGAGTGGTCGCGCAACAAGCTGTCCGACGTGAAGTACCACTACATGAACGCGGCCGTATCGGCACATGGCACTTGTGTCGCGCACCAGTTTGCATTGACTCCCGAAGTGATGAAGGAAGAAGGCATACTCAATGCGCGCGTCTGGTTCGCATCGGTGTTTCCGGGCGAGGGCAGTGAAGGCGCGCAGGCACTGTTCCGCTGCAAGCAGGCGATGCTGAAGAAGGAGCAGGCCGACTGGAAGCTCAGCAAGGACCTGTTGACGATGATCTCCCATCCGCTCGATACGCTGGGCTATGGTTATACGAGGGTATTCCAGCCGCGCTGGCTGATCAAAGGTGTGAAGTTCCAGATCATCGTCGAACCGGAACCGGATCCGACCAGCCGCGTGATGCTGTCGCCGACACAGAAAGACCAGCTTGGCATGAGCCGCGTGCGGGTCGATTGGCGACTTGGTTCGAACGTGAAACGCACCTTCGACCGCACGCTGGCAATTCTTGCGGAAGACATGCGCAAGAGCGGTGTCGCCCAGGTCGACCTCGAGGCGCCACTCGAGGGTAACCCCTGGCCTTCGGACCTGGAAGGGACCTGGCACCACATGGGCACCACCAGGATGCACGATTCGCCGAAACAGGGCGTGGTGGATCGCAACAGCAAGGTACACGGGATGAGCAACCTGTATGTGGCGGGGAGCTCGGTATTTCCAACGGCCGGCGCCAACTTCCCGACGATCACGCTGGCCGCGCTGACTTTCCGCCTGTCTGAACATATCGCGAAAGAGCTGCGCAGTTCCAGCACCCGGTATTCCATGCAGGCAGCATAAGTTTGAGCAAGGCGGGGCGGCTTGCGCCCTCCGCCAGACTGTATGATGTCGCGTGGGTGCGCGGTGGAAGCTTCTTGCTTCCGGTTCCTTCATCGCGCGATGACTTCCTTTTCGTGAATACGACATCGCTAACATGACTACACAAAAAAATATTCTGGTTACCGGAGCCTCCGGCTATATCGGCTCGCATACCTGCGTCGAACTGCTGGCCGCCGGCTATTCGGTAATCGCCATCGACAACCTGTCCAACAGCTCGGCCGAGGCGATGAAGCGGGTGGAGAAGATCAGCGGGTCGACCATTCCTTTTTACAAGGTCGATGTACGCGATCGCGCTGCACTGGATGGATTGCTGAAGGCGCACCGCATAGACGCAGCCATACATTTCGCCGGTCTGAAAGCCGTTGGCGAATCGGTACAACAGCCGCTCGCCTATTTTGAGAACAACGTATCCGGTACAGTTACCTTGTTGCAGGCGCTGGGCGAGGCAGGCGTAAAGAACTTTCTGTTCAGCTCCTCAGCCACCGTTTACGGCGACCCGGAATCGGTGCCCATCTCCGAAACGGCAAGGCTGACAACCACCAATCCGTACGGCCGCTCCAAGCTGATGGTGGAGGAGGTCCTCGAAGACCTCGCGAAATCCGACCCGTCATGGGCGATCGGCGCGCTGCGTTACTTCAATCCCGCTGGTGCGCATCCCAGCGGCCTGATTGGCGAAGACCCGCGCGGCATACCGAATAACCTGATGCCTTTCGTTGCCCAAGTGGCGGTCGGCAGGCGTGAGCGTCTGTCGGTGTTCGGCAATGATTACCCGACGCCCGATGGCACCGGCGTGCGTGATTACATCCACGTGGTGGACCTGGCGCAAGGCCATCTCGCGGCGCTTGCTCAACTGTTCCGCTCGGGTCGTGGATTCACCCTTAACCTCGGGACCGGGCAAGGGTATAGCGTGTTGCAGATGGTGCAGGCGTTTGAAGCCGCCAGCGGGCGCCCCGTGCCTTACCAGATCGTCGGCCGCAGGCCGGGGGATATCGCCACGTGCTACGCCGATCCGTCGCGTGCGCGCGAACTGATGGGCTGGGAGGCGAAGAAGGGATTGGAAGACATGTGTGCGGACCACTGGCGTTGGCAGAGCATGAACCCGGAGGGATTCCCGAAATAACGGGACTTCTCATTCTCCAATAAAAAAGGACTCACCGTTGAACGATCGCATTCCCATCCTCTTGTACCATCGCATCGAAGATACGTCGGTCAGTACAGCGACTGCACCGGCAGTATTCCGGCAACAACTGGCATCGCTGAAAGAGCAGGGCTGGAGTTCGCTGTCGGCGCAGCAGTTCGCGTCTGTCATGAGGACTGGACGCGGCCTGCCGGCCAAATCATTCCTGATCACCTTTGACGACGGCTATGAAACCGTCAGGACCGCTGCGCTGGACATCCTGCGCGAGCTGGATTTCAAGGCCATCAGTTTTTTGTCGACGGCGCTGTTGCGTGAGTCGGCCGATGATCACCGTATATCTGCCACCGGTGACAGCCTCGACGCGTATCTGACCTGGGACCAGGTGCGCGAGCTGCAATCCAGCGGCGTGGTCGACTGCCAGTCGCACAGTCATACCCATACCAACTTCAGCGAGTACACGCTGGACGCGATCACCGAAGACCTCGGCAAATCTGTGGACCTTCTGACGCATCAGTTGCGGCTGCCGCGCACCCATTTCAACCATCTCGCCTGGCCATGGGGCCTGTCGAAACCGGAATGGCGCGCGGCGGCTTCAAACGCCGGTTTCGACTACCAGTACGCTGTGTCACGCCAGTCATGCCATGTAGCAGGTCCGGTCGACGAGATCCCGCGCACCTGCTTTGACGGCACCAGCTTTTCGCAATTCCAGCGTCAGATGTGGCTGCAAACAGGCCACCTTTCCCAGGCGTGGGACATTGCTTATCCGTTTGGAAGAAAGCTGCGCCAGTTCGCCGGCTTCGCACGGGGATAGCGCCGGCAAAGCCACGCATCGCTAACAAACGATCCGGGTCGCGCACATCGCGCGCCCCGGATTTTTTTCGTGCGCTTTTGCAATTGCGCACGTGTCACATCATTTCCCTTCTGCAATCAGTTTTCAAAAACGCATGTGCTGATTCCTATCGTCAATACTTTCCCCATATAAATTTTGTTAGTTGACCGTAGGAACTAATTCCCGGACGGAAAGCTCTGACCGTTCTCTTTCTTTTGAGAACGATCAATACATTTATTAATTTGTTAAGGGGAAAACAATGGCGAACATCTCATTCAGGAGACGTTATATATCCAGCGTGACAACTAGCGCATGCGCAGCAGTCTTGCTTGCAGCGTGTGGCGGTAGCTCTGGATGGGATGCAGTTAAAGCCATGCAGGCTGCTCAGTCGCCGGCGGCTACCCCAGCGCCGACCCCAGCGCCGACGCCTGCGCCGACACCGGCTCCAACACCAGCGCCTGCGCCTGCGCCGGCTCCGACGCCTGCACCGGCTCCCGCTCCCGCTCCCGCAGCAGTAGCGCCATTCGGCCAGACCGCCAGTGCCTATACGCTGACGTTCCAGGAAGAATTCAACGGCGGCTTCAACACCAGTGTCTGGAACGACAAGATCTGGTACGAAGCTGGCAACGCCACCAAGAACTACACAGTCGAAGACGGCAAGCTGAAGATCTGGCCGCAGCGTGATGCCGCCGGCAAGTTCTTCAACCGCACCATCGATACCGACGGCAAGTACTACCAGACCTACGGCTACTTCGAAGTGGAAGCGAAACTGCCGAAGGGGAAAGGCACCTGGCCTGCGTTCTGGCTGTTCAACCACATCGGCGAGCGTCGTCCCGAGATGGACGTGATGGAAGCATACGCAGGCGGCGAGGGCTGGGGCATCACCG
>JBBWZW010000277.1:0-4495 GCA_039649305.1 Burkholderiales bacterium
CATCCTCCATCGACCTCCTGTCCCGCAGAGTCGCGCAGCTTGGTCAGCACCCCGCGCCGATGAAGGGCACGCGCAATTGCCTGCGCCCGCTCCAGGGAAGGCCTCCTGAACTCGAGGTCGGGGATGGTGTTGTAGGGAATCATGTTCAGCACTGCATACTTCCCCTTTAGCAGATCGACAATGCCGTCCAGTTCGTCCTCTCCATCGTTGATCCCTTCCAGCAGTGTCCACTGGTACTGCACGGGATAATGCGTTTTCCGCGCGTATTGCTCGCCCAGTGCCACCAGCTCGGCCGGCGTCATGTGCGGCGCGCGCGGCAGGAGGGTCGCGCGGAGTGCCGGCTTGGTTGTATGCAGGGACAAGGCTAGTGCCGGCTTCACCTCGCCAAGAGGCAGGCGCTCGAATACACGGGGATCGCCGACGGTGGAGAACACAAGGTTCTTATGTCCGATATTCCCTTCGGTACCCAGCAAGTCGATTGCATCCAGCACATTGTCCAGGTTGTGCGCAGGCTCGCCCATCCCCATGAAAACCACTTTTTTCACGGCTCTCAACGAGCGTGCCAATGCTACCTGCGCAACGATCTCGCCGCTCGTCACCTGGCGGATCAGGCCGCTGCGGCCGGTCATACAGAACTGGCACCCGACGGCGCAACCAACCTGGCTAGAGACGCACACGCCGTCGCGTGGCAGCAGCACGCTTTCAACCATCTGCCCATCGCCGAGGCCGACCAGCAAACGGGCCGCGCCATCGTCGGTTGGATGGGATGAGATCAGCCGGGCGAGGCCGTGCAGATCGGCATCGATTTTCGGCAATGCCTCGCGCAGCGTCTTGGGGAGAAAGTCGTTGGGACGGCGGCGCCCCTGTTCGTGCGGCCGGACTTGCAGCCAGTCTCGCAGCACGCGCTGCTCGTGGACCGGCAGCGCGCCTAGTTCCCGCAGGCGCAGGCGGATCGATTCAATTTGCATAGGGATGTCTCGCGCACGGATACCGGGCAAGCTCTTAAAAACAGAAGTTGCACATTATTGCCTATGGCCGGGCAATCACTCGCAAAAAAGATCGTGCTCACGCTACCGGACAGACTCGCTCAGCAACGACCGGGTATTCCGATTGGTTACAGAAGTCTTTGTTGAAGTAGTGATGTCGGGGTTCGACCCGGGTTTATGGGTGACAGTCGATCGGTTGAATCGGCCGGGAAAAGCGCCTTGCGTAAGCTTCAGCTAGTATTATCAGATGGAAATAAACGGATATCCCCCCTAGCCGATTTCCTCATAGACCTCCTGCTCGATGCGGTGTGCGTGGTGGGTGGGGACGGTCGCTTTGTATTTGTCAGTGCCGCATGCGAACGCATTTTCGGCTACACGCCCGAAGAAATGATTGGTAAGCCGATGATCGACTTTGTGTTTCACGAAGATCGGGAACGGACTTTGAATGCCGCCGGCAAAGTCGTAGGCGGACATCTCCAGCTTCATTTTGAAAACCGCTTAGGTTGCCAGGCGCTTAGAGCAGTGCTTGCGTGATGGGGATACAGTCGCGCGTATGGGAGGGGATGGGTTTGTGGTGCTGCTCGAAGACATTCAGGTGCCGGAGCACGCCGCGATTGTGGCTGAAAAAATTCACAGCGCTATCAGTCAACCCATCAACATGGAAGGCCGCAGCCTGCGCATACAGCCGAGCATCGGGATTGCAATTTATCCGGAGCATGGTGACGGTGTGCAGCGACTTCTGAAACACGCCGACGAGGCTATGTATTTGTCGAAAAAAAGAGGAATAACATAATCGCTCTCAAATGGACTGAATGCCGGTAGCCACTCAAATGGCTGCCGGCATTCGTCATTTGCGTTTGTTATTTAAGACGCATGTCGTTTTTGACCGAAGTGACGCCGCTGACGCCCCTGGCCACTGCCGCCGCGCGATTGATGTCCTCGGCCGATCCGACAAAGCCGCTCAATTGAACGCGCCCTTTGGATGTCTCGACATTAATTTCCTTGGACTTCAGCGACGGCTCATTGAAAATCGCTGCCTTTACCTTGGTTGTGATCGCCGTGTCGTCCATGTATTGTCCGGTGCTCTGTGTGGTCGGGGTCGATGCGCAGCCGACCAGTGCGGCTAACGCGATAGCGGGAAAGAGAAGGGAAATGCGTTTGAATTGTTTCATGATGGGGCTTTCTGTTTAGATTTAAATAGGGTCAATACCCCACCGCGCCTGAAGGGCAGCTGCGGTGGAGCATGAATTACAGCGAACCGACGATGGTTTTGGCGCCAGTCAGTTCTACGTCAACACGACGGTCAGGCTGCAGGCAGGCGACGACGGCAGTGCTTTTCGCGCCACGGCAATCACCCGCCTTGGTGACAGGTTCCATTTCGCCTTTACCAGCTGCATCAATGCGGCTAGCCTGGACATTCTTGCTTACCAGGTAGTCTTTTACTGCCTGTGCACGGCGCTCGGAGAGCTTCTGGTTATATTTGTCGCTGCCGAAGCGGTCGGTGTGGCCGGTGGACTGAATGGTGTCAAAGGTGGCACCGTCAAGCTGGCGCACCAGGCCATCCAGCATGGTCTTGCCTTCGGGCTTCAATGTCGATTGATTGAACGCGAACATTGCGTCGCCTGAAAAGCTGATTTTTTTCGGCAGCGGTGCGGCTGCCACGACTACCGGCAGTGGCGCAGGCGCAACCTCGGCAACCGGCTGTGGCGCAGGAATGACGGCGACAGGCTTATTGACCAGGTCGCACGGCTCGGAAGCACTGTCCTGCGTCCATGCGCTTGTATGCCAGCACAAGCCGGTGCCGCTGGTTACGATGCTCGATTCAGGAGCAGCGACGAGGTAGCCTTGATTCTTCGTGTCCGTCCCGGCAGCGATGGCGCCAGCAGGAAGCAGGATGGCCGCGGCGAAGGCGGAGAGAATCAGGTGGTTAGATAGTTTCATTATATTTTTCCCTAAGAGATGTCAGGCCGGGAAAATACCCGGTCTGAGAGACGTCGTCGAACGGCGTCGCGCCAGGCGACCCTGGCTTGCAACAACGCCGTCGCTAATTCCGTGGTGCGCTGATGTGTTGAGAATACTTGCCGCGGCACATGCCGTCGGTTCGCTAGCGCACCAAGCATCTAATTAGCGGGTCGGACGAGTGGGAGGAATTTTAAGTAGGACGTTAGGGCGGGTCTGAACTGACCCGCCGGATGGGTAAAAGCCAGCGAATGCCAAACATGCGGCGCGACACGCCCGCCTGCAAGCTTGGAAGATGTTTGTCAGGCCGTACGTTTCACCGCATGCGGTGCGTCACATCCATGCCTATGCCGCGATAGCCGACGAAACGGCTGGTCGAGTCGAATATCGGCTCGCCGCTTACCTGCAGATATTGCACGGTTCCGTCGTCATTCTTGCGACTGTAGACAAAATCGAGAAACGGCTGCCTGGCTGCAATCCTGGCTTCCAGTAGCGCGCGCTCGTCGGCATTCCATCCTGCCGCTGCGCCCTCATCTGGCGCAATGCCGAGCATTTCAAACACCGGGCCGGAGACTTGGGTGAATTGGCCTTGAGCATCCTGTTCCCAGTACCAGTCCGAAGACAACTCGGTAAAGCTCCTGAAACGGGCCTCGCTCTCACGCAACTCGGCGGTGCGTTCCTGTACCGTCTGCTCAAGCACCTTGTTGTAATCGGCCAGCTTTTGATACAGCAGGCGCACTTCCAGCATGTTGTGGATGCGGGTTTGCACCTCGACCAGATCGAAAGGCTTGCTGACGAAGTCTTTGGCGCCGGCTTGCAATGCCCGCAACTTGTGGCCAGGTTGGGCGGTGATCACCAGCACAGGCAGGTAACTGCCATGCTCAATCTCCTTCAGGCCTTCCATGACTTCAAAGCCATCCATCACCGGCATTTGCAGATCGAGCAGGATCAGGGCGTAACGATGTGCCGCGTGCAACGCGCAGACTTCGCGTGGTTCGCGGGTGGAAGTGATCTGCGTGTACCCGGCATTGCGCAGCATGCGTTCGAGTAGATGGACGTTGGCCTCCTGGTCATCGACGATCAGGATGCTGGCGTTGAGTATTTCGGATGCTTCAATCATGATGTTATTCCCCAAAGTCGTACGCTATTCCGCAGCACCTTTACTCAGCTGTCTCTTTGTTTGCCCGGCCATTTTCAGCCGCATGGCGCAATACAACGTCCAGTGCATCCATGAATTCCCTGACCTTGATCGGCTTGGTCAGATAACGAAAGAAGCCTGCCTCCAGGCCACGGGCAATATCGCGCGGCACAGCATTGGCCGAAAGCGCCATCACCGGAATGCGAGCGGTAGCGGGATCCCTGCGCAATATTTCCAACGCGTCGAAACCGCTCATGCCAGGTAAATTGATATCCATCAAAATTGCATCGGGCTGGTATGTACGCGCCAGTTGTACGCCCAGGTGACCATCGATGGCTGTTATCAATTTGAGATCGTCGCGACGCGCACTCAGCTGCTCGACCAAGGCCAGGTTGGCTGGATTGTCCTCGAC
>JBBWZW010000289.1:0-6380 GCA_039649305.1 Burkholderiales bacterium
GGTCTGGAGTGCGCGGCAACAATTGGACCGGCGGGCGACGCCCCGGTATATCGTCACCGCGACTGGTGGCGGGGAAGAGCGCCCCGGTATTCAATTCCAACCAACAGCCGCTCAAACGGCCACGAAGCTGACGCAGGCGCAAGAGACAGCGCTCGGCGGCGCATCGATCCTGGCGTTCCTGCGTGGCGACCGCAGCCATGAGGGGGTGGCAACGGCACCGAGCTATCGCACCAGGACCAGCGTCCTGGGTGACATGGTGAACGCCGAGCCGGTTGTCCTGACGAAGCCATCGGCAACGTACGCCGACGTCGGCTATGCCGCTTTCAGGACAACGAGGGCAAACCGGCCGAAAACGGTATTTCAGGGCGCGAATGACGGAATGCTGCATGCGTTCGACGGACAAACGGGGGGCGAACTATGGGCCTATATCCCCACTTTCCTGCTTCCGAAGCTGAAAGACCTCAGCCGCAAGGACGATTTCACGCACAAGTATTATGTCGATGGTACGCCCAGCGTGGCCGACGTCGATTTCGGGCGCACCAGCGCCACGGTCACGACAGACGACTGGCACACGGTGCTTGTTGGCGGACTGGGCAAAGGAGGGAATGGCTATTACGGGTTGGATGTCACCAATCCGGTCGCAGACAGTGAAGCGAATGCTGCTGCGAAAGTCCTGTGGGAGTTCCCCAGCGCTGCGAACAAGGATACCCAGATCGTTTCCGGCAGCGCCACCACCTACGGCCAGGCGGTGGGGTACAGCTTTGGCAAGCCGTTGATCGTGAAGACCGCCAAGAGCGGCTGGGTCGTACTGGTTACATCGGGCTACAACAATGGTGCGGACACCGGCGGCAACGGCAATAGTTACTTGTTCGTGTTGAATGCGAAAACAGGCGCCGTCATCAAGGCGATTAGCACCGGTACCGGCACGAGCGCCAACCCGAGCGGACTGGCCCAGATCAGTGCTTATGTCGAAAATGCCTTGCTCGATCGCACGGCGGACTATGTGTACGGCGGCGATTTGTTTGGCAATGTGTGGCGGTTCGACTTGTCGGGTACGGTGGATAAATGGTCGGTGACACGGCTGGCCACCCTGGTGGACAAAGATGGAAATGTGCAGCCCGTAACGACCGCGCCGGAACTCGGAAAAATCAGCACGAATGGCGCGCTTCGGAGGATGGTCTATGTCGGCACCGGCCAGTTCCTGAGCGACCATGACGTCCCCGGCAGTACTACCGCAACTGCCGGCGCGACAAGAACGCAAACCATGTACGGACTGGTTGATGACCGTTCCAGCACACCCTTGGTCAACCCGCTGCGCAGCTCGCTGCAGCAACAAGTATTGAGTCAGGCGAATCCATCGGCGACGACGCGGACCCTGACAAATCATGCTGTCGATTACACTGCTAAAAAAGGGTGGTATGTGGATATGCCAATTACTGGCGAGCGAGTCAACACGAATCCTGTCCTCGCGAGCGGAATGCTGATATTCAGCACGAACATCCTGAAGATGAAGTCCTGCGAAACCAGTGCGCAGAGCTGGCTCAACGTGGTGGACTACCAGACGGGCGGGGCGGTCAGCGATTCAGGTGCCCCGGCATCACAATTGGTGGGCAATGTGATGTCGAGCCGGCCCGTCATTCTCAGGCCAGAGGGTGCAGCATCAAATGGCGGGACAACATCAAGCCGAAACCGGTTGACGTCAGTGGTGGGCACTTCCGACGTGAAACAGCATCTCACCTCGCTGACGCGGCCGGCGCCACCGAAAGTAGTACGGCGGATTTCGTGGCGCGAGCTGCATGACCACTAAAACGATAGAGCCGTTGATCCGCGGGGCAGAGATTCCTTGGAAGCCACATTATCTACTCGGCCACGGAACAAGGGCCAACCTGGAAGCGCATTCCTCGGGAACAATGAGATACCGGGGATAGGCCGAACATAAGGATCGCGCAGTAAGCGCGGCGGGATGGAGGTCCCGCCGAGGCCCCGGCTGCCACCCGTACCGCGAAGCGAAGCAGAACTAAGCGCAATGATTGGCAGAATTTCTTGGAACCGCTGAACGACAGGAATTAGCTAAATCCGATAGTAATTAGAGGGTTCAATTTCAAAGGAATAAAAATTGAAAGCTTGGTTCATCCGCAATTATGGCGGGCCAGAAGTGCTGGAATTCGGTGAGGTGCCGGAGCCATCCATTGGGACCGCATGATCTGCTTGTGGAAGTGCGTGCGCGGATGACATGCCGCAACAGTTCGTGGAGCGTTACATAAGCGTAGGGGCCAGCGGGCTGTTGATGCCAGAACAATCCTGCTGCGACGTCAGTGGGTGCGCCAGCCCGCTGTCTGGCCTCAAGATATCCGCGCAGTGCAGCTAACACGCTGGGCGCCACTGGGAGGCGCCGCGACTTGAAGAACTTGGTCTCGCGGACTTCGATCGTCGCCTCTTCCAGATCAATATCACCCACAGTCAATTGCGCGAGTTCGCCTACGCGAAGGCCGGCGCAATAAGACAACACCAGCATCGTATAGACCGTCAGCGGACGCAAAGGCGCACGGGGAGAGGAAAGGCTGCGAGCGGTCTCGAGCAACCGACGCACATCTCTTCAGTAAAGATGTAGGGTCGGCGGAACGCTTGGCGCGCTTGGCTGCACCACTCGGGGATCCATGGCCGGCATGGGGACCGATGGATCCTGGCGACGTAATGCTCTTGCCAGGATGCGGCCAGTGCCGAGACACTGGCGTGCGCGCTGCGCCGTTGGAGCATCGCCTATCCACTCTCGAATTACCACGTCAACACGAACAACGGCAGCGAATTTCGACCGGCGAACTGAGACTGACAGTCCTCCGGAGAGCGTGTCCGCAAGTAGGCGCGTTTGAAAAACTATTCCAGACGACCCACAATTAATTCTTGAAATTTTTGGTCCGGGTTTTATTCTTGACGGCATACGGCTTCGGCCCAAGCGCAGCGGATTTTACGTCGATGTCCCCCGTTCGCACTGTCACCGTCCGCCGCCAACTTGTATATGAAAACGACACGTGCGGAACCCAAGTTCAAGCAGAGGGTTCTTCGCTGTCCGCGCATGAGCGGCTGCATCCGACAATGGGCGAACTACTAATAGCCAGGGTGCTGGTGGCCGGCGACGACGTCCGCATGCGTCAGGACTTGCACCTTATTCTAGCAAGTCAATACGAAATCATCGCCATTCCGGCCGGTCTGCAAGTTCTTGCTGCCGCAAAAGAGCACCGGGTGGATCTGATCCTTGCCGATATGACGATGTTCAGACTCAACGGATTTGCGCTGCTTAAGGCGCTGCGCGCAGATCCGAATACGGCGACAATTCCGGTTATTTTGCTGTCAGCGCGGGCATCTCCCGAGGCGCGTATCGAAGCGATTGAGGCTGGCGCGGAAGATTGTCTCGAAACACCAGTGAACGCGCGTGCGTTGCTGGCTCAGGTCCGTAGAACGGTTGAGCTGACGAAAGTCGGTCGTCAATCGCTGCGGCGCGAGGAAAGGCTGCGGGCCGAGACGGTCGGGATACTTGAAAGCATGAAAGAGGGGTTCATGCTGATCGATGCCGACTGGCGTATCCTCTACGTCAACGCGGCGGGTGAACGGATGAGCGGTGCGACCCGCGCCGAACTTCTGGGCAGGAATCACTGGGAAGCCTATCCTGCGGCACTGGGGACCATCGTCGAGCGCAAATATCGGCAGGCAATGGCCACGCGCGCGGCGGTCAAATTCGAGCACTACTACGCGCCGTACGGCCGCTGGTTCGAGAGCGGCGCATCGCCGGTCGGGGACGATGCGCTTCTGGTTTACGCGTACGACATCACCGACCGCAAACAAATGGAAGAAACCCTGCGAGACACCGACGCACGCCTCAAGGCAGAGTTGGAGGCGATGAACCTGCTGCATGACCTCAGCACCCGCCTGCTTAGTTTGCCCGATCTGACCGCCGCACTGGAAGAAGTGCTGGATGCATCCATCACGATGCTCGACGCCGCAATGGGTTGCATCGAACTGCGCCATCCGCAGACGGGGACGCTGGAAATCGCCACCCAGCGCGGGTTTCGCCAAGACTTCCTCGACCATTTTCGCGCCTCGCGCCCCGGCGACGGCTCGGCGTCGGGCCGGGTGGTTAAAACCGGCCAGCGCGTGATTATCGAGGACGTCGAGGCTGACCCCGAGTATGCATCGCATTGCCGGGTCGCAGCGTCGGCCGGCTATCGTGCAGTACAGTCCACGCCGTTCGTGAGCCGCAGTGGAAAGCTGCTGGGCGTGCTGTCCACACATTTCCGGCAGCCTCATCATCCGTCTGAGCGCGACTTGCGCCTGCTCGACCTGTACGCGAACCAGGCGACCGATCTGATCGAGCGGATCCGCGCCGAGCAAGCGCTACGCGAGAGCGAACAACGCGCGACGCTGATTCTGAACAGCATGACCGATGGTTTTGAGGTCTTGGATAGCAGCGGCCGCTTTGTTTACTTCAACGCAGCCGCCCGGCGCATGCTGGCTGAGCAAGGGGTCGATGCCGACGACCTGATCGGACGACAATATCTGACGGAAGCGTTTTGCGAAGCGCGCGATGATGCGTCCGGGGGCGCGTACCGCCGCGCGATGGCGGAACGCATTCCCGTTGCGGTCGAGAACTTCTTCGCGCCATTCAAGCGCTGGTATTCCATCCGGTTCTTCCCGATGGACACGGGCGGCATGTCAATCGTGATCGAAGACATAACCGAGCGTAAGCGTGTCGAGCAGGCACTGCGCGAGAGCGAAGCGAAGTTCCGCGCGCTGGCCGAGGCCTCACCAGCGTTGATTGCGCAATTGAGTCCGGACGGGAACGCCATCTATCTGAACCAGCGGCATCGGGACTTGTTTGGGGACAATGCTCCGGAACTGTTAGGTACCGGATGGCATTCAGTTGTGCACCCGGATGATGCGGCTGCCTGCAAAGCAGCACTGGAGCAAGCACTGCGCGACCGGACTCGCTTTCGCCGGCGCGTACGGGTCAAGTCCTGGCAAGGCGAGTGGCGCTGGCTGGACGCGTACGCAGCGCCGTGGTTCATGGCGGACGGACAATATGGGGGCTACGTCTCGATTGCGCTCGACATCACCGAAGCGGTGAAACTCGAGCTCACTGAGCGCACCTATCGGATGGCGACCGAAGGTGGAAACGAGGGATTTTACATTCTCCGGCCGATCTGTAACGGCGACCGCGGCATTGTCGACTTTGCATTCATCGACAGTAACCGCCGCGGGGCCGAAATTCTTGGCCAGCGGCCCAAGGATTTGGTTGGCAAGACGCTTTCGGCTCTTTACGGCGGCGCCAACCTGCGCCGCCCGATGGAGATATTGTCCAGCGCGATGGAGTCGGGTTTCTATGAGGACGACGTCGAAGTACCGCGCGACAGTCCGCTGCGGATACGATGGATCCACGGAAAAATCGTACGCTCAAATGGCGACCTTGCCGTCACCGTGCGCGATATCAGCGACGCGAAAGCGCATGTCGACGAACTGGAACGGCGCAGCAACGAAGATGCGCTGACCGCACTGCCGAACCGGTACTGGCTGCAGACATACTTGCCACAGGCAATCGCGCGGGCCACCGTCAATCATGCGGAATTGGCGGTGCTGTTCATAGACCTGGATGGATTCAAGGCCGTCAATGATGCGCTGGGCCACTCGGCCGGCGACGAGCTGTTACGGATTGCCGCCCGGCGCCTGAAGGTCGCGGTGCGGCCGCAAGACAAGGTCGCCCGGTTTGGCGGCGATGAATTCGTCATCATTCTGGAGCACATCGCGGGCGAGCGTGACGCCGCCCATGTTGCTGAGCGCGTGTTGCAAGCATTCCAGGAAAATTTCACCGTCTCGCGCGGAATGCAGTCGGTCGGCGCATCGATTGGCGTCAGCCTTTTCCCGGTTGATGGCACGGATGCCGACACGCTGTTGCGCAATGCCGATAATGCGATGTATTCGGTGAAGACCGGCGGGAAACGGGGCTGCCGTTTTTACGGGAGTCAGTCTACTGGGACCCTGCGGGGTCGGGTAGGTCTGGAAGCAGAGCTTCGCCATGCGCTTGAGTGCAACCAGTTCATCATGCACTACCAGCCACGCGTTGACCTGGTCGCCGGCACTACGTGTAGCATGGAAGCGCTGGTGCGCTGGGTGCATCCGACAAAAGGCTTACTCGGCCCGCTCGAATTCGTTCCGTTGGCGGAAGAAACCGGCCTCATACTTCGCCTGGGTGAGATGGTCGTCGATAAAGTCAGCGCCCAGTTGCGGCACTGGGCGCAGGCAGGACTCGCGTTGGTGCCGGTCTCGATGAATGTGTCGCCGCGCCAGTTCAACGACGCGGACATTGCCAATATCCTCCTGACATCTCTCGC
>JBBWZW010000321.1:0-11249 GCA_039649305.1 Burkholderiales bacterium
TGTATCGGATTATCGATCCAGGTAGTAAAGACAACAGCATTTGCTGGATGCGCAAGGCAGAGTTCGACAAGTTGAAGAACAAGGACGATTGGCGCAGAAGGTTTGCGGTATGGCCCAATTGGAACCGGAATGGAGAATTTGTCACTTACACTGTTCCGCCCGGCAAAGGGCTGAACGTGTGGGAAGGCGTGGTGGGAACACAAGTCCATTATCTCGACAAGGCGTACAAACTGGAAGGCGGCGCAATCCAGATTGTGCTGGATCCAGACCATCTCGAGAAAGGGTTCCTGGGCAAGCGGCAACCTACCAGCTGGGATTACAGTAATTTTGGCGAAACTGTCGACCTTACCGGGGTGCCGACTCTTACTCACAATTGGGCAGAATAGAGCTAACCATGGCAACACCTTTAATACCTCAGGAAATCTATCTTCTCGAACGCTTCTGTTCGCTTGAACGCTACGCTGCGATGCGCGATGCATGGGAGGACATGCTTAAGCATGCAGAAAGTTTGCTTGACCGATTTATACACAATCTCCCGCCCAAATACCGCAAGCGCCCTCTGCCGGACCAGCCTGACATTGTCTGGGGAGAAATGGTATTGCCGAACTTCAGGGAGACAATGCGCGTTCTGCAGGACGGGTACATCAAGCTCTCACACGGCGACTTCGACGCGCTGGGTCGTGCATACGGTGTTCTAGGAGGTGTTCGCGGTCAAACCACCGACTATTCGTCGGAATGGATGAATGAAGTCGAGCCTGGGGCGGAATCAAAATATTATGAACTACTCTTCAAGGCCAGAGATTTAGCGTCACCGATTAAACACACGGCTGGCGGCTCATGGTCCCCGGGGGACCTGACCACCATTTATAACGACGTGATACGGGACCCGCTCAATGCCCCGCCGACATGGCCGACCGATCGGTTAAACCGACAGGTCACGGTCCGAAGCGGGGAATGGGTTCCACAAACCGGCATTTACCTTCCTGACGTCGACCATGGCTTTCCCACCCTTTTGATCAAATCGGATCATCCGATGGTCGGCGAAGCTAATCAAGCAATGGTTGACCTCCCCAACGGTCGTAGTGGCTATGCTCCTACTACATGGACATTGGTAGAACGAGCTGCCAACGAGAGCAACATGCCACCCCCTCCGTCACTCGTCTCGCCGATGCGCCTGCGCATCGACGATGGCCAAGCTTGCCCGCAAACCGGCTACTGGTTCACTCCGGCACGGGTAAATTCACGCCGAAGATTCGACGAAGGGGAGATTATGCCCATGGCTGAATCTGATTTTGGTTCTACCATCTGGCAGTGGGATCCCGACCAGTCCGCATGAGACAACTCATCGCGTAATCGGAAATCGCGACGTTACAAAACTTTGTGGAATTTTGAATTGCAACGGCGTCAATTTCATCGCACGCTGATAGTTGCGTATCTGCTATACGCATTTTGTAAATCAGAGGTCGCTATGTTGGCCTGATGCAGTTTGGAGCATGATCATGAACCACATCCATTTTGAAAAAGTCACCGTAGAACAAGCCGAAGCTGTGATCAATGCAGGCCCTGCGCATACACAATCACCAGTCCTCAATCAGGACTGGTCGCTCAAGAGGCAACCTGCCGCCACGCAGGGTCACGAACTCGCGGGCCAGACCTTCGCATGGTTTTCAAAGCTTCCGAAGGAAAAAAGGCCGAAGGTGCTGGCGCGTCGGTTTCCGCATGTTGCGAACAGGCTGGCCGGTCTATGGAGCCATTCGCTTCAGTGCGAATTGTATTTCGATGATCTCGTCATGGATTTGCGGGGAGGACGCCAGGGATTCCCTCCCGAAGTGTCCGCCGAGATTACGGCACTCAGGGAATACTTTCTCACGGTCGTCGCGCCAGTCCGCTACGACGTATGGGGCGAACGCATCGGGCTCACGCCTGATTGAAGCATCGCCCCTGCTTCGGGACCTACGGCTTGCCGGCTTTCTTCAGGCGATGTGTCAGGCCTTCGGCTATGTCTTTGTGATTGTTCTTGTTGGCGAAGTCGATTGCGGTCATCCCGTGCTCGTTCTTCAGACTCGCATCCGCGCCTGACTCAAGCAGCGTCTTGACCGCAAGGATATGTCCTCCGCGGGCTGCCATCATGATGGGCGTGGTCTTGTTGGGCGACTCCGCATCCGGGTACGCGGATTTGTCCAGCAACAGGCGAAGTATATCGAGATTGCCGCTGGCTGCAGCGTAATGCAGCGGTGTCCAGCCAGGTCGGTTGACCTCGGCGCCTTTCCCCAGCAGCGCTTCGACCGCGGACTTGTTCCCCTTGTACGCCGCGATCATCAGCGCGTTGTCGCCGTTACGCGACTTCAACTCGATATTGGTATTGCGCGCTTCAAGCAATGTCGTAAAGACCTTCTGCGATCCCTCGCGCAACGAGAGTATCAAACCACTGTCGCCGCGTTCCGGCTCGACCAGGTTGGGGTCAATTCCCTGCGCAAGCAATGATTTGACTTCCGCTACGTCGTCCAATTTGACGGCGCGGATAAAGTCGTCATACGCGCCGGCGAACGACAGCGACGGCGCAAAAGCTGCAAGCGCAAACGCCGACACGATCGTCAGGCAACGGCGGCGGGATGCGGCCGCCTTCAACTTTTCTTCCGGATGCTTTTGACTCTTTGCCATCACAATCACCGCGTTATCTTGAACAGGTTGAAAAAATTGTCCGTGGTCTGCTGCGCGACGCGCTCCAAAGGAAGGCCTTTCAGCGTCGCCAGATACTCACCGACATGCCGCACAAAACCGGGCTCATTCGTTTTTCCGCGGAAGGGGACGGGGGCAAGGTAAGGCGAATCGGTTTCGATCAGGGTGCGCTCGAGCGGGACGGCGCGGGCAACCGCTTGCAAGTCCTTGGCGCTCTTGAAGGTGACGATGCCGGAGAACGAAATGTAGAAGCCCATTTCGATCGCGGCTTCCGCCACTTCCAAGGATTCGGTAAAGCAGTGCATCACCCCTCCGGCGCCGCCGGCGTTGGTTCCCGCGCCCTCTTCGCGCATGATGCGGATCGTGTCTTCCGATGCCGCCCGCGTATGTATGATCAGCGGCTTGCCGGTGGCTCGCGATGCGCGAATGTGGGTGCGGAAGCGTTCGCGCTGCCATTCCAGGTCGCCTTGCAGCCGGTAATAGTCCAATCCGGTTTCCCCGATCGCGACGATCTTGGGATGCGCAGAAAGACGAACCAGCTCTTCAACACTCGGCTCGGTCGTCTCCTCATAATCCGGATGAACGCCTACCGAGGCATATACATGAGGGTAGTTCTCCGCGAGCTCGCGGATTTGCGGGAAATCAGGCAGATCGACCGAAACGCAGAGCGCGTGCGTCACCTGATTTTCAGCCATCTTGCTGAAAATTTCGGGAAGTCGCGCAGCCAGCTCGGGGAAATTGATGTGGCAATGGGAATCGATAAACATGGCATGCATTTTACGCCGACCACGTTTTTACGTCTTATGCGACGCGCTTGCCCAGGATGACCAGATCGCGTTCGATGCCATCGAGCGTTGCCACGCGTGGCATGTCGGCCCACCGCTCAAAGCCGTAGGCTTCGAATAATTTCAGGCTCGGAAGGTTGTGTCCGAATATGAAGCCGAGCAATGTATGCACGCCGATGCGCGGAGCGAAATCGATGGCTTGCTGCAAAAAGTAGCGCCCTAGTCCTTTGCCGCGTGCATGCTCGTGGATGTATATCGATAGCTCGGCTGTTCCCGAGTATGCGGGACGCCCGTAAAAATTCGAGTACGACAGCCATCCGATGACTTGTCCGCCTTGTTCCGCAACCCATAGCGGCCGCTTATCGGGCGTGTGTTCGGAAAACCATGCGCGGCGCGATTCGACGCTTACCGGCTCGGTGTCTGCCGTGACCTGGCGTGAGGGAATGGTGCTGTTGTAAATGGCGACGATTGCAGGAAGATCATCCGAAGTCGCGAGGCGATGGGAATACGGCATGCCAGAAATGCAAGATCTGGTCAGAGCGTATGGGTCGCCCGGGTAGAACGCAAAGCGGCTCCCAGCAACTCTTCAATCCGCAGCTTGACCCGCTGCCCGCTCTCGTCCGCCGAAAAGTGCACGCCTATCCCCTGAGCCTTGTTGTTGTTCGCTCCGGCCGGTGTCACCCAGGAAATCTTGCCCGCGATCGGGTATTTGGTCGGGTCATCCATGAGGGTCAGGATCAGGTAGATCTCGTCACCGACCTTGTACGGCTTGTTGGTCGGGACAAAAATCCCGCCATTCGCCAGGAACGGCATGTAAGCGGCATACAGCGCCGCTTTTTCCTTGATGGGCAAAGACAATACAGAAGGACGCGCAACTACTCCGGCGCCTGCTGCAATGGGGCTTCCAGGGGTTTCGGCCATGACTGTCCCTTAGATCCTGTTGTAATGAGTCATGAGGAAAAAACGGTCGAGTAGTCCAGTAGCATGTCTTCAATAAATAGCCTGGCCGACAACGGATGTTCCGCAATTGCCCGCCGTTCGCCCACGGCCTTCATCGCCGCCAGCAATCCGCTGACCTCGGCCCGGCCGGCCAATGCGGCCAATTCCTTCTGATACCGCGGATAATACCGGATTCTGCCCGAAAGTTTCAGGGAAAACACGTCATATAGCCACCGTTGTAGCCAGGCGACCAATTCGGACACCGAGGTTTTCTGCAACCGCTCGGCGGTTTTCAGCGCGCCGTCCACGCTGGGCGCGGCTAGCTGACGCAGGAATTCATCCATCGTGTCGCGTGCATCGGTCTGCGCCAGCGCATGCGCAGCCAGTGGCGCACCGCCCTGCTCTGCCAGCCAGACATCCGCATCCTTCACGTCCTGCTGCTTGAGCCAGGCCAATGCTTCATCCTGTAACGGCATCGCCAGCCCAAACTTTCGGCAGCGCGACAGGATGGTCGGCAGCAAGCGGTCGAGGCTGTTGGAAACCAGCAAAAACACGGTGTTCGGTGGCGGTTCTTCGAGAGTCTTCAGCAAGGCATTGGCTGCCGCTGTGTTCAGCGCTTCCGCCGGATACAGAGTCACTATGCGCATGCCCTGGCGGTGGGTGGAGATATTCATGAAGTCCGCCAGCGCCCGGATCTGGTCGATCTTGATCTCCTTGGATGGCGCTTTGGTCGCCTTGGCGGTTTTCTTTCCGTCGCCGCCGTCAGCGCCTTCTTCACCCTCGCCTGCACCGTCTTCCTCCAGGATCTCGGGACGCACACGGCGGTAATCAGGATGACCGTATTGCGAAAACCAGCCGCATGAATCGCACTTGCCGCACGCATGTCCGTCCGCTGTTTGCGCCTGGCATAACAGGGACTGCGCGAGGTGTTCGGCGAACGCGGTCTTTCCGATTCCCTCGGGACCATGGAACAGGATTGCATGAGGCATACGCGCACGCAATTGCGTAACCTGCTGCCATGCAGCGTTCTGCCAGGGATAAAGGGGATTACTTGTGCTCATTCGTGTGCCCAGGTTAATCGCAGATGGTTTCCGTTATGCGGACCAGCTGTTTCTGCACATCGCCTATCGGCTGCGTCGAATCGACCACCCGGAAACGCGCGGGGAACTCCGCAGCGCGGCGCAAATACTCAGCGCGCGTCGAGGCAAAGAAATCGGCTTTTTCCTGTTCGAATTTGTCGAGTTCGCGGCTTGCATCCAGCCTGGCCCTGGCCACTTCAAGCGGAACGTCGAACAGGAAAGTCAGGTCCGGTTGCAAATGCGGATGCACCCACTGCTCCAACGTAGCCAGTTTTTGCAGGTCCAGCTTTCGGACACCACCCTGGTAAGCGAAAGTTGCATCGGTGAAGCGGTCGGAGATCACCCATTCGCCGCGCGCCAACGCCGGTTCGATGACCTGCGCGAGATGTTCACGGCGCGCTGCGAACATCAGCAGCGCCTCGGTCTCGAGGTGCATCTTTTCATGCAACAGGAGTTCGCGCAGTCTTTCTCCCAACAGGGTACCGCCGGGCTCGCGCGTTACGACGACCGTTTTCCCCTGGGCCGCAAGCAAATCGGCCACATGCGCGAGATGTGTCGATTTGCCGGCGCCGTCTATACCTTCGAAGGTGATGAATTTGCCACGGACCATAAACTGTTTTTTTGTAATGATGTTGAGCTTATCGCTGGTATTTATTGACTGCCCGGTTGTGGTCCGCCAGGTTATTTGAAAATTCGCTGGTGCCATTTCCACGCGAAACAAAATACAAGGCTCCGGTTTTGGCCGGGTTCAATGCGGCGGCGAGCGCTTCAACCCCGGGCAGGGCAATCGGCGTCGGAGGTAACCCGGCGCGCTTGTAGGTATTGTAAGGGGTATCCGTTTCAAGGTCGCGCTTGCGGATATTGCCATCGAACTTCTCGCCAATACCATAAATCACCGTCGGATCGGTTTGCAGCATCATGCCGAGCTTCAGCCGGTTGACGAAGACCCCGGCGATCATGTTGCGCTCGGATTTCTGTCCGGTCTCTTTTTCGACGATCGATGCCATGACCAGTGCCTCATAAGCGTTCCTGTAGGGCAGCGACGGATCGCGTTTGGCCCATTCTTCGTTGAGGCGTTTTAGCATCAGCGCATGGGCTTGCTTATAAACTTGCAAATCGCTCGATCCCTTGGCAAAGAGATATGTATCCGGAAAGAACAAGCCTTCCGGATGTTTATACCCGGGCGAGATTTTCGCGAGCAGCTCCTTGTCCGAGAGCTGCGCGGTGTCATGCTTAAGCGCCGGGTGGTCCGCGATCGCCTGGCGCATTTGCCTGAACGTCCATCCTTCAATGATGGCAAGGCCCTCTTGCGCAAATTCGCCGCGGACCAGCTGGTCGATCAGTCCGAGCGGCGTGGTGCCCGGCTTCAGCTCATAGCTGCCGGCTTTCAGCCTGGCGCTTTTTCCGGTAAGCCGTGCCAGCAGTCCGAGCAGCTCCGAATGCACCGGTACGCCGGCGCTTTCAATCTGTTCGGTGCTGCTTTTCACGCTACTGCCGGATTTGATCGTAAACTCGATCGGCGGTTGGCCCGCATCGATGATAGGCTGGTGCGCCCAAAGCGCGATTCCGCCGGCGACTGCCAGCGAAAGAATAATGATAATGACAAGAAATTTTTTAAACAAAGCCATGCCCGCAGAAAAGACGAAGTGCCGATCCGGACGTTTTTTTACGACGTCACTATAATCGAGTCGTGATGATAATGGCTAAATCCGTAAATCTTTCAAATAAGACCGACTTTATGAACACATGGTTGCAATTTTTGGCGCAGCAGGGTGCGCAACTTCAAACAGACGAACGCGAAGTCGTCGGATTTGATCTTGGTGTAGCGCCGGCCGGCGAATTTGTCGCGCCGCTGACCGATCTCGGACTGATAGCGGTGACAGGCGAAGAGGCTGCGCTGTTCCTGCACAACCAGTTGACCAACGATGTGGAACACCTCGGATCGGCGGAAGTGCGCCTGGCAGGATACTGCTCGGCGAAAGGCCGCTTGCTGGCCACCTTCCTGATGTGGAAATCGGCTGACACTATTATGTTGCAACTACCGCGACAACTGCAGGCGGCGGTACAAAAGCGCCTGCAGATGTTCGTCATGCGCACCAAGGCGAAGCTGGCCGATGTGTCGGATGACCTTGTTGTGCTTGGCCTGTCCGGTGAACCGGCCTCCGCCGCACTGACGCAATGGTTCCCCACGCTGCCGGCATCCCCTTATGCAAAGGTCGACTCGGTGGCCGGCACACTTATTCGTATGCCCAACGCTTTCGATGCGCCGCGCTACCAATGGATCACCAAGCCCGACACCGCGCAGCAGGCATGGCCCGCCCTGGCAAAAGTTTTGTCTCCAGCGGGAACGCGTGCATGGCGGCTGGGGGAAATCAATGCCGGCATTCCCCAGATCACGCAGCCGACGCAAGAACAATTCGTACCGCAGATGGTGAACTACGAGCTGATCGGCGGAGTGAACTTCAAGAAGGGCTGCTACCCGGGACAGGAAATCGTCGCGCGCAGCCAGTACCTCGGCAAGCTCAAACGCAGAATGGTGCTCGCGTCCGTCGATACGCACGAGGCGAAGGCAGGCATGGAAGTATTTTCCAGCGCTGACCCGGAGCAGCCATGCGGCATGGTTGTGAATGCAGAACCCAACCCGGCCGGCGGCATGGATTGCCTGGTTGAGGTGAAGCTGGCCGCGCTGGCGGATGCGACAGTCCATCTCGGATCGGCCGGCGGTGCGCAACTGAAGTTCAACGCCCTGCCCTATCCATTGCCTGATGCCGCATAAGCACAGTCATGCTGCTTCCTGCAGCCTTGAAAAGTCGGGCATACAATAGCTGGAAGATTAACGTGACAGCGATCGGGCATCAGGGATGAATAACGACTTGTACGTCTATTACCGCGTCAGCTCTGAACGCGGGCAGGAGCTGCAGGTGCACGTGCTGGCCATGCAAAAAGATCTGGCGGCGGAATATGGTATCGCCACCGCACTCAAGCGCCGGCCGGAAGAGAAGGATGGACGGTATACATGGATGGAAGTGTATCTGGCGGCGCCACAGGGATTTACCGATGTGCTTGAGCGCGCCGTCGAGCAGGCGCGACTGGCTGACATCATCGAAGGCCCGCGCCACACGGAATATTTTATGGACTGCTCCACATGTGCCTGATCGTGTTTGCATGGCAGGTCGTACCGGGTGTGCCACTGGTTGCAGCTGGCAATCGGGATGAATTTTACGAGCGGCCTGCGACGCCGGCCGGTTGGTGGGATGATCATCCGCAGGTCTATGCCGGTCGCGACCTGCGCGGCGGCGGCACATGGATGGGCGTGACGCGCGACGGGCGCTTCGCGGCAATCACCAACATCCGCGCACCATCAGAGAAACGTGCCGACGCGCCGACGCGTGGCGCTCTCGTCGCGAATTTCCTGACGGGGCAAACGAGCGCGGAAGACTACATAGCCGAAATTTCCTCGCGCGCGCATTTGTACAATGGCTTCAATCTTCTCATCGGCGACGATCGCTCGCTCATCTGGTATTCCAATGGCACCGACGATGAGCGCAACGGGCGACCGCTCGCGCCCGGCATTTACGGATTATCCAACGGCAGTCTCGATGCGCCGTGGCCGAAGGTAGTCCGGACCAAGGCGCAATTTGCCAGCCTGCTTTGCCAGGGAGCGCCGGAGGCGGCGTACTTCGAAATGCTGACCGACACCACGCGTGCGCCGGACTGCCGCCTGCCAAGCACCGGGGTCAGCGTCGAACGGGAACGAATCCTGTCGGCGGTATGCATCGAGTCGCCGGATTACGGAACACGGGCATCGACGGTGGTAAGGCTTTACCCCGGCGAGGCTGGGGTGCTGAATGAGCGATCGATAAAATAATTGGGATCGCCCCGCCGCATCAATTTATCCAGGAATGGAACATGTCGTCCTGCTTGTCGAGCCGCGGCTTTCCGGCACTTGTGCCGCTGTCGCCGCTCGCACTGTCGCGGCTCGAATAGTGGCCCGAATCGGTGCTGGCACACCCGGCCAGTAAAGTGATGATCGTTGTAACTATGAGGCTTTTCATTTTGCATCTCCGGAATGCCTGGGTACATCAGCAATGAAAGCAGGCACTTTCATCATAGACGCCGATCGCAATCCGGAAGTGCGCAAGGCCGCAACGCATGATGTAGCGCAGACGTGCAGCAGTCGCGGCACGTTCAGGACGCGCGGAACACATGACGCATCTGTATATGCGGGATTCCTGCTTCCATGAATTCATCGCCTTCACGCTCGAACCCGTGACGGAGGTAAAACGATTCAGCATGGGTCTGGGCGTTCAGCAATACCGCGTTATCCCCTCGCTGTTTTGCCTGCAGCATTAGCGCTACCAATATCGCCCCGCCAATTCCCGCGCCGCGCGCATTCTTCCTGACCGCCATGCGGCCTATGTGCCCGTCAGGCAGGAGTCGCCCGGTACCGATCGCCCTCCCATGCTCGTCATAAGCGATCGCGTGCAGGCACTGGTCGTCCATGTCGTCCCACTCCAGTTCAACCGGCACCTGCTGCTCGATCACGAACACTTCGTACCGTATCGCCTGTGCGACTTTCTGTTGGACGTTCCAACAGTCAAGAGTCACCTGGTATTTCATGATACGGCCGGAGGAATTTTTTCGAATCGCGTCATGATCGCGCGCCAGTCGTCCGGAACGGGTACGCCCTTGCGCTCGACCGTATCGGCGTAGACGTACAACAGCTCGCCGGAAATCAGGTACGCGTCTCCTCGATAGATCTCCACTGCAAAGCGAACGGAAGAGCGGCCGATGACGGCGCACCGCACGCCTATGTCCACCAGATCGTCGTAGTGCGCCGGGCTGTGATACTCGATGGTTGCCTTGCGAGCGAACATCTCACGGCCTTCGCCAGCCTGGGCGAATATGTTCGGCAAACCGGTTGCCCGCCAATACTCGGTGAATGCCACGTCAAAATAGGTAAGGTAGTGTCCGTTGAAGACGATGCCTTGCATGTCGACTTCAGCCCAACGAACCCGCAACGTATGGAAAAAGGCAAAATCCTCGCGCGCCATGGTGATCGAAAAAAGTGAGTGAGCGCCAATTATGACCGATTCGCGCTGGCTTATCAGCGGCAGCGGAGAACGGATATGGTTGAGCCCGCGGGACGCGGGCTCATGAGGTGCAAGTTCAGCGGCCTTGCTCGGGACTTCAGTGGTGGTGCTGAACCGTCTTTGACACCGTTGCGGAATCCGGGATGGCGATCGGGTCGCTCGCGGGAAAGGTCATCTCCAAAGCCTCATCCAGCAAGAACTCCTCATGCTCCACGATCTCCTCTTCGACTGCGAGTGCTGCATGCTCCTTCGACGTATATTCGACGCTGGTTTCAGCGATCGGGTCACTGGCCGGGAAAGTGGAGTCCAAAGCTGTATCAAGCAACTCTTCCTCGCGCCGGGATGTCTCACCGACAGGAGGCTGCTCAGTGTTTTTTTGCGGAAGAGGTGCGGTAGGCAGCTTCTTTTTTTGGGTATGTTGGATCTTGGGATGGCTCAAATTGATACTCCTTTCGTGCTATTGCTGTGAAAAACGCCGGGAGTCTCCGCCATAGTGCGGACTTCTTCAGAAGCCAACATGCCTGCAAAAGCTGTGCCTAAGCAGATCCGCTGAGCATATGGCCATCAATGAAAGAATGCCTGAAAGAATTACAGGCACGGTGTAAAAACTACTTGAAATTTTTTCCTGGTTATTCCAGGAAAGAGCGAAGCAGCCGGTTAATGCGGTCCGGCTG
>JBBWZW010000347.1:0-3962 GCA_039649305.1 Burkholderiales bacterium
CTCGAATCCATGACGCCCTCGATGGGAAAATGAGCCAATGTCGCGACCTTGGTCGCGACCCGCCCTACGGCTCGCAGATCATTGGTGTAACCGCACCGTCCATCGCGAGGATCGCGCCACTGACGTAACTCGCTCGCGCCGACGCGAGAAAGACCACCGCATTGGCGATCTCCTCTGGCTCCGCGATCCGTCGTAATGGCAGGCGCTCATGGGCCCTGCGCATGGCTTCGTCCTCACTTATTCCGTGCAGCTTCGCATCGACCGCCATGCCTTGCTTGAGCCGCTCGGTCAGCGTCAGCCCGGGATTGACCGCGTTGACCCGGACACCTTTCGGCCCATACGCGGCCGCCAGGCCGGCGCTCGCCAGCATCAGCGCCGCATTCGCAGCCCCGCCAGGCAAATGAACCGGACCGGCTACCTTGCCGCCGGCGCCGATGACGTTCACGATTACGCCCTGTCCACGCTGCGCCATGCGTTTGATCGTCGGGTCGATCATGTGGATGTAGGTGAAGTACTTCGCCTGCATGGCGTCGTGCCATGCCTGTGGCGTCAGCTCATCAGGCGGAGTGCGGCGCGCGGCGCCCGCGGAATTCACGAGGATGTCTACCGGCCCGCCGGCCTGCTCTGCGCTGTCCAACGCCGCCAGCGCAGCTGAAGGATCGCCGAGGTTTGCCGCATAGGTGGCGATGCGGTCTGATGCATCAGGCATAGCATCCAGCAGTGTTTGCAGACCCGATTGCAGGTTGTCTTCGCTGCGCGACACCAGGCTTACCTTCGCTCCCTCCTGCAAGAATCCGAGAGCGCATGCCAGGCCTATGCCTTTGCTGCCGCCGGTGATAAGTACGTGTTTTCCTTGAAGTTGGAGGTCCATCAGCAGTCCCGATATGTGTGGTTAGAAGAGCAATCGATTTAAACACATATCGGCAAGGGACGCCGCAGGGCCTTGTCGAAGCGGCACATCACGGCGCAAATACCGACCGCACGCATCCCTCTTCCTTCATCCGCCACATCTCGTACCCTTTCGCCGCATCCTCGAGCGAGAACTTATGCGTCATCATGAAAGACGGATCGAACTCGCCGTGCGCGGCGTGCTCCAGCAGCCGTGGAATGTACTTTTGCGCGAACACCTGCGAGGAGTGTATGGTCAGCCCCTTGTTCACGACGGCGCCCATCGGGAATTTATCCATCAGCATGAACACGCCCAGCACCGACACGGTCCCGCCTTTGCGGCATGCATAAATGGCCTCGCGCAGCGAATGGCCGCTGTCCCGCGAAAGCCGCAAAGACTGCTTGACCCGATCCAGCGCATAGTCGATCGAATAACCGTGCGCTTCCATGCCGACCGCTTCGATGCAGTGGTCAGGACCGCGCCCTCCGGTCATCTCCTTGAGCGCATCGATGACGCTGGTCTCGGCATAGTTGATGGTCTCGGCGCCTACCTTTTCGCTCGCCATCTGCAGCCGTTCCGGAATGCGATCGATCGCAATGACGCGACCCGCGCCGAGCATGTACGCACTCTTTTGCGCCATCAACCCGACGCCGCCGCAGCCCCATACAGCGACCACGTCGTCCGGCTGGATGTTGCAGAAGTCGGCGCCCATGTAACCGGTCGGGCCGGCCTCGGAACAAAACAGCGCCCTTTCGTCCGGCACGCCTTCGGGAACCACAAAGCAGTCCTTGTCCGCATACGGCACCCGTATGTATTCCGCATGGCATCCGGCATAACCGCCGAGCGCATGCGTATAGCCGTAAATGCCGCCGGGATGCTGGCCGAACAATGGATCGGCCAGTTCGGGCTTGTCGTTCGAGATGTCGCACATCGAATGAAGCTCGTGCTCGCAAAACCAGCAGCTGCCGCACGAGATGAAGGGCGCGACACAGACGCGGTCGCCCTTCTTCAGCTTCTTCACGCCGGGCCCGGTCTCCACGATCTCGCCCATGAACTCATGTCCGATGATGTCGCCGGATTTCATGCTGGGGACATAGCCGGAGATGATGTGTTCGTCCGAGCCGCAGACCGATGACAGCTTCACTTTGAGGATGGCGTCTTGCGGGTTGATGATCGTCGGGTCTGCGACGGTCGACACGCGCAGGTCATTTACGCCTTTCCAGCACAATGCTCGCATTTCTCTCTCCTCGTCAGCGGTCGCGGCCGTCGTTGCGGCAAGCGGGCTGGCCTTTGATGGTCGGGATCTCGCCGGTCACCGTCAGGGCCTTGAAGCGCCACAGCACCTTGAATGCGATCTGCTTAGGCACGAAACCCAGCAGGTCCATGGCGGTATCGCCGGGCAGCCGCAGCGGCGGGGTGAACTTCATGCGCAGCATGACTTCGGTGCCCCGGTTGCCGGGCGCCGGACGAAACTCGACCGATCCCTCGCAAGGCATCAGGGCTCCGGCCGGCGTGCGCCATCGAATCATTTGACCGGGACGGTCTTCGACGATCTCGGTGTCCCACTCTATGGCGCGATCCAGTGGGCCGTGCACCCGCCAGTGCACATGCTTCTCATCCTTCATCGTGACCGCGCCCTCGTCGCCCATGAGCTGCAGCAGTACGTTCGGGTCGCGCCACGCGCGATACAGTTCGTCGGCCGGCTTTTCGATGGTGATGGCGCAGACTATGTCCATCTCATCGCGCGCTTCGTGGGTCCTTGCGATCCTGCGGCCGCCCTCGGTATGTAATCCCAGTTTCTTATACACGATGGAGTGGCCGGTCACCCCGCGCGCGAGCAATCCGGTGCCTGCCAGCGCAGCGACTGCGCCACCGAGCTTGCCACGCCTGATGCCGCCAGCTACAAGTAGCCCACCCAGCAGCATCGAAGCCGCTCGTTCCACCTGGCTGACATTGATACCTGACGGCCCGCGCATATCCCCGGTTCCGCGTTCACGCGCACCGCCCATGGTTCGTTTAACGATATCGATTACCGCATTCATGCTTGCTCCTTTTCTCCGGCGCACCGTCTGGCATTGACGTCCCTCACGGCGTCCGTAGCGCGTCAATATTTTTAACACACTAGGCCAGAATGCCTGCAATAGCGAGGTGAGTTGGGAAAGAGCCAGAGGAGTTTATATGGAGGCGGCGCACTGTTTCGTGCGGGAAGGAGAAGACGCAATCAACCAATAAAAAAGCCCGCTGAAATCAATCAGCGGGCTTTTCCATTAGTTATTCGTATTAGCAGAAAGGTGCGGTTCTCAATTCAAGGCTGCAAGTCGCCGATGCTATTTGCGTATTTTTTCCAGCAATAAGCTGGTCTGCACGCTCGAATCATAATGACGGGATCCCTTGAGGTAGATCACCGCACCGACCGTAGCCAGAAAGGCAAAGTCTTCCTCGCTCACGTCTTCCTGGATATGGGCCATGAATTCCGCGAAGGGAGACACCAGGTCCTCCACGGCTATTACATTCTCGAGCTTGCCGGCGAGGTGGTGCATTATGGCAATCGCTTCGTCTTTCTTCATTGGTGCACCCTTAGATGTGGTTTCTCGGATTCTATGAAAGGCGCGCGTCAATTGAAATGCCGAAAAGGAAAAAGGCGGCGAAACGATCGATAAATAACGATATCGTGACTATCCCGCCACACAAAATATCAAGGAAGTGTCAAATTGAATTGGGACTTGGAAATTACGCAGTGTCACGCAGTTGTAGCGAAGACAATTGGTGTGCTGCGGCATTCCATCTGAGGCACCGCGCAGGAATAAATTGGGCAATTTGACGGGCGTCGCGGGATGCGGTGCAAGGCGTGAGGAGGAGCCATAGTGAGCTATGGCGACGGCGAGCAACACGTTCGCTACGGCCAGCAAAATTGACCAACTTATTCCTGCGCGGTGCCTCAGGTGGCGGGTCTCACCGGCAATGTGAGGCCTATCGTGTTGATGCCGGCGCTGCTATTCGCAAACACCGTGCCGCCGTGCATTTTTGCAATCGCTTTCACGATCGCCAGACCCAGTCCATGGTTGTCGGTACT
>JBBWZW010000363.1:0-17276 GCA_039649305.1 Burkholderiales bacterium
GAGTGTACCCGGCGAGAGGAGTCTTACCGAATGAATCTAAGCCCTTACCTTCTGCTGTTGATAACCTTTCTACACCTCTTCCCGCAACACACCCCAAATCTGCGCATGCGACTCCACAAACCGTGGATGCACACGAATCTCAGCCACATCGCGCGGACGAGGCAGATCAATCACGAACTCACCGATCGGGCGTGTCGCCGGCCCGGCCGACAAAACCACCACCCGGTCCGACATCGAAATCGCTTCATCCAGGTCATGCGTGATGAACAGAACCGCCTTCTTCTTCGCGCTCCACAATTCGAGCACTTCGTTTTCCATCAACTGGCGGGTCTGGACATCCAGTGCCGAAAACGGTTCGTCCATCAGGATGATGTCGGGATCGAGAATGAGTGTTTGCGCCAACGCGACTCGTTTGCGCATGCCGCCGGAAAGCTGATGCGGATAGCGATCGCCAAAGCCTTGCAAGCCGACGCGGACTAGCCATTCTTCCCCAAGCTGCCGGGCCTGCGCCTCATCCACGCCGCGAAACTGCAAGCCTGCAATCACGTTCTGCAGCGCGCTGCGCCAGGGCATCAACGCCTCCGCCTGAAACATGTAGCCGGCACGGCGGTTGATGCCTTTGAGTTCCTCGCCAAAAACCTTCACACTCCCCGATGATGGTTCGAGCAGGCCGGCGCCTACATTAAGCAAGGTGGATTTGCCGCAGCCGGTCGGACCGACCACCGAGACAAACTCACCAGGGGCGACGGATAAGGTGGTGTCGGCGACCGCGGTGTAACGCTGCGAGCGGTCGTCTTTGGAGATAAAGGTGCAGGTGATGTTGTCGAGGGAAAGCGCAGGGATCATCGATTCGTCATTCCGGCGAAAGGTAGGCATCCATCGGCAGTCCCGGCTCGCGCCGGAACCGGCCTTATTTGTACTTCTCGTTCGCCTTCTTCACCATTTCATTGGTGTAGGTTTTCGACAGGTCGATTTGTTTGGAAGCCAGCTCTGGCTCAAACGTTTGCAAGGTTCTCAACGCGGTCTTCGGACCCGCCTCCGGAATCATCCCGTCCGGAGAAATCGCTTCGCGCACCTTCATGAACGCTTCGATATACAGCGCGCGATCGCCCAGCAAATAGCTCTCGGGCACCGCCTTGATGATGTCCGACGGACCGGCTTTCTGTATCCACTTCAGTGCGCGCACCATGGCGTTGGTCAGCGCCTGCGCGGTTTGCGGATTCTTCTTCAGGAAGGCTTCGGAGGTGTACAGCGTCGCTGCCGGCATCGGCCCTCCAAATACATCATTGGTGTCCTTCAGCGTACGCGTGTCGGCGATGATCTTGATATCATTTTTCTGCTGCAGCATCGTGATCACCGGATCGAGGTTGGAGATCGCATCGATCTGGCCCGAGCGCATAGCGGACAACGCGCCGGCCGACGTGCCGACGCCAATGAAGGAAACATCCGATGGCTTCAGGCCGGCCTTCGCCAGCACGAAGTTGGCCATGATATTGGTCGATGAGCCGGGTGCGGTGACGCCGATCTTCTTGCCTTTCAGGTCCGCGACGGACTTGTAGTTCGGCATGGTCTTCGTTGAGACGCCAAGCACAATCTGGGGTGCACGACCTTGCAGCACGAAAGCGGTAATGAACTGCCCTTTCGCCTGCATGTTGATTGTGTGTTCATAGGCGCCGGACACCACATCGGCGCTGCCGCCGACCAGCGCCTGCAGGGCTTTGGCGCCGCCCGCAAAATCACTGATCTCCACCTGCAAGCCTTCATCCTTGAAGTAGCCCAATTGCTCGGCAACCGTCAGCGGCAAATAGTAAAAGAGATTCTTCCCGCCGACCGCAATCGAGACCCTGGGCTTTTCCAGGGTCTGGGCAAACAGGTTACTGTTGAAGGTGAAATAACCGGCGAGGAAAAGCAACAGCGCAATGGCGAACTGCTTCCAGAATCTCTTGTTCATGGTGGTGTCTCCTAAATGATTTTGTCGCGTCTTAGTTGCGCGATGTTTGCATCATCATAACCCAGCTTGCGCAACACTTCATCGTTGTGCTCCCCAAGGTTTGGACCCAGCCATCTCGTCTCGCCGGGCGTTTCAGAAAGCTTGGGCGTGATTGCCGGCAGCTTGATCGGCGTGCCATCCGCGAACGCATGCTGTTCAAACATGCGACGCGCGAGGAATTGCGGGTCTGTCATCATGTCCCGCACCGAATAGATCTTGCCGACCGGGACATCGGCGTTCTTGAGTATCGCCAGCGCCTCATCGATAGTCTGCGTAGAGCACCATGCCTGAATGGCGCCATCGATTTCCTCGGTGCGGGGCACGCGGCCGTCGTTGCGCGCGAGCTGCGGATCGTTCGCCATATCTTCGCGGCCGATCGCGAGCACCAGGCGCTTGAAAATTGCATCGCCATTGCCCGCAATGACGATGTTCTCGCCATCCTTGGTCATGTAGGTATTGGACGGCACAATGCCGGGCAGCGCACCGCCGGTACGCGTACGTACCACGCCGGCATGGTCGTATTCCGGCACCAGCGACTCCATCATGTTGAACACCGCCTCGTACAGCGCCACATCCACCATCTGCCCCTGCCCTGCCACGCATTGCTCACCGCTCTTGCCATTCCAGCGGCCGCCGCTGACATCGCGGTGACGCAATGCCATCATTGCGCCGATCACGCCATGCAGCGCGGCTACCGAATCACCAATTGAGACGCCGATGCGCACCGGCGGACGGTCCGGGTGCCCGGACACATACCGCATCCCGCCCATTGATTCACCTATTGCGCCGAAGCCCGGCAAATGCTTCATCGGGCCGGTCTGGCCGTAACCCGACAAACGAACCATGATGGTGGCGGGATTGATCTTTTTCAGGTCCTCGTAACCGATGCCCCATTTTTCCAGCACGCCCGGCCGGTAGTTCTCGATGATGATGTCCGCCTCGAGAGCCAGGCGCCGTGCAATCTCCTGACCGCGCTCATCTTTCATATTCAGCGTGACGCTCTTTTTGTTCCGCGACTGGACCGACCACCAGAGCGAGGTGCCGTCTTTGAGCACGCGCCACTGGCGGATCGGATCGCCACCGTCGGGCGCTTCGATCTTGATTACTTCCGCGCCGAATTCAGCCAGCATGCGCGAACAAAAAGGCCCGGCGATAAGTGTGCCGAGTTCCAGTACTTTGATGCCGGCCAATGGGCCGGATGAGGCAGGCTTAGTCATATTCACCGTCAAAAAAAGGATAAGTCATCGATTTCAAAAGCGAGATTGCGGCGCGCTTGCGCTTCAAAGCGCGCCGCCATCGCGGGAGTAAAAAACAGCGTGGTCCGCTGCGCAAAGCGTTTTAACACCTCGCCGCGACCGAACCGGTAGGCCGGACCGGGCACCCAATTGTATTCGGTGCGAATAGCCTCGCTGTATTGTCGATAAAGCGGATCCGGCGCGCCGAGGATAGCCAGGTCAATATCAAGGAACAAAGGCAAATCACGCACCCCTGATATCACTTCGTGCTTCGCGGTAGCCACGATACAGCTTTCGACGGAAGCAATCAGCGCATCGTCTATGCCCATACGTTGCATCGCTTCGCGCGCGCACGCAGCGCTTCGTTCTTCATTGTTCTTCGCGGGGGTGTCGTAGATCGCATCGTGGAACCAGATTGCAAATTCGATCGTCGCCACACTGCTAATATGATCCCGGTTGGCGTCTGCATGCCGCAGCATGGCCATGATATGGGAGAGGTTGTGATAGGCGCGATGCGGTTCGGAGTAATGCCGGACCAGCATGTCCCATGTGGCATCCGATGCTGCGTTATCTGCCGCGACGGATGTGGTAAGTGCCTGCCATTTCGCTTTCAACCAATGCTGATCGTCGGCGGAAATGGCAAACATTACTGAGTAATGAAAGCTCTACGTCGAGCGCCGGTCGAGCATCGCGCGCGCGATTGTGCCGGCATCGACATATTCGAGTTCGCCGCCCACAGGCACGCCGCGGGCAAGACGGCTGACCTTCAGGCCGCGCGCCTTCAGCGTCTCGCTGATGTAATGCGCGGTCGCTTCGCCTTCATTGGTGAAATTGGTGGCGAGCACCACTTCCGTCACCTCGCCATCCGTCGCGCGGTTGATCAGCTTTTCGAGATGGATGTCTTTCGGACCGATGCCGTCCAACGGCGACAGGTGTCCCATCAGAATGAAGTACAAGCCTTTGTATGTCAGCGTCTGCTCGATCATCAACTGATCGCCCGGCGTCTCGACCACGCACAACAGGCTGGCATCACGCTCGGAGTCCATGCAGGTCTCGCACACTTCGTGCTCGGTGAACGTATTGCACTTGGCGCAATGTTGGATTCTCTCGACCGCTTGCGACAGCGCCCGTCCCAATTGCGCGGCGCCTTCACGATCGTGCTGCAGCAGGTGGTAGGCCATGCGCTGCGCGGACTTCGGCCCTACGCCCGGCAGGCGACGCAAGCTGTCAGCGAGAAATTCCAGGCTGGTAGGTGTTTTCACTAGTTTCTTTGCAACCGCTCACTGACGCCGCCAGCAAGCGGGGAATTAAAAATCAAAACGGCATCTTGAAACCAGGCGGCAGCGGCAAACCGGCCGTCATGCCAGCCATTTTTTCCTGCGACGTGGCTACCGCCTTGCGCACCGCGTCATTGAAGGCGGCAGCGACCAGGTCTTCCAGCATGTCCTTGTCGTCGCCCAGCAGTGACGGATCGATCGACACGCGCTTGACGTCGTTCTTGCAGGTCATCACGACTTTGACCAGCCCGGCGCCGGATTGGCCTTCCACTTCGATCAATGCAAGCTGGTCCTGCATCTTCTTCATGTTGTCCTGCATTTGCTGCGCCTGCTTCATCAGCCCTGCCAGTTGACCCTTCATCATGATGATTCTCCTGATATGTTGATTAAATCGGTTTGATTGATCCCGGCACGATAGTCGCGCTGAACTCGCGCAGCAGCGACTGCACGAACGGATCCTTGTGCACGGTTTCTTCCGCCTGGCGCTGGCGTTCCTCGCGGTCGGCCTGTGCGTGGGCGCTGGCGGTCTGCGCTACCGCACCAAGCTCGGTATTCACCCGCACCGTTTTGCCAAAATGCTCGGACAACGCGGTAGCCAGCTTGTCCACGTTGCCAGCCGAGCGCAGTGTGTCGAGCGGGATACGCAAGTAGAACTGGGCGCCATCGCCCTCTGTTTCGCACTTCAGCAATTCGCTCTGCAGCGCCAGTTGTTGCGCAACGCCGCGCATCGGAAGCGCGGCGGCAAGCACCGGCCAATTGCCGTCCCACTTCAGCGACGGCACCGGCTGAATGGGTGCGGGCTGCGGCGGCTTCCTGATCGCCGGCGCCTGAACTGCAACCGGTGCGGCCCCGATCGTTTTTACATCGGCCGATTGCTCTTCAGTTTTTTTTTGAGCCGCGGCAGACTCTGCTGCCGGGAGCTCTTTCACCTGTAGCCGTTCTTCTTCCCAGGGCGGCACGGAATTCGAAGCAGGAGGCGCAGGCCGTGCGGCTGGCGCAGCCCCCTGCGACTTGCCCCCATTGCGAGCCGCTTCAAGCGCGGCGCGCGCGGGACTTATTCCACCTGCCGGACGAGCAACCGGAGCACTTGCAGTCACTGCCTGTGGAGCAGCTTGCAATCTCGCAGAGGCAGCGGCAGGCGCAGACACAGGCGCGGCCGGTTTCGCTTCGGCAGCGCCTATCCCCGGTCGGAAAGCGAGCATGCGCAACAGCGTCATTGAGAACCCGGCATATTCATCCGGCGCCAAACCCAGTTCATTACGGCCATGCACCGCGATCTGGTAAAACAACTGTATTTCCTCGGCATCGAACATCGAGGCCAGTCGCAGGATGTGCTCGCGTTCCGGGACATCCTCCGGCACTGCAGAAGGTACCGTCTGCGCCAGCGCGATGCGATGAAGCAGCGATCCGAGGTCTTGCAACGCAGCGTTGTACGACAGGCTGCGCGTGGCCATTTCATCGGCGACCGCGAGCAGTCCCGCGCCGTCTTTGGCAGCCAACGCATCGAGCACACGGATCAGATACGATTGATCGAGCGCGCCCAGCATGCCTTGCACCGCTTCCAGCGACACCGTGCCGGCTGCATAGGCGATCGCCTGGTCGGTCAGCGACAACGCGTCGCGCATCGAACCATGCGCGCCTTGTGCGAGCAGGCGCAACGCCGGCGCTTCGAACGCAATGCCTTCCTGGCCGAGTATGTTATCCAGGTGCCCGACGATATGACCGGGCGGCATCTGCTTCAGATTGAATTGCAGGCAACGCGACAGCACCGTGACCGGGATCTTTTGCGGATCGGTGGTTGCGAGGATGAACTTGACGTGCTCGGGCGGCTCCTCCAGCGTCTTCAGCATCGAGTTGAACGCATGGTTGGTCAGCATGTGAACTTCGTCGATCATGTAGACCTTGAAGCGCGCGTTGGACGGCGCATAGATTGCCTGCTCCAACAACTGCGCCATCTCGTCGACCCCGCGGTTCGAGGCCGCGTCCATTTCAATATAATCAACAAAGCGTCCCGCGTCGATCGCGGTACACGCATCACACACGCCACACGGTGTCGCGGTGATTCCGGTCTCGCAATTGAAGGACTTCGCCAGTATCCGCGACAACGTGGTTTTGCCGACGCCGCGCGTACCTGTAAACAAGTAGGCATGATGCAGCCGCTTTTGCTCCAGCGCATGGGTCAGCGCCCGCACCACGTGCTCTTGCCCGACGAGCGTCTCGAAACTCCTAGGACGGTATTTACGGGCCAGGACTTGATAGGACATAGAGATGCATGAGATTAGATATAAGCCACATTTTACCCGACATGCCGGAAGTTATAGACTTGGAAGCAGGAGACAACTCAAACAGAAGGGATAGCCGTCATGCAATGGCCGACACATGAAGTGACTAACCAGGTACCCGAACTGCAAAACTATAACGTTTTTAGCACCGATGTTGCATTGACCGAAGGCGTACGGCGATGGCAGGCCGGTTGGCACGAGGAAAAACTCAGCCGCTTGGGCGCCGAACTGGGCAGCGCCGACATATTGCGCCTAGGTGACCTGGCAAACCGCCACTTGCCGGAACTAACAACCCACGACCGCTTCGGCAACCGCATTGATTCTGTGGAATTTCATCCGAGTTGGCATCAACTGCTCGGACTGCTGCGGCGCGAAGGCCTGCATGCGCTACCGTGGATGCAGCCGAAGACCGGCGCACATGTCGCGCGCGCGGCCGGTTACTTCATGCACGCTCAGTTGGAGTCGGGTTCGTTATGTCCCACCACGATGACCTTCGCATCGATTCCGGTATTGCAGAATGAACCGGCTTTGTTCGCCGCACTGGAATCAAAGCTCTTCTCATGCGAACACGACCCGCGCGACCTGCCGCTCGAACAGAAACGCTCAATGCTGATCGGCATGGGCATGACGGAGAAACAAGGCGGCTCCGACGTGCGCACCAACACTACGGTTGCACGGCCGTTGCAGCGAGAGGGGCGCGGCGCGGAATACCTGCTCACCGGGCACAAATGGTTTTTCTCGGCGCCGATGTGCGATGCCCACCTGGTATTGGCGCGCACCGACGCCGGCCTCTCCTGTTTCTTTGTTCCGCGGTGGCGTCCCGACGGCACTAAGAACGCAATTCTGGTGCAACGACTGAAGGACAAGCTCGGCAACCGATCCAATTCCAGCGCCGAAGTCGAATTCCAGGATGCGTACGGCATCATGGTCGGCGAAGACGGCCGCGGCATACCGACCATAATCGAAATGGCGAACCATACGAGGCTCGACTGTGTGATCGGCAGTGCGGGCCTGATGCGTCAGGCATTCGTGCAAAGCGCGCATCATGCGCGACACCGCACCGCGTTCGGACGCCGGCTCGCGGAGCAGCCGCTGATGCGCAATGTGCTGTCCGACCTCGCGCTCGAAAGCGAAGCGGCAATGCTGTTGATGCTGCGCCTGGCGCGTGCCTTTGAAACGCCGGACGACCCACTGGAACGCGCATGGCGGCGCATCGTCACGCCGGCCGCGAAATTCTGGGTGTGCAAGCGCGCGCTCGAATTCACCGGCGAATGCATGGAAGTATGGGGCGGCAACGGTTATGTGGAAAACGCGCCGATGGCGAGGATGTATCGCGAAGCGCCGGTGAACTCTATCTGGGAAGGTTCGGGCAACGTGATGTGCCTTGATGTGCTGCGCGCTATTGAGCGCGAGCCCGAAGGATTTATGCGTCTGCTGGACGAACTCGATGAGTCAGTCTCAGCGAATAAAGGTTTGCATGAATTGGTGACGGGCCTGCGGAAGGATCTTGCAACGCCGCCCGAGCAACGCGAGATGCTGGCTCGCCGCTACGTTCAGCGCCTGGTGCTTGCGATCCAGGGCCATCTTATGTTGCAGCATGCTCCAGCGGCGATCGGCGAGGCATTCATTACCAGTCGTATCGATGCGGAATCGGGCCGGGTGTATGGCACGCTATCGGCATCGGCGCTGCAACAGACTATTCTGGAGCGCGCGTGGCCGGTTTAGAACAGGGGAAGAAATGAAAGAGGCGAGCCTTGTCTGCGGCACTTACGGGATATGGCTGTGGCTGCTTCGTTCCCGACCTGACCAGGTTGGCCATGCCGCAATGCGCAGGGGCCCGCCAAGCAGCATTCTAACAGCAAAGCAGAGATGGCGCTCCGGGAATTCATGCGGACCAGGCCTCTTTTCCCGGCCCGCTCTTACAGAGGACTAGCTCTTCCTGATAAGACCGCACGCAATACGGCCGCCGGCATTGCCGACCGGTTGCGAAACATAGTCGTCCGGATTCGCATGGATGATGACCGCGCGATTCAGGATGCCGTGCTTGCCATCGTCGACACGTATCGTGTCCACTTCGAACGTTGCATTCGATTCTCCGTTGCCGTCGGCGACCAGGTTGACCAGGTCGCCCGCGTGGCGTTTCGCCTCACCTGCGTGCGCATGCGGGTTTCCGTCTGGATTGAAGTGCCCGCCGGCAGTGAGCGCATCGGCGGAAGAGCAGTCGCCTTTTTCATGCACATGGAAACCGTGCTGGCTATTTGGCTTCAGGCCGCGCACTTTTACCGATACGAGAGTCTTGGCTCCCTGCTCGACAAAATCAACGTTCCCCGCAACATTCGAACCGCTCTTCGCTTCGAGGCTCGCACGCGCCTGCTTGCCGGCGGACTGCGATGGGTTGGTCTGACAACCGACTAGTGCCGCTACGCCGACGAGTGCAATCAACAGTTTCATCTCAGCTCTCCTTTGTTCTGGTTGTGGGGGATTGCGAAAGATTAACTGTCGAAATGCAAACTGTCTACGTTGCTACTTTGCACTGTTTTTTTAAAGACCGAGTTCCTGCCAGATCCGGTCGATCCGCTGCTTCACTTCGTCGGTCATCTCGATCGTACGGCCCCACTCGCGAGTGGTCTCGCCCGGCCACTTATTGGTCGCATCTATACCCATCTTGCTGCCGAGGCCGCTGACGGGCGACGCGAAGTCGAGATAATCGATCGGCGTGTTGTCGACCAGCGTAGTATCGCGGGTCGGATCGACGCGCGTGGTAATCGCCCAGATCACCTCTTTCCAGTCACGGATGTTGACGTCTTCGTCGACCACCACGATGAACTTGGTATACATGAACTGCCGCAGGAAACTCCAGATGCCAAACATCACGCGCTTGGCGTGGCCCGGATACGCCTTCTTCATCTGCACCACAGCCATCCGGTAACTGCATCCTTCCGGAGGCAGGTAGAAATCGGTGATTTCAGTAAATTGTTTCTGCAACAGCGGAATGAATACTTCATTCAATGCGACGCCCAGAATCGCCGGTTCATCCGGCGGTTTGCCGGTGTAGGTCGAGTGGTAGATCGGGTCACGCCGCATCGTGATGCGGTCGATGGTGAATACCGGAAACCAGTCCTGTTCGTTGTAATAACCGGTATGGTCGCCGAACGGGCCCTCGAGCGCGTGTTCATAGCCGGAAGGATGCTTCTCATCCGGATAGATGTGCCCCTCAAGTACGATCTCAGCGGACGCCGGGACGCGCAACTCACTCCCGATCGCTTTGGTCAACTCAGTGCGACTTCCACGCAGCAATCCGGCGAATTGATATTCCGACAAGCTGTCCGGCACGGGCGTCACCGCGCCCAGTATGGTCGCCGGGTCGGCGCCGAGCGCGACGGAGATCGGATAGGGCTGACCCGGATTAGCGAGACAGTGCTCGCGAAAATCCAGCGCCCCGCCCCGATGCGCCAGCCAACGCATGATCACCTTATTGCGCCCGATCACTTGCTGGCGATAGATGCCGAGGTTTTGTCGCTTCTTGTGCGGACCCTTGGTAATGACGAGGCCCCATGTGATCAGCGGCGCAATATCACCGGGCCAGCAATGCTGAATCGGCAGGCGTGCAAGATCGACATCATTCCCTTCCCACACGATGTCCTGGCACGGCGCGGAACGCGTCTCCTTCGGCGCCATATCCCACAACGCCTTGACCAGCGAACCCAGCCCCATCAAATCCTTGAAGCCCTTCGGCGGCTCCGGCTCTTTCAGCAGCGCGAGTACCTGGCCGATCTTGCGCAACTCGCTGACATCCTCGGCGCCCATGCCGAGCGCGACGCGGCGCGTCGTACCGAAAAGGTTGCCCAGCACCGGTATCGTATGCCCCTTGGGTCTTTCGAAAAGAAGCGCTGGTCCTTCGCTCCGCAACGCGCGGTCACAGACTTCCGTCATCTCCAAATAGGGTGAAACAGGGATCGAAATACGCTTAAGTTCGCCAATTTCTTGCATCTGGGAAATAAAATCCCTTAAATCCGAATATCTCATGATTTTTCGCAAAGTTCGTTTGCGTGACTTTATATTAAGTTATGGGTCCAACTGGTTGATTGTATTCACCTTCAACAACGGTAAGCGAAAAACCCAGACATAAAAGTAATGACTTTGCTTTTTGATAGTATTGACTTGATATAAACAGCCTACTAAAATTCGCCCACTTTCATTAAGCACCAGTGCGAGGCTGGTTGAACAAATCGCAACATCACGGGATCGGGGTCCCACATGACATTTTAAGGAGTGTTTTCAAAAGGCGTCTGCCTTATCCCCGAAAAAATTGCTTGCTGCTAATCGGCGCCTACCAGCCGTAAGCCCGCAACAGGCAATCCGAGTCTGCTGAGAGCGCATTGCGCCAGCCGACAGTGTTCTGACTAACGGCAATCTAAGCGTCTACGGTTATCGCTTGTGGATTCTTTGCTTGCCGCGTCGTCGAATCAGGAGGTTCAATGATTGATCGTATGTTCACGGCGACGTCTTCGTACGCCCGACGAACAGCCAGCCAGTCCGCTGCGTGGGCCGTATTTGCCCGCGACACGGTGAGCGGTTTCGTCACCACCGCCCATCACACGCTGATGATTTTGGGTGTTACCGCCATCGGTATCGTTGCGCTGATGTTCGTCAAGCCGGATCTGGCCGATAAGGTCAAGGCGATGTCACCCTTTGCTGTCACCCAGCAGACCGCAGCGGCATCGGCCCAGTCGAGCGTCGCGCCGGAACAGGACGCCGCTTTCATCAAGACCGTAGCGATGTCCGACGCCTCTGCCTTCGAGGAACTGAACAGCAAGGCTGCACAGGCCGACTTGCGGCAACAGGAGTGGGTGACCAATTGGCTGTCGAAGCGTTACCGGGTTGCCAACGATGCGATCGATATGCTGGTTTCATCCGCTTATGTCACTGCCAGGGAGATCAAGCTCGATCCCCTGCTGATCCTGTCTGTCATGGCGATCGAATCGCGGTTTAACCCATTTGCCGAGAGTCCGGTAGGCGCACAAGGCCTGATGCAGGTGATGTCCAAGGTCCACCGCGACAAGTTCGAGGACCACGGGGGCATGAAAGCGGCCCTGGACCCGGTAGCCAACATCAGGGTAGGTTCCCTGATCCTGAAGGAATACGTGACCCGCGGCGGCTCGGTGGAAGCCGGTCTCAAGCTGTACGTAGGCGCAGGCGCCTTCGATACGGATTTCGGCTATGGCAACAAGGTATTGGCGGAATATCAACGCTTGAAAGAAGTTGCCAAGGGCAAGAAGGTATCGATCCATTCGACACCGGTAGCCGCACCGCCAAAACCGAAGGCGCAGGAAGCAAAGGCCGACACGCCAGCTACGAACGACGAAGCGGCGCTTGGCAAGGAAGACAAGCTCGCTGCTTTGTAAAGTATTTCAGCATCCGATCAAAACAAAAAGGAGCCAGTTCGGCTCCTTTTTTTCGCTCCGTTTACCACAGCATACGAGCTGGTTTCGATCTGTCATGGGGAGGTAGGGCGCGCCCTACCGCTACCTTTTACGTTCATACAATCCGGTCTACGCCTTGAAGAAATCACGCAAGCGTAAAACCGCTTCCCGCAGATTCTCCATCGAAGTCGCATACGACACCCGTATATATTGACGGGCAGTATGCGGACCGAAATCCAGCCCGGGCACCAGCACCACCCCGGCCCGGTTCAACATGTCGATGGTCAGGTGGTCGGCGTCGTCAGACAGCGCGGTACAGTCCGCGTAGACATAGAACGCACCGTCGGGCGTCACCGGCACTTTGAAACCCAACTCGCGCAGCGCCGGAACGATGTAGTCGCGGCGGCGCTTGAATTCGGCCTTGCGCTGCTCGTAAATCGCGATGGATTCCGGCGCGAAGCAGGCGACTCCGGCATGCTGCGCGATGCTCGAAGCGCAGATGAAGAGGTTTTGCGCCAGCTTCTCGAACTGCGGCACCAGTATTTCGGGCACCACCAGCCACCCAAGCCGCCAGCCGGTCATGTTGAAATACTTCGAGAAGCTGTTGATGACTATCACGTCTTCACCCAGCGACAAGGCCGAAAACGGCGCCTCATCATAGGTCAGCCCCTGGTAAATCTCGTCGACGATGGTGAAGCCGTCTCGCTCGCGCACTGCAGCGACGATTTTGGCCAGTTCATCGTGGGCGATCGAGGTGCCCGTGGGATTTGACGGTGACGCCAGCAATACGCCTCGGGTCTCCGCTGTCCAGTGTTCCCGCACCATCGCTTCCGTCAACTGGAAGCGTTCGTCCGGACCGCTGGGAATCATGCTGGCCCGTCCCTCGAAAGCGGCAACAAAGTGGCGGTTGCAGGGATAGGACGGATCCGGCATCAATACTTCCGAGCCCTTCTCTACCAGGGCGGCGCAGGCCAGCAGCAACGCTGCGGAGGCGCCGGCCGTGATGACAATGCGGGATGGTGATATCTCCAGCCCGTATACACGTCGATAGTGAGCGGAAATCGCTACACGCAACGCCGGAATACCGACAGCGGAAGTGTATTGCAGCTTGCCGTCGGCCATTGCGCGGGCGGCGGCTTCGATGACTGGCGGCGCGGCCGTAAAGTCCGGCTCGCCGATGCCCATATGGATGATGTTGCGACCTTGCTTCTCCAGTTCCGCCGCCATTTTCGCCAGTTCCATGACATGGAATGGCGCAATATTGGCAAGCCGGGAGGCAAGTTGAAAATCGTGACTGGCGGGATTCATAACGATTTATGAGTCGGCAGCGAGGATGTTCCCGCTGCGGCGGGTTATTTTTCTGTCAGCGCTTCTTTGCTGCGTCGACTTCGACGCTGCGCACGTTGGCGGCGAATTTGTCGAGCACGCCGTTAACGTATTTATGACCGTCGATGCCGCCGAACGATTTGGTCAGTTCGACCGCCTCGTTAATGACGACCTTGTACGGGATTTCGATATGGTTGTTGAGCTCGTAAGCGCCGATCAACAACGCGGCATGCTCGACCGGGGACAACTGCCCGATCGGGCGATCGATCAGCGGTGCCAGGCCGGCGCGCAATGTACCGGCTTCCTTGATGGCGCCATGTAAGAGCGCATCGAAATGCTCGGCATCGGCTTTGTCGAAGCCGTGCGCCTGACGGATATGCGCATCAATCGCACCGACGTCTTCATTGTTGAGCAACCACTGGTAAAGGCCCTGCAGCGCGAATTCGCGGGCGCGATGGCGCGGTGTGCGATTCTTGCTCGGGTTGGCATGAATAGTTTTCTGGTTCATGGCTGGCTTGCTGCATGTGCCCCGGAGTGCCGGAGCGATGAAAAAAAATTCGCGGCCGCAAGGAGCGGGCCGCGACGCGACCGAACACGACCTTACTCTTCCTCGGTCGCTTCAGCGAGTTCTTCAAGCGCAATCGCGAGGTTGGCCATTTCAACTGCAACCCGCGCCGCATCGGCGCCTTTTTCGGCCATACGCGCTTCCGCCTGCTCGTCGGTTTCCGTCGTCAGCACCGCATTGGCGATCGGGATGCCGAAGTCGAGTCCGACACGGGTGATGCCGGCGCCGGATTCGTTCGACACCAGTTCAAAGTGATAAGTCTCGCCACGAATGACGGCGCCAAGCGCGACCAGTGCGTCGAACTGTTGGGTTTCGGCCATTTTCTGTAGCGCGAGCGGGATTTCCAGTGCGCCAGGAACAGTCACGTGCAGCACATCCTCGTCAGCAACCCCGAGATGTTTGAGTTCGGCCAGGCAAGCGGACAACAAGCCGTGACAGACATCTTCGTTGAAACGGGCTTGTACGATACCGATGCGCACACCTTCCCCGTTCAGATTGCTTTCGTAAGTTCCTACTGTCATAGCTATTCCTTTTTGCGCAACGCGCGTTGTTACTTGTATTGGTGACGACCAGCCTGCAACATAACGATGCCTCTCGCGAGGGAACATTGCAAGCCTTTGATGTTATTGAGAAAAATCCCGGGCTTTTCCGGGATTTTACAGGAAGGACGGTTACTGGCCGGGTTTGTCCTGATAGCCGACCACTTCGAGGTCAAAGCCGGTCATCGACGGCATTTTCCTCGGGCTGGCAAGGAGCTTCATTTTCCCGACGCCGAGATCCTTGAGAATTTGCGCGCCAATACCGTAAGTACGCAAATCCATGCGCGCGGCGCGCGGCTGCGTCTTCGCTTCGCCGCTACTTAAAGCGGCAAAATGGGCAAACATCTGTTCAGCCGACTCTTCACAGTTCATCAGCACCATGGCGCCGCGTTCAGACGCCTTGAGCGCCGCCATCGCGGAGGCGATATTCCATGAGTGGGTCGTTGCCTTGGTTTCGAGCAGGTCGAGTACCGACACCGGCTGATGTACGCGGACCAGGGTTTCCAGTTCGGGAACGGGATCGCCATGCACCAGCGCCAGGTGCGCGCCGCCGCTCGGCTTGTCACGATAAGCAATGGCCCTGAAACTGCCGTACGCGGTCTGCATCGTGCTTTCCGCGATGCGCTCGACGATGCTTTCGTGCTGGCTGCGATAGTGGATCAGGTCGGCAATCGTGCCGATCTTCAGCCCATGCTCTTTGGCGAATTCGAGCAAATCCGGCAGGCGCGCCATCGTGCCGTCGTCCTTCAGGATCTCGCAAATCACAGCGGCAGGCGTCAGGCCGGCGAGCTCCGCAAAATCGCACCCCGCTTCTGTATGGCCGGCGCGCATCAGCACGCCGCCTTTTTGCGCCTTCAGCGGGAAAATGTGGCCCGGCTGCACGATGTCCGACGACTTCGCGTTCTTCGCGACCGCCACCTGGATGGTTCGTGCGCGGTCAGCTGCCGAAATACCGGTCGTGACGCCTTCGGCCGCTTCGATCGACACCGTGAAATTGGTGCCGTACGCGGTGCCGTTCCGGCTGGTCATCATTGGCAAGTTGAGCTGGTCGCAACGCTCCTCGGTCAAGGTGAGGCACACCAGCCCACGCCCGAACCTGGCCATGAAATTGATGGCTTCCGGCGTGACGAATTCAGCGGCGAGCACCAGGTCGCCTTCATTTTCGCGGTCTTCCTCATCAACGAGGATGACCATGCGCCCGGCGCGCAGTTCTGCAACGATTTCTTGAGTTGTTGATATGGACATGACGTAAACCCTGATTGACCCGCTATTTTAAAGGATTTACCCAGGTTCCAGCCGTAAAGACCTGATTATCGTAAGGATACCCGCAGCACACGCTACGTCAGCGCATACATCTCGCGCCGGCGTAATGCAAACGCCAGAAAATCCGCTGTCGGCATCGGTCGGCCGAACATGAAACCCTGGCCGTTATTGCAGCCCAAATGCGTGAGGAAAGCGGCCTGCGCGGCGGTCTCGACGCCTTCCGCCACGGTCGTGATACCGAGGCTCTTCGCCATTGCAACGATTGCGGTCACGATAGCAACATTGTGACGATTGTCCGGAAGATCGCGCACGAAAGAACGGTCGATCTTCAGCACATGCGGTGGAAAGTGCTTGAGATACCCGAGGCTCGAATAGCCGGTCCCGAAATCATCGATGGAAAACCGGATGCCAAGATCCTGCAGCGTTTCGAAGTTGCGGACTACGGCTTCGCTGCGACTCATCAACAGGCTCTCGGTAATTTCCAGATGCACAACGGCCGGATCGATCTCATTGCGTTTGACTACCGCGGCAATTGCCGCCGCCATGCCTTCCGTGCTGAACTGCTGCGGAGAGATATTGATTGCAAGCGAACAATCATCCAGCCCGTTGGTTCGCCAATCCCGCAATTGCTCACATGCCTGGCTGATGACCCATTCGCCGAGCGGCATTATGAGTCCGCTATCCTCCGCAATCGGAATGAATTCGGACGGAGAAATCCACGCGCCATTGGCCGTCGGCCAACGCAGCAACGCCTCGGCGCCGACAACCGCACCGGACTCCATGGAAACAATAGGCTGGTAATGGAGGATGAACTCATGGTTAGCGAGTGCGGACCGGATTGATGCTTCCATTGCGATGCGCTGCTGCAGCCGCTCATTCATATGCTCCTCGAACGTCTCGCATCGGTTGCGCCCCAGCTGTTTGGCGCTGTACATCGCAGCGTCGGCGTTGCGCATCAGCGTTGCCACGTCCTGTCCGTGTTGCGGATAGACGGCAATGCCGATACTTGCCGAGATGCGCAGTTCATGTCCGGCTGCCTGGATCGGCAGGCTGATCGCATCGAGCAACTTGCGGGAAATCCGGCCCACGCACATCGCACCGTGAATGTCGGCAAGGCTGACGATAAATTCATCGCCGCCGATACGAGCGATGGTATCGCTCTCACGCACACAAGGCGCGAGCCGTTTCGCAATCTCCTGCAACACTTCGTCGCCCACGTGATGACCAAGCGAATCGTTGATGTTCTTGAAATGATCGAGATCGATGAACACGACGGCATGCCGGGTGTTGTGACGGTCGGAACGCATCAGGGCTTGTGCAATGCGGTCCTGCAGCAACAGCCGGTTGGGCAGCCCTGTCAGCGCATCGTGGTAAGC
>JBBWZW010000390.1:0-2919 GCA_039649305.1 Burkholderiales bacterium
CAGATCGGGTCACGGTTGGTCGATGGCGCGGCGAAGAAAACGGCGGATGATTTCTTTGCGGCGTTTGTGGAAAAGGTGGGAAGCCAAGCTGCGGACGCCGCCTGATATTATTCTTTTGCCAATCGCAGACCGGTGTCTTCCCGACATCGGTTTGAGACATCGTTGAGCGACTGTCAACAATACGCCTCAGCGCCGACCCGGCGCACCCACTAACCCACCCTCCATGCGATATCCTTCGACTGTTCAAACAAACGAAGAAAGCATGCCATGACTGTTAAGACCGTTACCTATTCCGCACTGGAGCCCGGAAAAACATTGACGGTGCTCGGCGCGGTGCACGGCAACGAGCGCTGCGGCCCGGAGGCGATCAATCGCCTCATCACCAGCCTGGACGACGGTAGCGCTGTCCTCAAACGCGGCTCGCTGCAACTGATGCCCATAACGAATCCGAAGGCGTACGAGAAGGGCGTGCGCTTTGTCGAGCGCAACCTGAACCGCTATCTGTACCCGAAAGAGACCAGGCGGCATTACGAAGACCATCTCGACCCCATCGTGTGCGCTGTGCTGGACAAGACCGACTTCCTGCTGGACCTGCATTCCTATACCTCGCAGGGTGGACCCTTTATTTTCCTGGGTGGCGCGCATGCCGATGAAATCCGGTACGCACGTGCGCTAGGTGTGCGGGACTACGTATACGGCTGGGCTGAGGCCTATGGCGGAGGCGGCAAGGGGAGTGACAAGGAATCCCAGGGCACGACCGAATATGCCCGCGCAAACGGTGCGCTGGCGGCGACGCTGGAGTGCGGTCAGCATCTGAACGCGGATGCGGCGGATGTCGGCTATCGGGCGATCCTGCGTGCTCTGCTGCATTTCGACATGCTCGATGCCGGATGCACGGCGGCCTTGTCACTCGCGAAGGAACAGGCGTTGACCGCGAGTGAACAGCGCTGCGTCAAGATGAAAAGCGTCTTCTACCGTGACCCGGGTGCGGAACTTGCCAAGCCCTGGCGGCATTTCGATTTCGTCGCCAAAGGCGATCCGATGGTGCTGCTCTCCGGCGGCGGCATCCTGGCCGCGCCCGAGGACGGTCATATCATTTTGCCAAAGGTGAGTGCAGGTACCGGCGAAGAGTGGTTCTACTTCGGCGTGCCGGTTCCTTTTCCGAAGTAAGAGGGGACTCGTGGTCCGTTGCACCCCGATTGCAGGCACCGAAGCGCCTTCGAGGCGCCGGCAGAATCCGCAAAACGAGGAGAACGGGCCACTATTATGCGGCCCCCGTTCCCATCCAACCATCCCAAGAATATGGGATATGTTCCCGGCCAAAACAGGGATACGCTTGCGCAAGCGGCAGTAATGTAGCATCCGCAGGACGCCGCCGCTGCATCGCGTATTCACTATAAAGAAGCCGGGGGCTACATGGTTGACCGTTTTTCACCGCTCATCAAGCTGAGCGCGTTGGCGCTGCTCGCCTGCTTTGGCGCGGCGCATGCAGAGCCGGGCGTCACGCCCACAAGTGTGCTGATCGGGCAGACCATCGCCCGGACCGGCGGTCTCGCGGAACACGGCAATGCGGTCATGCTCGGCATCCGCGCCCATATCGAAAGTGTCAACGCCGCCGGCGGCATACACGGGCGCAAGATCGTCCTGAAAACGCTGGACGATGAAGGCAATGCCGAAAAGGCGGCAAAGAACACGCAGGAACTGATCGACACCCACGACGCCTTCATCACCTTCGGCGGGGTCGAAGGCGGACCATGCGTCGCCAGCATGAAGGTGGCGACCGGGAAAAAGGTGCCGCTGGTTGGTTGCATGGCCGGTTCGCCGGAATTGCGCGAGCCGTACAACCGTTATGTCTTCCCCGTGCGTGCGCCGCACTTCAGCGAATTCGCAAAAATCATCGAGCTGAGCAAAGTGTATGGCTATACGAGATACGGCTTTTTGCACGCCGATTCCGAGACCGGTCGCAAGCACATGGCGAACGTCAATCGGCTGCTGCTCAGGCTGAACCTGCCGACCGCCACCGCGCTGCCCTACAAACCCGGAACCGATGGCAAACCCGATCTGCAGGGAATGGCCCGCTCGATAGCCGATGCCAAACTGCAGCTCGTCTTCAACCACGGCTCTTACGCTGACTTCGCGACGATTTATCGTGAAGCGAGGAAGCTTGGCGCCACCACGCACTTCATGGCGATCAATTCCGGCGCTGCGCAAATGGCGCGGTTATTGGGCAAGGATGCGCGCGGCATGGTGTTCACCCAGGTGGTGCCTTATCCATGGCGCGACGCCACCCCCGTGGTGCGCGAATACCAGGCTGCACTTAAGAAGCTCGACCCGAATGCGGAATACTCGTTCAGCAGCCTGGAAGGTTATATCAGCGCGAAGGTGATGACAGAGGGGGTGCGCCATACCGGAAAATGGTTGACGCGCGACCGGCTGATCGCGGCGATGGAGACGTTTGATGAGCTTGATCTCGGTGGGGTGAAGGTGAGCTATACACCGCAAAGTCATACCGGGGCGTTGTTCGTTGATACGGTTGTGGTGGCTTCGGATGGGCGGTTTGTGCATTAGAGCGATTTCAGCCTGACCGTGCGGGTTCTGCCGGCCGCTCGAAGGCGATTTCGGCGTTGCCAATGCTCGACAGGCGGCCAGCCTGTCTGCGCTTGGCGCCTTGCACTCGCCTCCGATCAGCTCGGCAGACCGCTTCGCTACCCGCACGGTCTGGCTGAAATCGCTCTAGTCATTGAACGCCGCGCCGACGCGAGCACTGCACCCCCATCCAGATAACGGAGCACAGGCTTGCAAGCCTGTGCCGTTCCGCGGGCGGACAGCATGCTGTCCGAAACCCCCGCTACACTTTGCGGGGGGGAAGGAGCAGCCGCGCGGCTTCGTTTATAACCTGCGCCTCGCTAAGCCCCGCCC
>JBBWZW010000432.1:0-4403 GCA_039649305.1 Burkholderiales bacterium
GTCGTATGTTACCCATGCGCTATTCGGTGTCCGGGTGGTCCGACCTGGTCTGACCACCACTGCCTGTATTAACGCGGGCAGGGGTAGCGCGGTTTGATGGCACGCGCTCGCGCAAAAAAATCGCAAAATATTTTCAGGTACAAATTTTGGCCGCGCGAGCGTACTATGGAATACAGTCAGTCGCCGTAGCTCGACGCAGCATGCACAGAGGAGTCCATCTGGCTTCGCCACGATGCGCGAAAAGCTCCTCCTTCCTCGGCGAGATGCCAGCACGGATACTGCCGGCATCCCTCGTGTTCAGTCTGGTGCCGCTATTCGATGTACCGGCCAGTGATGTGGGTCGTCCCACGGCTGCTTTGTCGAACCGGGTTGCGAGAGATACTTCGCCATACCATCTTTGTCCTTAGTTCAGGCTCCGAGACCAATCTATCGCTGAGCCATGAAGCACCTGCAAGCCTACCCGTACGCGCTACAGGCGAACCGTTGCAGCATCGCGAGACGGCACGATCAATGTGCAAAGGGTCCGCGACGTCCGGTTGGCCCGTGAAGTGAGCGGTGCGGTCAAGGGCATTGGCGGCGGCCTCGATGCCAGCGCCATGCCGCAGGAGCCGCCGTCCTTGCCGGCAGCGAGGATGTCAAAATAACAAGGAGGGCGGGGGCATGACCAAGGAGACCGGAACGCTCATCGTACCGAGCACAATTGCTGCCGCAATCGCCCTCGCATGCGTGTCGATGGCAGCAGCAGACGCAGCGACCATCGACACTGGAAATCCGGAGATCGAGCTGCGTTGGGACAACACGATCCGCTACAACGCGGGCGTGCGCACGGAAGGCATCAACCGCGCCTTCTACAACAATCCCCAGTATGACGAAACAGAAGGCCGGTTCAAGCGCGGCGACTTGATCACCAACCGCATTGATGTGCTCTCCGAGCTGGACCTCGTTTATCAGAACAGCTACGGCTTCCGCCTGAGCGGCGCGGCCTGGGCCGACGGCGCGTATGGCGCGCACTCCATCACGAACCCGGCACTGCAGGCACCCGGGAATTATGTCGGCGGCAAGTACAACAACTACGCCAGGCGCTACCTGGTCGGGCCCTCTGGCGAAATCCTGGATGCGTTCGTGTTTGGTCGCTTCGATGTCGGTTCGACCGCGGTCAACCTGAAGCTGGGCCAGCATACGGTGTACTGGGGGGAGTCGCTGTTTTCGGTCGGTAACAGCATTGCTTACTCGCAAGGGCCGGTCGATACCATCAAGGCCGCGACCAGTCCCGGCGTCGAAGCGAAGGAGCTGTTCTTGCCGCAGAAGCAAATTTCGGCGCAGGCGCAGCTGACCAACAATGTGTCCGTTGCCGCGCATTACGCGTTTGAATGGAATCCGTACCGCCTGGTTGCCGGCGGCACTTATTTCGCCGCCGGCGATGCCGTGCGGTCCGACTTCGCCACCACGGTGCCGCTCGTGATCCCGAATGGCGCCGACATCGTCCCGCGTAGCCGAGGCGATGTCGGCGCGAACCTGCGATGGAGCCCCGAGTGGCTCGGCGGCACCGCAGGATTGTACTATCGCAAGTTTGACGAGAAGCTGCCTTGGGGTGTGATCCAGTTGAGCGGCACGGCCATTCCCCAATCCGCCCGCTTCGCGTTTGCGCGCGGCACCACGTTGTACGGACTGAGTCTTTCCAATAACGTCGGTTCGTTAAGCGTCGGCACCGAGCTCTCCTATCGTAAGGACACGGCGCTCAATTCGAACATCGTCGTGCAGCCGGCCGCAGGCGAGCCGACCTATGACGAAATTGAAGGCGCGCGCGGCAATACTTTTCATGCGCTGGTCAACGTGGTTTACGCGTTGCCGAAAACGCTGTTGTGGCGTGCCGGTGCGGTCTCGGCCGAGGTCGGCTACAGCCGGTTGCTGTCGGTGACCAGGAACCGCAATCGCTTCAACGGCGTGGGCTATGCCTGCCCGCCGGGACGGGACAAGCGGGACGGTTGTTCGACCCGCGACGCCTGGGGCATCAACGTGAACTTCGCGCCCGCTTGGCCGCAGGCATTCCCGGGTTGGGATTTGTCGCTGCCGGTCATCCTCGCGTACCAGATTGACGGTAACGGCGCGGCACTGGGCGGCGGTAACGAAGGCGCCGTCACCTGGGCGATCGGCGTTGAGGGCCAGCTCTATTCGCGCTACAACTTTTCGCTGCGCTATGTCGATGCACGCGGTCAGTACCGCACCGATTCGGCCGGGGTCGTGACGACGACCAATGGCCCGAATGCAGTGCGAAGCAACCATGGCTGGTTGTCCTTTACTTTCAGGACGACTTTCTGAGTGTGAGGATGCGGTACAGCGAGTCGGTACGATGGCCGCATCCCCATTAGCAAAGGAGGAGAGACGTCATGCATCACGCAAAAACTTTAATGGCAATCAGTGTCGGCGCGCTGGTCGCCGGCCAGTTGCTTGCCGCGCCGACCCCGGAAGAAGCCATGCAGCTTGGCGCGTCGTTGACACCGATCGGCGCCCAAAAGGCGGCGAACAAGGACGGTAAGATTCCGGCCTGGGACGGCGGACTGTGCAAAGCGCCCGCTGGGTACAAGCCCGCCAGGGGCGCGGCGGGCGGTGTCCCGTATGTCGATCCCTATGTGGACGACAAGCCATTATTTCGCATCGCTGCGGATAATCTGGCCCGGCATGCCGACAAGCTGGATGACGGCACCAGGGAGCTGTTCGCGCGCTTTCCAACCATGGCGATCGACATCTACCCCACGCGCCGTTCAATCTGTTTTCAGGACTGGGTTTACGACAATACGATCAAGCGTGTGATGGCCCCGAGATTGGTCGGCAACGGCCCCGGTTTGACTGGCGCACACGCGCAGATTCCGTTCCCGATTCCGAAATCGGGTGCCGAGGTGATGTGGAATGTGCTCACCAAATTTGAACCGGTCCATATGACAGGCAATGTCGACGCTGGCATCATGGATAGTTCGGGCACCTTCAGCCGCGCGTTTATCTACAAGGTGGAGAATTGGGCGCCATATTGGGACAACTCGCTGCGGTCGGTCCCGGAAGACAAGCCGTTCTGGGCAGTGATCGGGTCCTCCGTGTATCCGCCGTCGCAAGCCGGCAGCAAGCAGCTGCGCCACCAGTTCCTGCGCGCGGACCAGAAGGATGCGCTGGCGTGGGTGTACGTGCCGGGACAGCGACGGGTACGCCTGGCTCCCGAATTGAAATACGATACCGTTTCAACCATCCCCGGGGCCATCTGGCTTTTCGACGAGCTTTACGGCTTTGACGGCAAGTTGGACAAGTTCGATTTCAAGCTGCTCGGGAAGAAGGAAATGTACGTGCCGTACAACTCCTACCGGTTTCTCGGCGCGGCGATCGAAGACACGTTGAAAAACAACCATGCTAATCCCGATATTTTCCGGTGGGAGCTGCATCGTACCTGGGTGGTTGAAGGGTCGTTGAAGGAGGGGCAGCACCACGTACAGAAAAAAAAGGTGTTCTACATTGACGAGGATAGCTGGCTTCCGGTCGTGTACTACAGTGTCGACCACTCCGGCCAGGTACACCATTTGATGCACCTGCCGGTCTGGCAGCAATACGACTGGCCCGGTCCGCGCGGCGGAACGTACGTGCTCTACGACTTGAACCGCGGCATTGTCGGCCACTATTCCAAGCCGTGGGGTGCGCGTTCGGACGAGACCGGTTGGCTCAAGGTGCCTCCGCGTGCGGCGAGTTACTTCACCCCGGATGCGCTGGCCGGCGGCGGCGTACGGTAGCGCGGATTTCGGGTCAGTGCAGCGGTCAACATTTCACCAGCATGCGCGGGAAGCCTGCTCCAACCAAGTCGCTACCGCAATTGGATGGAGCAGTGCATGTTTGGACCACAACTACACCGCAAGGACCGATGCGAAAGTCGCACAGCGACCAACAGGTGAGCAGCAACATTGCCAATCCCAATGCCGTAGCGGGTCTGCTGGGTGATGAAGCGCAAGAACTCGACATCGGTTGCAACAACAGCTTGCGGCACGCCTTGCAATACCGGCATTCATTGGCCGCCATGGGCAGTGCGAATCAGTTCCTGCACGCGGTCATACTGGTAGTCATCGACCAGCGCCGCCAACCCGCGTGCGGTGTCGGCATCGAAGGCCTCGATCGCGGCCAGCGCGCGCTCCACCGCCTGGACTTCCAGCGCCGCCAGCGCCGCCTTCAGGGGTGCCACCAATGCCGGCGGCAGCGCCGCCAGCTGCGCCGGGGTCAAGTTGCGCGCCACCGGCGGCGTCGGCTCGGGTTCGTCTGCAAACACGAATTGCACCGGCAAATGCTTCTGCAGCATGGTAAAGAGCTCCGCTTCCTGGAACGGCTTGAGCATGAAATCGTTGCAACCGTCGGCAGTGCTGCGGGCCGGGTCG
>JBBWZW010000335.1:0-11440 GCA_039649305.1 Burkholderiales bacterium
GAGCGGGCCCGTGATCTGATCGGCGCGGCCATTCGCAAGGCGGCAATGGACACCGGGCGTCGATTCGCGCAGGCCGACGAGGGAAGAACCAACCTGGTGCGGTTTGCGCAGCTGTTTGAGTTATGGAAGGAAGGGAACGCGTATGACATGGAGGTGCTTCAAAGCACACCGGAGCATTTCGACTTCAATATCAAGCGCTGCAGCTATGCTGAGATGTACAAGGAGATGGGCCTGGGCGACATCGGCCATCTTTTGTCGTGCCAACGGGATGGGGTCTTTTGCGAAGGCTATGACGAGAAAATCAAGATGACGCGTACGCAGACTGTGATGCAGGGTGCGTCTCACTGTGATTTCCGGTTTCGGTATGAGGAGGGGAGGGAGTCTGCGGAACAGAGCGAAACAGGTGCGAGCGGCTCGCCAGAAACAAAGTAATCGTCGCCAGGGGCGGCGAGCGTGACGCGTGGCAGGCGTATCGCGGAGCCTCACGCTTTCCCCCCGCAAGGCAAGTGCTGGGCTTCGTGCATACCTGAGCCGTAGGTTGGGATGCCAATCCCAACATTTCAGCGCGTAACGGAGCCGTCAGTCGTACATGGTCTGGCGTGTTGGAATTTGCATCCCAACCTACATCTGCGGTATGCGAGCCGTCTATCCTGCACTAGTCGAAAAAGTCCCGCGCCCTACCGCCACCAGCCTCGACTCCCCATCGAACACATCAACGTCAACTACGGCAATAGTACGCCCCATCCGCCGCACAATAGCGGTTGCGCGCAACTGCGCACCAGCGGCGGGGCGCAAAAAGTCCACCCGCAGGTTGATCGTCGGCACCGGTCCGCCGACCACCACCGCGACCGCAAAATCCCCTGCAGTGTCGATAAAGTTCGCCAACGCACCGCCGTGATATTGGCCGGTTCCCGCGATGCGTTCGAACTCGGGACGCATCGGGAGCGTGAAATGCACGCTGCCCGTCCCAGTATCGACACCGTTGACCTGCACGCCCATGAACCTGACCATGGGCGAGGCGTCGAGCATCGCCTGGATCTGCTCGATCGATAGCGGGCTCATGGGACCAGGACCGACTTGCCAAACACCTGGCGGTCCATGAATTCGCGCATCGATGTCTTCGCTTCATGCATCTTGCGCACCGAATGGATGATCGGTTTCAGGCGCCCGTTTGCAACCATTTCGAGCAACGCGCTGAGGTCGGCCATCGTCCAGCCATTCGACCCGATGATGTTCAATTCGAAGGACCAGATGTAGCGGATGTCGGTTTGCGGATCGTAGCCGTCGGTCGCACCGCAGGTCAGCATGCGGCCGTCACGACGCACGGCGCGTAAAGCCTTTGCCCAGTTCTGACCACCGATGAAATTGATGACAACATCGGCACCGCCGCCGTCGCCCCACACTTTGGGTTTGCCCCAGAGCTTTATCGTTTCCGCGACGAAGTCCTGCTCCGACGTGTTGATCACGTGATCGGCGCCGATCTCCTTCAGCCGCGTTGCCTTCGCATTGGAACTCGTGCATGCGATAACCTCGGCACCGGCGAGCTTCGCAAGCTGAATGCAACAGGTGCCGACGCCCCCGGTCGCGCCCAGAATAAGTACGCGCTCGCCTTTGGCGACTTTGCCGCGTGTAATCATCATGCGATGAGCGGTTCCGTACGCTATGGGAAGTGCTGCCGCGTCAACGTAGCTGACAGCATCGGGGATGTGCAGCAGGTATTGGTGCGGCACGCAGACGAATTCACAAAATCCGCCACGTTGTGTCTCGCCCATGAGGCCACGGCCCAAATGCAGCGGGTTGACCATGACGCGATCGCCGACGCGCCACTGTCCTCCGGGCACTTCAGCGCCGATGGCGACGACTTCCCCCGCCATGTCGCCACCAGGAATCATGGGTAATGGCGTCTTAAGGGTAGGTATGCCTTTGAGCACCATCGGATCGAAACCATTGAAGGCCGCCGCATGGATGCGCACTTTGACTTCATCCGCTCCTGCTTCCGGTTCGGGCCACTCACGCCACTGAAGTCCGTCAAGGTCCCCATGTTTGTCGAATACCACTGCCTTCATCTGAAACCCCCCTTTGGTAGGTATTTTGGGCTGAATCCTAGCGTATCGGAAATCTGAATCCCGAAAGTCGCTTGTGCCCGGTTGGATGGACCCACAATGGTGCCGTTCTTGTGTTTGCGCACCATTGTAGTGCCCCTACAAATCATTTTTGATGATCCTAATAACATTGTCAAGCGGTAGTACAAGCCGAATTGCAAATGACCAAAGCAACTGCTTTTTGACAAGGATTTTCCCTTGACAAAGGGATATAGGCTCATCAACAATAGTGTGTAGAGGCCCTACAAGGGCGTGTATGCGCACCATAACTAGAATAATTTGGAGGCTGAATGACATCAGCATTACGGTACCGGAAGATACGATTCGGGGCCGAAGGCGTGACCGTGACGCGGTCCGCGGTTGGCGACACCTGTATTTCTTCAGTCGACCCTTTGGCCGACTACCCGCTGCGCACTACCGATCGCCTGCGATATTGGGCAGAACAGGTCCCAGATCGCACCTTCCTGGCAAAGCGCGACCCGTCCACCGGGGACTGGCGGCATATCTCCTACGCCCAGGCACTCGCCACTGCGCGCCGTATCGGCCAGGCGTTGTTGAACCGCGGTTTGTCGCCTGAACGTCCAGTACTCATCCTCTCGGAAAACGATCTTGAGCACGCCATGTTGGCGCTCGCCTGCCAGTATGTCGGCGTTCCATTTGCTCCCATTTCGCCTGCGTACTCGCTGGTCTCCCAAGATTTCGATAAGCTGAAGCACCTGGTCAAACTGACGACGCCCGGGCTGGTGTTCGCCTCAAATGGCCAGAAGTTCGGCAATGCGATACGTGCTTCGATACCCGCTGATGTTGAGCTGGTCGTGACCGATGCCGCACCAGCAGACCGTGCCGCCACCTTGTTTGCAGAGCTTGACGCTACGTCCGCGGATGCGGCAGTCGATGCGGCGCAGGTGGCGACCGGCCCCGACACGATCGTCAAGTTCCTGTTCACTTCCGGCTCCACCAAATTCCCAAAGGCGGTCATCAATACGCATCGCATGTTGTGCAGCAACATGCAGATGCAGCTGCAATGCTGGCCTTTCCTCGCCGAGGAGCCGCCGGTGCTCGTCGACTGGCTGCCGTGGCACCACACGTTTGGCGCGAACCAGAATCTGGGCCTCGTGTTGTACAACGGCGGGACGATGTATATCGATGACGGCAAGCCGACACCCGAAGGGCTTGGCGAAACACTGCGCAACCTGCGCGAGATCGCGCCGACTGTATATAACAATGTGCCGAAGAGCCTCGAAACATTGGGCCACGCATTGGAAGCTGACGCTGCGCTGTGCGAGACTTTTTTCAGTCGCCTGAAGATGTTGATGTATGCGGGCGCCGCGTTGTCCCAGCCGGTGTTGGACCGGTTGCACGCCATCGCGGAAAAGGCATGCGGAGAACGCATCGTGATCACCAGCGCCCTCGGGATGACCGAATGTTCGCCCGGCATCCTTTATGTAAGACAGGAAAGCATGCGCGCCGGGCAAATCGGCGTTCCCTGTCCCGGGGTGGACGTCAAACTGGTTAAGAACGGTGACAAGTACGAATTGCGGTGTCGAGGACCGAACGTGACGCCCGGTTACTGGCGCGCCCCGGAACAGACCAAGGAAGCTTTCGACGAAGAAGGCTACCTGTGTGGTGGCGACGCGGTGAAATGGTTCGACCCATCCCGCCCCGAACTGGGCTTCGTCTTCGACGGACGCATTGCTGAAGATTTCAAACTTACCAGCGGCACCTGGGTCAGCGTAGGACCATTGCGCGCACGTGTCGTGCATGAAGGCGCCCCATACGTGCAGGACGCGGTAGTGACCGGCCATGACCGCGACGAAGTCGGCTTGCTGATCGTGCCGTCTCTGCCCCTATGTCGTACGTTGGCCGGGGCCTATGCGACTGCTACGCCGAAGGATGTGCTCGCTGCGGCCCCGGTTCGCGATTTTTTCCAGGACCTGGTCAATCGCCTTCGCGCGCAGGGCACCGGTGCTTCCAACCGGGTCGCCCGCGCACTCGTGCTGTCCGACCCGCCGCAAATCGACAAAGGCGAAATCACCGATAAGGGGTCGATCAACCAGCGCGCCGTACTGACTCACCGCGCAGCTGTCGTGGAGGCACTCTATGCCGACACCGATGCTGCAATCATCAAACCATCAAAGATTTAAAGAGAGCACAACATGGCAAGCAAAGGTTTCTTTTCCAGCTTCAATGACATATGGATGGTCGACGCGGTGCGCACGCCGTTTGTCGACTATTGCGGCGAGTTCTCGCAAGTGCTGCCGGCCGACATGGGCATCAAGGTCGGGCGCGAAGTATTGAAACGCAGCGGTGTGCCTGCCGCGGATATCGGCTCCGTCATCGCCGGCAACATGGCACCCGGCGATCCTTACCAGTCGTGCCTGCCGCGGCATGTGGGTTTGTATTCCGGTGTGCCGATCGACGTGCCCGCCATCATGGCGCAGCGCATCTGCGGGACCGGCTTCGAGCTCATTCGCCAGGCCGGCGACCAGATCGAACGTGGCTACACCGATGCCGTACTGTGCGTCGGGACCGAATCGATGACACGCAACCCGATTGCTTCATTCAGCCACCGCACCGGTTTCAAGTTGGGCGCGCCAGTCGAGTTCAAGGACTACCTGTGGGAGTCGCTGTCTGATCCGGCACCCAACCTGAACATGCTGCAGACCGCCGAGAACCTGGCGCAGAAATATGGCATTTCGCGCACCGAGGTCGATGAGTTCGCTGCACTGTCGTTCGAACGTGCGGTACGTGCCCAGCAAGAGGGCTACTTCGCCGGCGAGATCGTACCCGTCGTGAACGAAACCTTCGAACTGGAGGGTTACCAGAAGCGCAGCATCAAGCTGTCCGGCAAGATCACTGAAGTTGCGAAGGATACGCACCCTCGCCCATCATCGGTAGAGATACTCGGCAAACTGCGCGCGGTGTACCCCGGCGGTGTGCAAACCGGGGGTAACAGCTCGGCCGTCGTCGATGGCGCCGCGGCAGCGATCATTACCAGCGGCGCGTATGCAAAGAAGAATGGCCGCAAACCGTTGGCACGCATCGTCGCAGCGGCCGTGGTTGGTGTGCCGCCGGAGATCATGGGTATCGGCCCCGCACCTGCGATTCGCCTGCTGCTGGAACGTACTGGCCTGACGCTGGACCAGATCGGTTGTTTTGAAATTAATGAAGCCCACGGTGCACAGTGCGTGGCGGTGGAGCGCGAACTCGGTCTCGATCGCGCAAAGCTCAACCCGAACGGTGGTGCGATCGCCATCGGTCACCCGCTCGCGGTAACCGGCATACGCCTGACGCATACCGTGGCGCGCGAGATCCAACGCACCGGACAGCGTTATGGGATCGGAGCAGCATGCGTCGGTGGCGGCCAGGGCATCGCGTTGTTGGTAGAGAATCCGGCGACGTTGTAATGCTTTGTCCGCAAAAAAATTCTGAATTCAAGGAGATAGTAATGAGTGAAGTAGTGAAGATCTCGAAAAATGGCGATATCGCCGTCGTCACGATCAATAACCCGCCGATCAATGCGATCAATCAGGCCGTGCGCGCAGGGCTGCTGCAAGCGTTCACCGAACTGCGTGAAAAGGGCGGAAGCAAGGCCATCGTTTTGGCGTGCGAGGGCAGGACGTTTGTCGCCGGCGCCGATATCAAGGAATTTGAAACCGGTATCGGTGCGCCGGGATACCACGAGGTTTACCGGCTGATCGAGGACAGCCCGGTGCCGGTAGTGGCAGCGATTCACGGTACTGCACTCGGTGGCGGCACTGAGCTGGCGCTGGCCAGCCATTACCGCGTCGCCCACGAGCGTGCCAGCCTCGGCCTGCCCGAGATATCACTTGGCATCATTCCCGGCGCCGGTGGTACACAGCGCCTGCCGCGACTGATTCCGGTGAAAGCCGCAATCGAGATGATGCTATCGCCGAAACCTATGCCCGCGGCGCAAGCGAAGGAACTTGGACTGGTCGATGAAGTAGTAGCCGGAGATCAAGTCGACGGCGCGATTGAGTTCGCGCGCCGCCTGATCCAAAGTGGTACGGGCCCGCGCCGCACCCGCGAACTGCCGGTGCGTGGCTCCGAGAATGCGAGTGAAGTATTCGCGGCAAAACGTGCCGAGGTCGCCAAGTCTATGCGCAATCGGCAGGCGCCAGTGGCCGTGATTGATGCGGTACAGGCAGCTGTCGAAAAGTCATTTGACGAAGGCATCAAGGCGGAAGGAGCGCTCTCCGCAAAACTCGTTCCGGCAACCGAGTCGCGCGCATTGCGCCATCTGTTCTTCGCTGAGCGTGAAGCGCAGAAGATTCCAGGGTTGTCCTCCGACGTCAAGGCACGCACCGTCGCGCGCGTCGGTATCATCGGCGCTGGCACCATGGGTGGCGGCATCGCAATGTGCTTTGCCAATGCAGGGATACCCGTAACGCTGGTAGATGCAACCCAGGCGAATCTCGACCGCGGTCTGGCAACCATCCGCAAGAACTACGAACGGTCGGTAAGCCGCGGCAGCCTCAAGCAAGAGCAACTCGAACAGCGGATCGCATTGATTGCGCCGACACTCGAGTACGCAGATCTGGGCGAAGTCGACATGATCATTGAAGCTGTCTTCGAAAACCTGGCGCTGAAAAAAGAAATCTTCGCAAAGCTGGATGCCGTTGCAAAACCGAACGCCATCCTTGCAACCAATACCTCCACACTGGACGTCGACCAGATTGCGGCCGCAACGAAGCGCCCGCAACACGTACTCGGATTGCACTTTTTCAGTCCCGCAAACGTGATGCAGTTGCTCGAGATCGTACAGGCCAGGCACACTGCGCCGGATGTCATCGTCACCGCCCTCGCAGTAGCCAAGCAAATCAAGAAGACCGCGGTCGTGTCGAAGGTCTGCTACGGCTTTATCGGCAACCGCATGATGGATCCGTACGGCCGCGAAGCTGAACGCTGCGTGCTGGAAGGCGCAACCCCGGAGCAGGTCGACGCCGCGATGGAACATTTCGGCATGGCGATGGGCTTCCTCGCCGTCATGGACATGTCGGGGCTGGATATCGGCCACCTGACCCGTGTCGAGAACAAACACCTGATGCCGGATGACCCGACATTCTATCGTCCTGCGACGCTCCTCAACGAGCGTGGCTGGCTCGGCCAGAAAACAGGGCGCGGCTACTATCGCTACGACAGCGCCGACCGCAAGCGCACGCCAGATCCTGAAGCTGTGGAGATCATCAGGGAAGATGCAAAGCGCCTCGGCGTTCCGCAACGCCGGCCCTCCAGGGAGGAGATCGCCGAGCGCCAACTCTACGCGATGATCAACGAGGGTGCGCGCATCCTCGAAGAAGGCATTGCGCTTCGTCCGAGTGACATCGACGTGGTCTATACCGCCGGTTACGGTTTCCCGCGTTATCGCGGTGGACCGATGTTCTACGCTGATACCGTCGGACTGAAGACGATCTATGACCGGATGCTGCAGTTCAAGGAGGAACTCGATCCACGCTACTGGACCCCGGCGCCTTTGCTTGAAGAGCTGGCATTGTCCGGCTCCAGTTTTGCAGAGTGGCAGGCGCAGCAGCATAAGTAATTGCATGTGAGTGCGAGCGTAATTGCCGGGCGGCGCCCGGCAAACGCGAGCGCGGCACTGCAGGCAGTAGAAAAGAGAGTTGGAGCAGCAGTACCCGGAACCATTAATTAGTTTAAAAAGGAGTCCAGAATGAAAACACTATTGCCTGCCATCGCGCTCGCGACCGCACTCGGATCGCTCGCCACCCAGGCGCACGCCGACCTCACGATCGGTGTCATCCTGCCGCTGACCGGATCCGCATCGAGCTTCGGCATTCCTGCGAAAAACGCACTGGCGCTATGGCCGGAAACGATCGCCGGAGAGAAGGTCAAGATGATCGTGCTCGACGATGAGAGCGATCCGACCAAGGGAAACAAGAATGCACGACGCCTGATCAGCGAAGACAAGGTCGACATGATCGTCGGCTCGGTCCTGACACCGACCGCGCTGTCTATCTCGGAAGTCGCCCATGAGGGCAAGACGGTCCAATTCGCGCTGGCGCCGATCGAACTGCCTGAAGACAAAGGCCACTGGATCTTCCGTATCGCGCACTCGAACGCAGTCTGGTCGAGCGGGCTGGTCGATCACATGAAAAAGAATGGCGTCAAAACCCTCGGCTTCATCGGCTATTCCGATTCGCACGGCGAGACCTACTTGAAATACGTGACGCAACTCGCCAAGGAAGCCGGCATCACGATCACCAACGTCGAACGCTTCAGCCGTACCGACACCAGCGTGACCGCGCAAGCACTGAAAGTAGTGGGCGCAAAACCCGATGCGATTCTGGTGGTCGCATCCGGCGGTGGCGCGGCGATGCCGCACAAGGCGTTGGTCGATCGTGGCTACAAAGGCAAGATCTATCAAACCGCATCAGCGGCGGCTCGCGATTACCTGCGCCTCGGCGGCAAGGACGTCGAAGGCGCGCTGGTCGTAGTCGGCCCGACGTCATTGCCAGAATCGCTGCCTGACAGTTATCCGGCAAAGAAAGCAGCCGTCTCGTTCGTTGAAAAATACGAGAAAATGTATGGCGCCAATACCCGCAACCAGTTTTCTCCTTACGTCTTTGACCCGTCCATGATCCTGGAGAAGGTTGTGCCGGAAGCGAAGAAGAAGGGCCAGCCGGGCACACCCGAATTTCGCGCCGCATTGCGCGATGCACTTGAGAATGCCGGTGGCGTCGTGACCACCCAGGGCGTGTTGCGCTGGACAGCGAAAGACCATTTCGGCCGCGGTGATGACTCGCGAATGATGGCGACCGTTCAGAGCGGCGAGTGGAAAGCGATCGCGCCGAAGCCCTGATCCTGGCGTCCCTGCTGCGGTGGCCGTGCAACAAGCCGCCGCTTTCTTTCCCCAGTATTCCATGAGCTAGAACCAATATGTTTGGACTCGATCCTACGTCCGCCACTATTTTGCTGCTCGACGGCGTCACCAGCGGTGCGATCTACGGCCTGATCGCAATCGCGCTGGTCCTGGTCTTCGCGGTGACGCGCATTATCTTTGTTCCCCAAGGCGAATTCGTCGTATATGGCGCACTCACCCTCGCGATGCTCCAGCAAGGAACCACTCCGGGCACGGTCTGGCTGCTGTTATTTCTTGCCGCGTGCGCGACAGTCACCGAACTGATCGACCTGATACGCAGCGGGCAGACGGCCGGCATTCCCCGCGCCGTGCTGTTAAACCTGGTTGCCCCGTTGCTGATTGCCGGACTCGTCTGGTGGGCGGCGCCGCAACAGTTTCCACTGCCGGTGCAAGTTGCGCTCACCCTCTTGCTGGTGACAGCGCTGGGTGCGCCGCTTTATACCATGGTGTATGAATCGATGGCCGACGCCAGCGTGCTGGTGCTGTTGATTGCGTCGGTCGGCGTGCACCTTGCACTGAACGGCCTCGGTCTGATGTTCTTTGGCGCCGAGGGATTCCGCTCTCCCGCGCTGTGGGACGAACGGTGGTCAGTGGGCCCCATCACGCTCGGCGGGCAAACGGTCGTCGTGGTAATGGTGGCGGTCGTGCTGTTGATCGGGCTCTGGCTATTATCCGAACGTACGCTCTACGGCAAGGCGCTGCGTGCCACTGCGGTCAACCGCATGGGCGCGCGTTTGATGGGGGTGTCCACCTCGCTCGTCGGCAAACTGACTTTTTCGATGGCAGCCTTCATCGGCGCGCTGTCCGGCGTATTGATCGGACCGCTCTTCACGCTGTTCTACGATTCAGGATTCATTATCGCCTTGAAAGGTTTTGTCGCAGCGACCATCGGCGGTTTTGCCAGCTATGCAGGGGCAGCGCTGGGTGCACTGTTCGTCGGTTCCCTCGAATCGTTCAGCTCGTTCTGGGCCAGTGATTTCAAGGAAGTGATCGTGTTCATGTCATTGCTGCCGGTGTTGCTGTGGCGCTCGATACATTCGGCCGTTGAAGCCGCACAGGACGAGGAAGAGGAATAATCGCGATGCGACTGCAAAAGCATTTCCCCCTGTTGGCACTTGCGGCAGCCGCCGTGTTGTTGCCATTGCTGCCGATCCCGCAGTTCTGGATCACCAAAGGCAACTATATCGGCATGTATGCGCTGGTCGCACTCGGCCTGGTCCTCCTGACCGGTGTCGGTGGCATCACGTCATTTGGCCAGGCGGCATTCGTCGGCATCGGCGCCTACACCACCGCGTACCTTTGTACCGTGTACGGGATGTCGCAATGGATTACATTGCTGATCGGTTTGTTGCTCACTGGTGTCTTCGCGTTCCTGCTCGGCTTGCTCACGCTGCGCATGTCGTCACACTACCTGCCATTGGCAACCATTGCGTGGGGCACCAGCCTGTACCTGTTGTTTGAGAAAGTCAGCTGGCTGGGCAAGTACGACGGCATCGGCGGCATTCCCGCACTCGATCTGTTCGGAATTAATTTCGCCGACGAGCGGCACATGTTTCAGCTGATCTGGCTAGTGTTACTGGTCGCCGTGCTGCTGACCCTGAACCTGCTCGATTCACGCCCTGGCCGCGCGATCCGCGCCTTGAAAGGCGGACGCGTCATGGCGGAAGCGATGGGCGTGGATACCGGGCGCTACAAGATCATGATCTTCGTCCTTGCGGCACTGATGGCATCGACGTCGGGCTGGCTGTTCGCGCACCTGCAGCGCCGGGTCAATCCGTCGCCGTTCGGCATCCATATGGGCATCGAGTATCTGTTCATGGCGGTCGTCGGCGGCACGGCACATGTATGGGGCGCGGTGGTAGGCGCCGGTATCCTCCAAGTACTGGAAGACCAGTTGCAGCGGCTGCTGCCTAAACTGTTTGGCGCCGGCGGCAATTACGAACCTATCGTGTTCGGTGTGGTGTTGGTGCTGCTGCTCAAGTATGCACGCGGCGGGCTGTGGCCATGGCTGCGTACGCAGGCAGGGCGCTTGCTGCCCAGGCGTGTTGCACAGACAGTTGCACAGAATACGCAACCATTGGAGCGTCGTATCCAGCCATTAGCCGGCCAACAGATTCTGCAAGTGTCCCAAGTGAGCAAGCGATTCGGTGGCCTGGTCGCCGTCAATGCCATCAGTTTTGGCATGAAGGCCGGCGAAATCGTTGGCCTGATCGGTCCTAATGGCGCCGGCAAGTCGACCACGTTCAACCTTGTCACCGGGTTGTTAATGCCATCGTCGGGCAACGTCAAATTTCTCGGGGATGAGATCGCCGGATTGAATTCGCGTGCCATCTCGCAGCGTGGAATCGCCCGCACGTTCCAGCACGTAAAACTGCTGCCCACCATGACCGTACTGGAAAACGTCGCACTCGGCGCACATCAGCGCGGCAGGGGCGGCATC
>JBBWZW010000456.1:0-8790 GCA_039649305.1 Burkholderiales bacterium
CGCTTAGCATAGGCCTGTCTGTTGGGATTAGGCACCGCGCAGGGATAAGTTGGGCAATTTGGCGGCCGTCGCGGGATGCGGTGCAAGGCATGAGGAGGAGCCATAGCGAGCTATGGCGACGACGAGCAACACGTGCGCAAGAAAAAAGAAGAACAGGCTCTCTGCAACGCGCCCGCTACGGCCAGCAAAATTGACCAACTTATTCCTGCGCGGCGCCTTAGCACCAACCTACTCCCTATCCGCGCCGCGCAACGTCTCGATCCGCTCCTCATCGCTAGGATGCGAACTGAAGTAATCGGAATTGTTCGCCTGATCCCCGGCGACAGGGGCTTTCATCTTTTCAAACAAGTCCGCCATCGGCGACAGCGGGATGCGATTGTCCCGCATCATCTCGATCGCGTACTGGTCCGCTTCCCGCTCGAAGTCACGCGAATAATTCTGGTAAAGCAGCAAGGCCGGCGCAGCCGCCAGCACGGTCGACACATCGCCGATGAACAGGTTGACCACCACCCCGACGCCAAGCGCCTGCATCAGGCTGCGCAGCGAATGCCGGCGATGCAGGTGACCCAACTCATGCCCGAGCACGCCGAGTAGCGCCTGTTCACCGGGCGCGAGCGCCACCAGTTGATCGGTCATGACGATCACGCCGTTCGGAAGCGCGAATGCGTTCGGCCCCTGTGGGCTGTCGCGGAATTCAAGCCGGTACTCGGTTCGTTCGCCATCAGGCTGCTTCAATTCCGCAAACAACCGCTTCAGGCGTGCTTGCTCGGCCGGCGCCAGCCTGGATGGCTGCATCTGTCCGGCATCGATGATGCGCAACTGTTCGTCGCCGATTTTGTGTTCGAGCGATGCCGGCAGATGCTGCGCCACGCTGTCCGCGGCCCATGGCAAGCCCCACTGATATCCCACGGTCAGCAGCGCGACCAAAGTAACGAGTGCAAGCAGCGACAACGGCCAGCGCTGCTGCCAACGCACCACCCACGAATCGCGGTAGCCGTTCTCCGCCAGTACAGCTGCCAGGTTGGGATCGGCAACCTCAAGGAATCCGCCGTTCGGCAAGCGCATGATGCGCGGCGCATGCGCGAGCGGCTCCGAAACGACCAGGTCGGCCATTCGCACCGTGCGGCGAAAGCCGGCGCCGCTCATCGCGACGATACCGTCGTGCATCAGGAGCTTGACTGGCCGTGGCCGGGTCGTATGTCCGTCGAAATAAGTCGCCCTGATCATAAGCTGATATCTATATCGAACAGGTCGCCGGTTTCCTGGCCGAGCGCAGTGGTCCGGTCCATGGCGTGGTCGGCCCAGAATTGTTCGAGGTTGTCGGCCGGGATCAGGGTCATGCACTCGATGCGATACTTTGCAACGCGTATCGCGGCAAACGGCTTGTAAAGACCGAGCGTGAGCGTCATCAAGATCAGGTTGGACGCATGTATCCACAGCAGCTTGCGGGCGCTCGCCACGCTTTCGAATACATGGTCGCCCAGTTCGGTGTGATTCCATACCAGGTTCTGGAAACTGCTTTCCAGGTACGGGCGAACGAACAGGTAGAACGCATAGGCGCTAACCAGGCCATACAGCAACGCAAACAGCCAGCCAAATACTGTAGACAGCAAGAACTCATAAGCCTTGGCTGTGACAAACGCGAAGATGCCCGCCGGGATCGAACCCAAAAAGAAGTAGCTGACGGCCTTGCCATAGATACTGAAGAAGTCCGCCGAACGCGCGCGGAAGAAGAACTGCGTATGGCCGAAATCGGCATTCTGGTGCTGATAGCGCTTCAGGTAGCAATGCGCGAGCGGGACGGTAATGCCCACTGTCAGAAGCAACAATGCCACCACCAGCAAAAAGATGCCCGGGCCTGCGCTCCTCGAAAACGATGTCACCAGCGTCCACAAAAAGAAACCGATGAACGCGAGCGCAATCGGAAACAGGATGAGCTTGCGGTACGCCTGTGGAACTGTGCCGCGGAAGTTGAAATGCAATCCACGGTAGCTGGTATTTTCCAGCTTGAAGCGTATCGAGCGCGCTACCAGCCATGGTGTGATGCCGATCAGGATAGCGGCGATCGCGGCGGCTGCGACGGGAGACACGTCATAAGAAATTTTGTAAGCGACCACCAGGCCGAGCGCCAGGACGCGTCCCTTCAGGATGATTTTCGGATCGCCGTGATAGTCGAAAATCGCGCCGGCAACGCGCGTGTTCCGATAAAGGTATTGAAGCCGCCGCACCTTGGCCCAGGCGGAATAGACGCCGAGCGTGGCTATAGTCAGCAACAGGTTGACGATCCAGATGCGGAAGTATTCCGAGCCGGTGCCGGTGAATTCGAAACGCTGGGGCCCTAGTGCCGCGAACCGACCGCTTGCGGCGACGGACTGCGCCATAGGCGCCGCCGGGGATGTGGTATCCCACCCTCCCCTGGCCGCGTTCCTTGCAAACTTATCCATCGTGGCTTCCGCCATTCTTGCTCCCTCTCTTGCGAGCGGCTGTCTCTTTATGCTTGATGTTTAACTTGTGCACGAGCATTTTAACGACAAAGCATGAGCCAGGTAATGACTATCCGTTGTCATGCACCCACTGCAGCAACGCATCCTGGGCTTCCACCGAGCGGTCCGCGTTGGCGTGGTTCACAATCCAGACTACCGCGTAGCGCCGCCCCGAAGCAGCAAGTACATAGCCGGCGATCGAGCGCACCTGGTTCAGCGACCCGGTCTTGATATGCGCACGTCCCGCGGCGCTCTGCCCGTTCAGGCGTAGCCGCATGGTGCCGTCCAAGCCGGCCAGCGGCAGCGACGCGATGAATTCGGGCATCGTGGGCGACTGGTATGCCTTTACCAACAGGCGCCCGAGCGTCAGTGCCGAGATCCGCTCGCTGCGCGACAGGCCGGAACCGTTGTCGATGGAGAGGTCGGGCGCATCGATACCTTTATTGGCCAGCCACATCTTGACCACTGCGGCGCCGCGCTCCGGTGTGGCGGGAATCTGCAAAGACCGGTAGGCGATGGTCAGCAGCAACTGCCGCGCCATCACGTTATTGCTGAATTTGTTGACGTCGCGGATCACGTCCGACACCGAGGGCGACTCCCACTCCGCCACCAGACGGGCAGTCTCGGGGACGTGACCGTTCCGGACTTCGCCTTTGAACTTGCCGCCGAGTTCCGCCCACATGCGCCGGAACACAGCGGAAAAATACTGGGTGTGCGTCATCTGGAAAGGATGGATATGCCATACCCGCTCGCCACAGGAGGCGGGATAAGCGCCGCCGAATCTCGCTCCGGCGCCGTCTATCACGGGATGCAGCATGGCACGCCAATCGCCGCACTCGCCATGGCTCAGCCTCGGCGACTGCACCGGAAAGCCGTCGACCGGCGGTTCGACGGCGAGGCGCACAATTCCCGCTCCCTCGTCCGGAGCGAAGCGGAAACTGAAAGCCTTATAGTTCAGTAGCAGCGCATCCGGGCCCACGTTGTACGTCTTCATCGGATCGCCATCGAACAGCGCTGCATCGACGGGAATTTCTTCGAACACGCTGCGGTCGAGCACGACATTGCCGCCGATTACACGGATGCCTTTTGCCCGGATCCGGCGCATGAACATCCAGAAATTTTCCAGCACCAGTTTCGGATCGCCGCTGCCCTTGAAGACCAGGTCGCCATTGAGCACGTCGCCATTGAGCGTACCTGTCGCGTATGCCTGGGTCTTCCAGGTAAAGGCAGGGCCGAGTATCTCGAGCGCGGCATTACTTGTCACAAGTTTCATTGTGGATGCCGGACTGAGCGGAATGTCCTGGTTTTTCGCGGCCAGGACGGGGCCGCCGCCGGCTTCCTGCACATAGGCGCCCACTGCATAGCCGGGAATTTCAGCGCGAGTTAATGCATCGACAACAGCCGCCGGCAATTCCTGCGCCAATACCGTCCCGAACGACACAAATAAATAGCAAGCGGCGACGACTTTCTTTTGTATTCGCATAGGATGGGGAATAATACGTCAAGTGCAATTGATTATCCCACGGCAAAGGTCCTTCACCATGTCCACTTCGAACAACTCCCCGGTCGCACAACTGGACGACCCGCTGGCGCTGGACAACCAGTTCTGTTTTGCACTCTACTCCGCGTCGCTGGCAATGACGAAGTCCTATAAGCCATATCTGGACAAGGTGGGTCTCACTTACCCGCAATACCTGGTGATGCTGGTTTTGTGGCAACAAGATGACATTCTGGTAAAGACCATAGGGGAACGGCTGTTTCTCGATTCCGGCACCCTGACGCCGCTGTTGAAACGGCTTGAAGCCTCCTCTCTTATCACCCGTACGCGTGACGAAGCCGACGAGCGTCAGGTACGCATTACCCTGACCAAAGACGGTCGTGCGCTGAAGAAAAAAGCGCAAGGCATCCCGCATCAGATGCTGTGCGCCAGTGGCCAACCGGTGCAGGTGCTGCAAAACCTGCGCGAGCAGCTCTCCACCATACGCAACGACCTGACGCGGTCGAACCTTCAGTGACCGCAGGTTTTAGAAGTTATCCACTAAAAGGCACGATTAAATTGCACGCAATATAATTGCACGATACATTACTGCTTGTCGTTCACCCCACCCAAAGGAGAAAACATGCAGATCCTGTACAAGGCGCAAGCCACAGCAAGCGGCGGCCGCGATGGACGCGCCACCACCAGCGATGAAAAACTCGACGTCAGGCTGAGCACCCCGAAGGAGCTCGGCGGTGCAGGCGGCGATGGGACTAATCCGGAACAGTTATTCGCGGCCGGTTACTCGGCATGCTTCCTGTCGGCGCTCAAATTCATCGCGGCGCAAGCGAAGACCCCACTCCCGGCGGACGCAACAGTCACCGCCGAAGTCGGGATCGGCCCCAACACCAAGGGCGGTTTCGGCCTGGCCGTGGATCTGCGCGTTGCGCTACCCGGCCTCGATAAGGCAGCGGCACAATCGCTCGTGAACAAGGCGCATGAAGTGTGCCCGTACTCGAATGCCACACGCGGCAACATAGAAGTGAACATCGCGTTGGCTTAAGCGCCGGTTTTCCGGTGGCGAACAACAGGTTCCGATCGTTTGGCTAAAATGGGCGTACTTCACCATCTGCCACAGGAACCCGCTATGCCTGCTCTCCACCCGTTTCACCTCGCCTTCCCCGTTCATGACCTGGATGCCGCCCGCACTTTTTATGGCGAAGTGCTCGGCTGTCCAGAAGGACGCAGCTCCAGCGAATGGATCGACTTCGATTTCTTCGGGCACCAGATCGTCACCCACCTTGTCGGCCACCGGGTCGAGCCATCCGGCTATGGCCATGTCGATGGAAAACGCGTACCGATTCCGCACTTCGGGATCGTGTTGTCGAAGCCGGAGTGGCAGACACTCGCGGACCGGCTGCAAAGCGCCGGTGTCGAATTCGTCATGAAGCCGCAGATCCGCTTTCCGGGCGAACCCGGCGAGCAGGCGACCATGTTCTTCCATGATCCCAGCGGAAATGCGCTTGAGGTCAAAGCGTTTGCCGACATGAGCCAGCTGTTTGCAAAATGATCCGTATCCTCTTTCACATGGATGGTGAAGATTCGGCGCCGTGGGTTTCCGATCTTGCCGCTCATTTGCCACATGCCCGCATCCGAGTCTGGCAGGAAGAAGATCGCTATCCCGCCGACTATGCGGTGGTATGGAAACCGCCTCGCGAGCTTCTGCAGCAGCGCGCCGGACTGAAGGCTGTCTTCAATCTCGGCGCCGGAGTCGATGCAATACTCGGCCTGCTGGAACAGCATCCCGACCTGCTGCCACCGCATGTGCCGCTCATCAGGATCGAAGATGCCGGCATGGGCGCGAAGATGACCAGGTACGTCAATCATGCGGTCGAGCGTCATTTCTGCCGCATGGATGACTATGCGCGTCAACAGCAGTCCGGCATCTGGCAGCCACTGCCGGAGGGAATTGAGGCCAACCATCATATCGGCGTATTGGGCCTGGGCGCGCTTGGAGCACAGGTCGCGGCGAATCTTGCTGCAGCTGGTTTTCCGATACGCGGCTGGAGCCGCAGCCCCAAACAAGTCGATGGCGTGGAGTGCTATCACGGCGAGCAAGCCCTTGACCGCTTCCTGAGCGGGCTCAATGTCGTGGTCAACCTGCTGCCGCTTACGGCCGAAACCGAAAACATCCTGGATCGCCGGCTCTTCGCAAAGCTGGCTCGTGGCGCGCAACTGATCAACGTCGCGCGCGGCGCCCATCTGGTGGAAGAGGATCTGCTTACCGCTCTCGCCGACGGCCAGCTTGCCAACGCCACGCTGGATGTATTCCGCGAGGAACCCTTGCCGGCAGACCATCCGTTCTGGCGCGTGCCCCGGATAACGATCACGCCGCATATTTCGGCAATGACCCAGCGTGCCGAAAGCATTCAACAAATAGCGGATAAAATAAATTCCCTCGAGCGGGGTGCGCCCGTAACGGGAGTTGTGGATCGCGTACGCGGCTATTAGACTGGCGCTGTCGTTTACTGGGTTGGGGGCCGTATGCCGAAGCTGGTGTTCACGCAGCAACTGAAGCGATTCACTGAGGTGCCCGAAATCGACACTTCAGCGCGCAAGCTGCGCGATGCGCTCGAAGCGGCATTCGAACGTAACCCCCGGCTGCGCGGTTATATACTCGATGAGCAAGGCCATTTGCGGCCTCATGTCGTGGTCTTCATCGACGGCATCCGTGTCCGCGACCGCATGAGTCTCAATGATGACTTGCGCAGCGATAGCAGCGTCCATGTACTGCAAGCTCTTTCAGGAGGTTGATCATGACGGTAAACGGAAGTGACCGCGCTTTGGTCGCCACGCGCAAAGGACTGTTCGAACTGGTCCAGAATGGGTCCAAGGGTGCCGGCTGGGAGATCAAGCCTTCCGGTTTCATCGGCGAGCCCGTCACGATGCCGCTGTTCGACCGGCGCGACGGCACGCTCTACGCCGCACTCAACCTCGGCCATTTTGGCGTCAAGCTACATCGCCGCGACAAGGATTCCGACACCTGGACGGAAATCGCCACGCCTGCCTATCCGCCTCAGCCGGATGATCGCAAGGACGATGTGCAGTGGAAGCTGACCATGATCTGGTCGATGGTCACGGGCGGTGCCAAAGAGCCTGGCGTGCTCTGGGCCGGCACCCTGCCCGGCGGCTTGTTTCGTTCACGCGACCGCGGCGATTCATGGGAGCTGGTCCGCTCGCTCTGGGATGTCCCTCAACGCAGCAAATGGTTCGGCGGCGGCTACGACGTACCGGGCATACACTCCATTTGTATAGACCCGAGGGACAACCGCCGGATGCTGGTCGGCGTTTCCTGTGGCGGTGCCTGGGTCACAAGCGACAGCGGCGCAAGCTGGTCGCCCAGTTCGAAAGGCATGCGCGCCGCCTACATGCCGCCGGATCAAGCTGAGGAGGACGCGGTCCAGGATCCGCACCTGATCGCGCAGTGCAACGCCGCGCCGGACGTGCTCTGGTGCCAGCACCATAACGGCATCTGGCGCTCCACAAACGGAGGCGCTCAATGGCAGGAAATCGCACAAGCCGCCAACGGTTCCGCACCCATATCCAACTTCGGCTTCACCGTTGCCGTCCATCCGCAAGACCCGGACACCGCATGGTTTGTCCCGGCGACGGCGGACCAGAAGCGGATTCCGGTCGACGCCGCCATGTCGGTCAGCCGAACTCGGGATGGCGGCAAGTCATTCGAAGACCTGCGGAACGGGTTGCCGCAGCGTCACTGCTACGACCTCATCTACCGTCACGGACTGGCGGTAGCGGACGATGGGCAAACTCTCCTGATGGGCTCAACTACCGGTGGCTTGTGGACTTCCGGCGATGCCGGGGACACCTGGCGGGAGATTTCAACGACTCTTCCGCCTGTCTACGCCGTCCGGTTTTACTGACCTTCAGTTCCCGGCGGGGGGCCTTTCATCGTCCGTTTACGAGGCGATGACAAAATGCAAATAATAAAAAAGCAGGAGCCCTGCTTGAAAAAGCAACTCGTCGCCCATATACTTAGCACTCGCTAGGGGAGAGTGCTAACAACAAAAGCTCCGCCTGGCTACCAAACATTTTTCCAATGCGGTTTTGCTGCATGGTGAAGTGCCCTTGCAGCAGCAATATGCCGCAAACAACTAATAACTTATTGATTTAAAGGAGTTTGTATGAACCTTCGTCCTTTGCACGATCGCGTCATCGTTAAGCGCTCAGACCAGGAAACAAAAACTGCGTCCGGCATCGTACTTCCTGAGGCAGCAGCAGAAAAACCGGACCAGGGCGTAGTTCTGGCCATCGGCAACGGCAAGATCCTGGAAGACGGCAAAGTGCGCCCGCTCGACGTTAAAGTCGGCGACATCGTACTCTTCGGCAAATACTCCGGCCAAACCGTGAAGGTCGAGGGCGAAGAAGTCCTCGTGATGCGCGAAGAAGACATCATGGCAATCGTCGTAAAGTAATACGAATATCCAACGAACATAAGTTAAGGAGCAACAAACATGGCAGCTAAAGAAGTCGTATTTGGCGATGCAGCCCGTGCCAAGATGGTCGAAGGCGTAAATATCCTCGCCAACGCCGTTAAAGTCACCCTCGGCCCGAAAGGCCGTAACGTCGTACTCGAGCGCTCCTTCGGCGCCCCGACCATCACCAAGGACGGTGTATCGGTCGCCAAAGAGATCGAACTCAAAGACAAGCTCATGAACATGGGCGCGCAAATGGTCAAGGAAGTCGCTTCCAAGACTTCCGACAACGCTGGTGACGGTACCACTACCGCAACCGTGCTGGCACAAGCCATCG